>NZ_CP171358.1:1836302-2142353 GCF_043518605.1 Agromyces sp. MMS24-JH15
CCGCATCCGAGCACCGCGAGCAACTGCGCAACCGGACTGCCGCCCGCGCTCGGCTCGCCGCCGTCGTGGCCGACGCCCTGCGGCCGCCGTCGCCATCGCGACGACCGACGAAACCGAGTCGCGGTGCCAGGGAGCGGCGCCTGGAAGCGAAGAAGCGGCGCACCGACGTCAAGCGACTGCGCCGCCCACCTCACGACTGACCACCGAGGTGGGACGAGCGGGCGCGGCTCGGGGCGCCTGCCCGACCGCGCACAGCAGGGCCGGATGCCACGAGGCATCCGGCCCTTCGTCGTCGTGGTCGATCAGACCGCCGCGATGACCGCGAACTCGACGAAGTAGTCGGGGGTCGCGAGCTTCGCCTCGACGGTCGCGCGCGCGGGCGGGTTCTGGCCGTCGACCCAGGCGTCCCACACCGAGTTCATCTCGGCGAAGGTCGCGATGTCGGCGAGGTAGATCGTGACGTTCAGCAGCTTCGACTTGTCGCTGCCGACGCTCGCCAGCAGTTCGTCGACCTGCGCGAGCGCGGCGCGGCTCTGGTCGGCGACCGACGCGCCCTCGGCCACCTGGCCGGCCAGGTACACGGTGTCGCCGTGGACGACGGCCTGGCTCATGCGGGCGCCGGGCTGGACACGCTGAATGCTCACGAGATCTCCTCTGGAGTGGGGGTGGGGATGCTGTTCAGGGTACCGGCCGGGGCGTCATGCCTCGTCGCGGGGCGGGTTGTACATGAACTCGAAGCGGATGCCGTTGTCGTCCTCGACGAAGGACGCGTAGTAGCGGTCGTTGAACCGCGGGTAGAGCTTGGGCTCGCGCACGGCCGTCCAGCCCGCGCCGAGCGCGATCGCGTGCAGGCGATCGACCTCGGCGGGCGACTCGACGGCGAACGCGAGGTGCTGCCACCCCACCCGGCCGTGCCGGTGCGGCCCGGTGCCCGGTTCGCGGGCGGGGAAGAGGATCAGTTCCTCGACGCCCCGGTACCACGACACGGCGTCGTCGGCGTCGAGCCGCGTGCAGCCGAGCGCCAGCATCACGGGATCGAACTGCGCGATCGATCGGGGCAGGTCGTCGACGGAGATTCCGAGGTGGTCGAAGAGCGGCATCGGGACATCCTACGACCGGGCCGTCGGCCGAAGCCGGGCCCGGAGCCGGGCCCGAAGCCGGGACCGGGCCGAAACGGCCCGATGCCCCGCCGTGGCCGGCGGACCGGCCACGGCGCGAGGTCAGGCTCGGTCGAGCAGTGCCAGCACCTCGTCGGCGAACGCCACCTGTCCGAGGATCGGGAAGGTCCCCGCGACGACGCCGTCGTGCCGGGCCTCCGTCATGTCGGTCATCGCGTCCTGCACGAGGACCACGTGGTAGTCGCGGTCGTAGGCGGCGCGGGCCGTGGACTCGATGCCGAAGCTCGTCGCGACACCCGCGACGACGACCTGCGTGACGCCGAGTTCGCGCAACGCCCGGTCGAGCGGATCGGTGAGGGCGTTCCAGCCGGTCCGTTCGACGGTGAGGTCGCCGGCCTCGGGTTGGAGGCCCGGCGCCGGATCGGCGTAGTCGGCCGGGAGCTGCCGGGCGCCGCCGGGCCCGTACGCGTTCCGACCCGTCGGCATGCCCGTCGAGCGGGCGATGACCACGGGACGGCCGTGTGCGCGGAACGACGCCGCGAGGGCCGTCGCGCGTTCGATCACGCCGTCGATGTCGTGCGCGAACGGGTTGCGGACGGTCCCGGCCTGGAGGTCGACGACGATGAGCGCGGCGCGCTCGTCGAGTTCGATGGGCATGGCGGTCATCCCTTGGGCATCGGCGTACGGCCGGTCGCGACGCCCGCGACCGCGCCGCCGTCGACGAGCAGGTCGATGCCGGTGACGAACGACGCCTGGCCGCCGAGCAGGAACGTGGCGGCGTCGGCGATGTCGCTCGGCGTGCCGAGGCGGCCGGTGCCGGAGTTGTCGACCATGGCGCGCATGAACGCACCCGACGGGGTGTCGAGTTCCTGGCGGCCCATCTTGGTCGAGATGATGCCGGGGCTGATCGTGTTGATGCGGGCGCCGCGCGCGCCCCAGCTGCCCGCGCTGGCCTCCTGCACCTGGATGCGGTTCGCGAGCTTCGCCTTGCCGTACGCGAGGCCGGCGTGGTGGTGCAGGGCCTCCGCCGAGAAGAACGGCAGCTCGACGAGCTGCTCGGGGGTGCTGGTGCGGATCGCCGCCTGCTCCTCCGGGCTGAACGGCGGCTGCAGGTAGCTCGACGAGCTCGAGATCACGACGCCCGCGCCGCCCGGGGCGACGACCGCGCCGAACGCCTCGATCACGAGCGCGACGCCGACGAGGTCGACCCGCAGGACCGCGTCGAGCGGCGCCTGCGCGGGGGAGAGGCCCGCGGTGTGCACGACGGCGCGGACATCGCCGAGCTCGGCGGCGTGCGCGGCGAGGGCCTCGACCGACTCGCGGGACGAGACATCCACTCGCACCGGGTGCACGTCGAACCCGTCGTCGGTCATGGATGCCGCGAGGCGCGCGATCGCGTCCTCGCTGTAGTCGGCCAGGACCGTGATGCGTCCGGGTGCCTCGCGTCGGGCGATGGTCTCGCCCATGCCGCCGACGCCGATGACGACCAGCACGTCTGTCATGCGGATCTCCTCCTCGAGTTATGTGACATGTGTCTCCAAATAAGACTACGCCCTGTTAGCGTGATCGCATGAGTCGAGTGCCCCGGGGCCGCCCGCGAGACGTCGCCGGGCGGCGTGCCGCGCTCGAGGCGGCCCGCGATCTCGTCGTCGCCGAGGGGTACGACCGGCTGAGCATGGCCGAGATCGCGCAGCGCGCGGGGGTCGGCCGCCAGACGCTCTACCGCTGGTGGCCGTCGAAGCAGGCGATCGTTGCCGACTGCGTCCTCGACGAGGCCCTGCCGCTCCAGCTCGACCTCGCGACCGCGTCGGGCGACCTCGCCGCAGACCTCGGTGCGTGGATGTCCCGCTCGGCGGACGCCCTCGCCGCGGACGCCCCGGCCGAGCTGTACCGGGCGCTCCTGGCCGCGGCCGCGTCGGATCCGGCGGCCGCCGCACGGATGGAGGAGCGGTTCGATCGGCCGTTGCGCCGAGCCATCCTCGACGCCTTCGCCGCCGCGGGGCGGGCCGAGGAGTCGGCCGAGCTCGCGGCCGACCTGCTGATGGGCGCGCTCCTGAACGTCATCGTCACCCGGGACCCGGCCGCGCGGTCGCGGCTCGTGCGGGTGGCCGAGCTCGCGCTGCGGACCGACGCCGGGGCGTGAACACTGGGCCGCCGCGGCCGCCACGGCCGCCGGGGCCCCACCGACGCGGAACGCCGCGCACGCCCCACGCAGGAACGCCGTGCGGTCCCATCGCGGGACCGCACGGCGTTCGTGCGGGAGGGCCGGATCAGTGCGTGAGCACCGGCAGCTCGAGGTCGTCGGCCGACTCGGCGTCGGCGTCGCGCTCGCCCGCGGGCCGGCGCTTGAGGAAGATCGCCGCGACGAGCGCGAGCGCGGTCAGCACGGCGGTCAGCGCGAAGATCACGACGTAGCCCTGTTCGGTGCTCGCCTCGAACCCGGGCGCGACCTCGGAGACCTCGATGGCGAACACGGCGAGGATCGCGGCGCTCACGCTCGTGCCGATGCCCGACGCCGCGGTCTGGATGACCGTCGAGATGCCGGTCGCCTCGCTCGTGTTGCGGGCGGCGGCGCCCTCGACGACGAGCAGCGGCAGCGACGACAGCAGGAACGAGGTCGAGACGGTCAGGATCACCTGGCTGACGATGAACGCGGGGAACGAGTTCCACACCGTCGCGGACATCGCGGTGAGGACCGCGGCGATGATGCCGGTGACGGCCGAGATGACGAAGGACGTCTTCGCGTGGCCGCCGCGCGCGACGCGGCCGCTCACGGGGGCGAGCAGGAAGCCGAGGAAGCCGATGCAGAAGGATGTCAGGCCCGCGGCGCCCGCCGGGATCCCGAAGCCGACGGGAGCGGCGGTCGGGTACTGCATGATCAGCTGGCCGAGGTAGCCGGCGCCGCCGAGGCCGAAGCCCGTGAGCGCGGTGATCAGGTAGGTGAGGCCGAGGTTGCGCTGCGCGAAGTAGCGCACGTTGACCATGGGCGCCTGCTGCTTGGCCTCCCAGATCGCCCAGAACACGAGCACGAGCGCGCCGATGCCGATCATGCCCCACACGACGGGCGAGGCCCAGCCGAGGCCGGTCGACACGTTGATGCCGAAGAGGATGAGCGCGATGGCCGGGGCGAAGAGGATGCCGCCGAGCCAGTCGATGCGGTCGCGGATACCGGTGCGGACCGAGTCGGGGAGCCAGGCCGCGAGGATCGTCGTGACGACCGTGAGGACGCCGGAGACGACGAAGATCCACTGCCAGCTCGAGAACTGCACGATGTAGCCGGCGATGAGGTTGCCGCCCGCGCCCGCGAGCATGGCCGCACCCGCGGTCACCGCGATCGCGATGGAGAGGTTCTTCGCGCTGACGTGCTCGCGGATGATGCCGAACGCGAGCGGGAGGATGCCGCCCGCGAGGCCCTGGACCGCGCGGCCGAGGATGACGCCGCCGATCGTCGGGACGACGAGGCTGATCACGGAGCCGGCGACGGAGGCGATGAGCAGGATGACCAGCACGCGCTTGCGGCCGAAGACGTCGCCGAGGCGGCCGGCGATGGCCGCGGACGCGGCGCCGACCAGCAGGAAGCCGGTGAGCACCCAGCTCGCGGCGCTGATGTCCACGCCGAAGCCCGCTTCGAGGCTCGGGAGCGCGGTGTACATCATCGTCGACTCGAACGAGCTCGTGACGGCCGCGAGGATGAGGACGGAGAGGATGTATCCGAACGGTCGAGGCGAGGCGGATCGGACCGCTCCCGTGAACGTCAGTTCAGCGGATGACATTGGTGGATGCCCTTTCGAGGTTGCGTATCGCCGTCGGCGGAGTGCCGGCGGGGCGGCGGTCGGTGCCGGGACGGAACGACGGTGTTCGTCGATCCCGGTCGTGTCCACCTGGAACGCCGCGAGATCGCGCGTCGTCGCGTGACCGTCGGAGCGTTCCGTAGTACAGAACAAGAAAGCTGTATTACGGATCATAACTGAAACTCCGGTCGGATCGCAGCGGAGGCGGCCGGTTCCGGCGGGCACTGGCGACCAGGGGTCCCTGCGGGGCATCCGGCTCGGTCGATGTGGCTCGCATCGAACCGAATTCAGCGCAACGGCTCGAATCGTGTCGAGATCGTGATTCGGGCCGCGGCTCGGTCGGCTCGTGCTTTCGCCGTGCGATTTCGGTGATTCTGCCGCTGTCAGGCGGCCTCGAGGATCGTACGGGCGATGGCGATCGATGATGAATAAGCACATTCGCTCAAGAAACCGTTGACATCCCCGACGCAGGACGCCATGATCCTCCTGTTGCGTAGTGGTGATGAACGTTGTCTCCAACGGAACACGTGGAAGCAAAGCCGCGATTGCGGCGAACTCGACAAGGGAGTCCGAGTGCACGCTGGATGTTCGACCCGTCCCGACCCGATCGACGGGCGCAGCCATGCTGGCTGACGTCGGTCGGCGCGTGGGGTACGCGCTGCTGGTCATCCTGCTCGTCACGGTCGGCGTGCAGGCGCTCATGAGCCTCGCGCCCGGCTCCGTCGCCGAGGTGATCCTCGGCGAGGCGGCCACGCCCGAGAGCGTCGCGGCGCTGAACGCCGAGCTCGGCTACGACCGGCCGTTCTTCGTGCAGTACCTCGACTGGCTCTGGTCGGCGCTCCACGGCGACCTCGGCACCTCGCCGATCACCCACGTCCCGGTGACGGAGGCGATCCTGCAGCGCCTGCCCGTCACGCTCGAGCTCGCGGTGCTGAGCCTCTCGATCGCGCTCATCGTGGCGATCCCGCTCGCGGTGGCGTCGGCGACCCTCCCGAACAGCGCAGTCGACCGCGGGATCAACGCCGTCACCTCCGCGTTCCTCGCGATCCCCGCGTTCGTCGCCGGGCCGGTCCTGGTCTACTTCTTCGCGGTGACGATGAAGGCGCTGCCCGCGCTCGGCTGGACGCCGATCGCGGAGGGCCTCGGCCCGAACCTGCGCGGGGCCCTCCTGCCGGCGCTCGCGGTCGCCCTCACGGAGATCGCGGCCTTCCACCGCGTGCTCCGGGCCGACCTCATCGGCACGCTCCGGGAGGACTACGTGGCTGCCGCACGGGCGAAGGGGATGTCCCGCACCTACGTGCTGTTCCGCCACGCGTTCCGACCGTCGTCGTTCTCGCTGCTCACGATCTCGGGGCTCAGCCTCGCCCGGCTCATCGGCGGGACGATCATCGTCGAGGCGCTGTTCGTGCTGCCGGGCATCGGCCAGCTCATCTCGACGTCGATCATCCAGCGCGACATCGTGACGGTCCAGGGCGTCGTGGCGTTCATCGCCGTCGGATTCGTCGTCATCAACATGGTCGTCGACCTCGGCTACGGCCTCATCGACCCGCGCGTGCGTCGCAGCCCGCGGGCGAGGAAGCCCCGCGCCCTCGTCACCCCGCAGCGGAAGGCGGTGTCGGCATGACCGTCGTCACCCGGAGCATCTCCACCCGGCCGGCAGGCCCGCGCACGACATCGCGCTTCGGGACCCCGGTCGTGGCGCCCGCGAAGCGCCAGTGGTCCGTCCTCGTCTGGTTCTCGTACGCCTGGATCGCGCTCATCGTGTTCCTCGCCGTCTTCGCCTCGGTGCTGCCGATCGCGCCGATCGACGAGGTCGTCGGGCCGCCGCGCCAGCCGCCGCAGTTCGGGCCGCTCGACACCTTGCTGGGCACCGACGGCACGGGGCGCTCGATGCTCTCCCGCCTCATCTACGGCGGCCAGGTCTCGCTCGTCGTCGGGACCGTCTCGGCGGCCGGCGGCGTGCTCATCGGCACCTCCCTCGGGCTCCTGGCCGGGTACTTCCGCAAGTGGGTCGACTCGGTCGTGACCCTCGTCGCGGACGTGCTGCTGTCGTTCCCGGCGCTCGTGCTCCTGCTCGCGATCACGTCGATCCTCTCGCCGAGCGTGCCGACGCTGCTCGTCGGCCTCACCCTGACGAGCACGCCGACGTTCATCCGACTGGCCCGGGCGAACACCATGGCGTGGACCAGTCGGGAGTTCGTGCGCGCCGCACGCAACATGGGCGCCTCGGACCGCCGCATCGTGATCCGCGAGATCCTGCCGAACGTCGCGCCCACGATCGCGGCGTACCTCCCGCTCGTGGTCGCGGCGCTCATCGTCGCGGAGGGCTCCCTGAGCTTCCTCGGGCTCGGCGTGCCGCCGCCCACCCCGAGCTGGGGCGGCATGATCAACGCCGGCGCGACCGACCTCCGCACGGCCCCCTACCTGGTGTTCGTGCCCGCCGCCGTCCTGTTCCTGACCGTGTTCGCGCTGAACCAGGCCGGCGAGCACCTCCGGCTGAAGGCCGACCGGACGCTGCGCGACTGAGCGCCGACTCCCCGATCCCGTCCTCGACGCCGTCGCCGAGGACCCACCGACGTCCCACCGCACCGCACTTCCCACCAAGAGAACCATCCAACCTCCACCAAGAGACAGGAAGACCATGAAGACCACGAAGCGATCGATGCTGATCGCGGCAGTGGCGGCCGCAGCGCTGTTGCTGACGGGCTGCGCCGCCGAATCCACGCCCGCCGCCGAGGAGACCGTCTCGACCGAACCCGTGTCGGGTGGCACGCTCCGCGTGCTCGAGGCCGTGCAGCCGACGGGCTTCGACCCCGTCCAGGTGTTCAGCTCGACGTCGATGCCGATCACCTACACCGCCCTCTACGGCCAGTTCGTCATCGCGAACCCCGAGACCGGCGGCTACGACTGCGGCCTCTGCGAGTCGTTCACCACCGAGGACGGCGGCGCGACCTGGGACGTCGTCACGCGTGAGGGCCTGACCTTCACCGACGGCACTCCGTTCGACGCGGCCGCGATCAAGTACAACTGGGACCGCATGAAGGACCCCGCGCTCGGCTCGGCCAGCGCCGGCGTCGCGAGCCAGATCGACCACATCGAGCTCGTCGACGAGCGCACCGCGCGACTGCACCTCGTCGTGCCGAACCCCGGCCTGCTCGGCCTCATGCCGATCTACGCGCTCCAGTGGATCGCGTCGCCGACCGCACTCGAGCAGGGCCAGGAGGCCTTCAACAAGAACCCGATCGGCGCCGGACCGTTCGTCTTCGACAGCTGGACGCCGGGCGGCACCCTGAAGCTCGTGCGCAACGAGGACTACTTCGACGAGCCCGCCTACCTCGACGCGATCGAGATCCAGGGCGTGACCGACAACACGCAGCGCCTCAACGGGCTGATCGCGGGCCAGGCCGACATCATCCTGAACACCGACGCCCCGACGCTCGCCGACGCGGAGGCCGCCGGATACGCCAACGAGGTCTACACCTTCAACGGCGGCATCGGGTTCATGTTCAACACCGCGAAGCCTCCGTTCGACGACGTGCGGGCCCGCCAGGCGGTCGCGTACGCGCTCGACCTGCAGCAGATCAACGACGCCGTGAACAAGGGGAGCGGCGACGTCCCGACCACGCTGTTCAGCGAGGACTCGCCCTTCCATGAGGACATCCCGCTGCAGACCTACGACCCGAAGAAGGCGCAGAAGCTGTTCGACGAGCTCGCCGAGGACGGCACGCCGCTCTCGTTCGCCTACACGGTGTTCCCGGGCACCGGCCCCGCGATCTTCGACGCGCTGCAGGCCCAGCTCGCCCAGTACGACAACGTCACCGTGACCGCCGACCAGCGCGACTCGTCGCAGCAGGGCGTCGTCACGACGTCGGGCGACTACTCGATGGCACTGTCCTCGCTCGCGTTCTCCGACCCGGGATCGCGACTCTGGGGCGCCCTCAACGGCACCGCGAACCGCACGAACTACTCGCGGATCAACGACCCGGAGATGAACGAGGCGCTCGACGCCGCGCTCGCGACGTCGGACACCGCCGAGCAGAAGGAGCAGTACGCCATCGTCCAGGAGCGTCTCGCGGAGCTCGTGCCCTACGTGCTGTTCCAGGAGTTCCTGAACGGCGCGACCGTCACCGACAAGGTGCACGGCGTCGAGATGTACGGCTACACGACGCCCGCCGCCGCGAAGATCTGGCTCGAGCCCTGACCCTCTGGGCGGGGTGCTGCGCCCTCGGGCGCAGCACCCCGCCCCCACTCCACGGAGGTGGACGCTGTCATGAGCGATGACATGCTGCTGGAGGTCACCGACCTCCACGCGTATATCGGCTCGCCCAAGGGCGTGGTGAAGGCCGTCGACGGAGTCTCGCTGCACGTACGCCGCGGCGAGGCGCTGGGGATCGTCGGCGAATCGGGCTCGGGCAAGTCCGTCATGGCCCGCGCGATCATGGGGCTGATGCCCGCCCGCTCGGACCGGACCGGCGAGGTCAGCTACAAGGGCCGGGACCTGCTCGGCCTGAAGCGCAAGGAGCTCCAGGAGATCTGGGGCCCCGAGATCGCGATGGTCTTCCAGGATCCGGGCCGATCCCTGAACCCGGTCGTCCGGGTCGAACGCCAGCTCACCGAGGGGATGCGCCGGCACCTCGGCGTCTCGCGGAGCGAGGCGAACACGCGGGCGCTCGACCTGCTCCGCGAGGTGGGCGTCCCGGACCCCGAGCGGCGCCTGCGCGCCTACCCGCACGAGCTCTCGGGCGGCATGCGCCAGCGCGTCATGATCGCGGTCGCGCTCTCGTGCGAGCCGTCGCTCCTGATCGCCGACGAGCCGACGACCGCGCTCGACGTGACGATCCAGCGCCAGGTGCTCGACCTACTGCGGCGCGTGCAGACCGAGCGGGGCATGTCCCTCCTGCTCATCTCGCACGACCTGCACGTGGTCGCCGGCCGCACCGACCGCACCGCGGTCATGTACGCGGGGCGCCTCGCCGAGATCGGCGAGAGCCACGTCGTCTTCAACGACCCGCAGCACCGGTACACGACCGCGCTGCTCGGGGCGACCCCGTCGATCGACCACGTCCGGCACGCGCCGCTCGCGGTGATCCCCGGCTCGCTGCCCTCGCCGACGGAACCGCCCCCCGGCTGCCGGTTCGCGCCGAGGTGCGCGGCCGCGTCCGAGGCGTGCACCGAGGCGCAGCCCGCGATGGTGGAGGTCGACGTCGACCGCGACCACGCGGTCGCCTGCTTCCACCCCACGAACACGAGAGAAGGTGAGCTCGTTGGCTGGTAGCGGCAGCGCGCACCTGCGCGGCGACGCGGCGATCCTGTCGGTCGAGGACCTCGAGGTCGAGTACCACACCTCGCGAGGGGTGTTCAAGGCGGTCGCGGGCGTGAGCTTCGACCTGCTGCCCGGCGAGACGCTGGGGATCGTCGGCGAGTCCGGCTGCGGGAAGTCGACGACCGGCCGCGCCGTGCTCCGGCTCGATCCGATCGCCGGCGGGACCGTCCGCTACCGCGAGGAGCGCATCGACACCGCTTCGGCGACCCGGATGCGGGAGCTCCGTCGCGACATGCAGATGATCTTCCAGGATCCCGTCAGCTCCCTGAACCCGCGTCGTGCGGTCAAGGAGCTCGTCATGGAGGGCGCCGCGATCGGGGGGATGCCGCAGAAGCAGCGCGACCTCGAGGCGCCCGAGATCCTCTCGCAGGTCGGCCTGCCGAGCGAGCGCTTCGCCGACATGCTGCCGCGGCAGCTGTCGGGCGGGCAGGCGCAGCGCGTCGCCATCGGGCGCGCGCTCGCGGTGCGGCCGGGCCTGCTCATCTGCGACGAGCCGGTCTCGGCGTTGGATGTCTCGGTGCAGGCGCAGGTGCTCAACCTGCTCGAGGAGCTGAAGCAGAAGTACGACCTCACGATCGTCTTCATCGCGCACGACCTCGGCGTCGTGCGCAGCTTCAGCGACAAGGTCCTCGTGATGTATCTGGGCAAGACGTGCGAGTTCGGCGACTCGGTCGAGGTCTACGCCCGTCCGGCGCATCCGTACACCCGTGGGCTCCTCGACTCGGTCCCCGCGCCCGAGGAGGAGGACGGCTTCGCCGGGCCGGCGCTGACCGGGGACATCCCGTCGCCCCTCAACCCGCCGTCGGGCTGCCGGTTCCGTGCGCGGTGCCCGCTCGCGCAGGATCGGTGCGCCGAGGAGGAGCCCGAGATGCGCGAGGTGCGCCCCGGGCAGTTCGCGGCGTGCCACTTCCCGCTCGACTGAGTCCTGCGACACGGAGTGGCCCCGGCATCATGCGATGCCGGGGCCCCTTCGCTATGCAGGGTGCGATCAGTCGACGGACGTCGTCGAGGTCGTCGCGCCCCCGTCGACCGGCACGATCGCACCGGTGATGAACGACGCCGAGTCGGAGAGCAGGAAGACCACGGGCGCGGCGATCTCGGCGGGGTCGGCGAGGCGCTTGATGACCTGGCCGGCGGTGACCGCCCCGATGTACTCGTCGGGCAGGTCCTTCGTGAGGCCCGTCCGCACGACCCCGGGGCAGACCGCGTTGACCCGGATGCCGTATCGCCCGTACTCGAGCGCGGCGCTCTTCGTGTAGCCGACGACCCCGTGCTTCGCGGCGGTGTACGGACCGGTGAGCGGCGACGCGACGAGCCCGGCGAGCGACGCCGTGTTCACGATCGAGCCGCCGCCGTGCTCCTTCATGTAGCGGATCTCGTGCGCAAGGCAGAAGTACGGGCCCTCGAGGTAGAGCTTCAGCGCCCACGCGTTCATTTCGCTGTCATAGTCGGCGAGTTCCTTCGGCGGGATCCCGCCGGCGGCGTTGTTGTGGGCGAAGTCGAGCGATCCGTACCGGTCGACCACCGACGCGACGAGGGCCGCGACGGACGGCTCGTCGGTGATGTCGGTGTGCTGGAAGGCGGCGATGCCGCCCTCCTGCTCGATCAGGCGGACGGTCTCGAGGCCCGCCTCGTCGGCGATGTCGGCGATGACGACCTTGCCGCCGCGCCGGGCGATCTCGAGCGCGGCGGCACGGCCGATGCCGCTGCCGCCGCCGGTGACGAGGCCGGCCTTGCCGATGAACGATGCGGTCATGGGACTCCTTGGTTCGAATGCGGGATGGGGATGCGGAACGGGCCGGCATCTGGTGGGATGCCGGCCCGTTCCGGGGTGCCCGAGCGCCGCGCCGCGGGGTGCGGTTCGAGCGCGCGAGGGTCTGCGATGGCGAGGCTCAGTAGAGCAGCAGCGGGTTGATGAGGACGCCGGTCGAGCGGTGGATGGCGGTCGGTGCGGCGACGATCAGTCCGGTGGATGTCCCGGCCTCGCGCAGGGCGGCGACGGCGGGCCCGAGCAGGCAGTTGTCGACGATGCAGAGGCCGATCGCATAGATCAGGCTGTGCACCTCGAGCCGTCCGCCGTCCTCGTTCCGGGCGTCGTGGAAGTCCCAGAGGAGCACGCCCGGGTCCTTCGCGGCGATCCACTCGGCGCCCTCCCGGCCGATGCCGGGGCGGGCGACCGCGGCCGCGCCGCTCGGGTACACGTTGCCCGCGGCCTCGTAGCGGTCGCGGCCCTGGTAGACCACGATCGCGTCGCCCGGCTGCAGGTCGACCCCGGTCGCCGCGAGCGCGGCATCGAGCTCGGCCGCGGTGACGGGCTGCTCCGCGGTCACCCAGTCGGCACCGCGGACGGCGGGGATGTCGAGCACCACGGCCCGCGTGGCGATGCCGTGCTGGGCCCAGTTCACCATCGTGTCCTCGTCGGTCTGCGAGGCCTCCGCGGGGATGGGACCGTGCCACGAGGCATCCGCCCCGATGTGGGCCAGGCCGTCCATGTGGGTGTTGTGCACGCCGTGCGCGTCGTACGTGATGACGTCGCCGCCGTGCGCGTGCCGGCCGTAGATGCCGACGCCGACCTCGAGCTTCACCGTGCCGTGGCCGTCGGGCAGCTCGGCGTTGCCGAGCGCCTGCCACTGCGCCTTCTCAGCCTCGGCGATCGCGCGGCCGTCGGCCAGCCGGTCGGGTCGCGTCTCGACCTCGCGCTCGAGGGAGATCGCGCGGCCGCGGCGGACCGAGGCGGTGCCGCGAAGCCGTGCGGCCTCGTCGATCCGCGCGACCGAGCCGCGGCACTGCGTGCCGGCGACGTGGTGCGCGGCCTCGTGGGCGTCGGCGATCCGGCGCAGCCAGGGGGCGAGCGGGTCCGGACCGGACAGGTCGGGTGCGACCGCGGCGGGGGTGGATTCGGTCAGGGTCATGATGCGGCCTCCAGGGCGAACGAGAGCGAGCGGCTGGGGCACACGTGGACCGCCTCGGTCGCGCGCGCGAGTTCGTCGGGCGTCGCGGGGGCCGGGCGGAGCACCAGGACGAAGCCGTCGTCGTCCTGGTCGAACGCGTCGGGGTCGGTGAACACGCACTGGCCCGACCCGATGCAGGTGGCGCGGTTGGCGCGGATCTCGGTCATCACCACGCCACCGGAAGCGAGTAGACGCCGTAGTTCGGGCCCCACTCCTTGAACACGATGCCCTCGAACCCCTCGGCCAGGCGGAGGGTCGGCAGGCGCCGGACGACGGCCTCGAGCACGACCTCGAGCTCGAGGCGGGCGAGGTTCTGGCCGAGGCACTGGTGCGGGCCGAATCCGAAGGCGAGGTGGTTGCGGGCGCCGCGCGTGAAGTCGATCCGGTCGGGGTCGGCGAAGACCTCGGGGTCGCGGTTCGCGGTGTTGGTGAGGGCGAAGACGGCCTCGCCGGCCTGGATCAGCGTGCCGCCGACCTCGATGTCGGCCGTCGCGAGGCGCAGGCCCCCGACCTCCGCGATAGTGAAGTAGCGGAGGAGTTCCTCGACCGCGCCGGGGAGCAGGCTCGGGTCGTCCCGGAGCTGCTGGAGCAGCTCGGGCTTGTCGAGGAGCGTCGCCACGCACAGCGAGATCATGTTCGCGGTCGTCTCGTGCCCGGCGATGAGCAGGAGGAACCCGAGTGCGGCGAGTTCATCCGTCGGCGCGCCGGCGGCGAGCTGGCGGCTGAGCAGGTCGTCGCCGGGGTTCTGGACCCGGTCGGCCACGAGGCCGGAGATGTACTCCTTGAGCGCGCCCATCGCGGCGATCCGCTCGTCCTGGGTGCTGTCGGCGTCGACGAAGGCCGCGCTGTTGTCCTGGAAGAGCGCGTGGTCCTCGGCCGGCACGCCGAGGAGCTCGGCGATGACCACCGACGGCACGGGCAGCGACAGCGCGGCCACGAGGTCGGCCTCGGTCCCGCTCGCCAGCATCGCGTCGATCGCCTCCTCGACGATCTCCTCGACGCGGGGACGCATCGCGGCGATCTTCTTGACGGTGAACTCGTTCATGATGCGGCCGCGCTGCTGCGTGTGCTCCGGCGGGTCCATCTCGATGAGGTTCTTGAGCTTCGCGGCGGACGTGTAGCCCGCGTTCGTCGGGTGGCCCGGCAGCGAGCGGTCCGAGCTGAATCGCGTGTCGCCGAGCATGGTGCGCGCGTCGGCGTGCTTCGTGATCACCCACAGCGGGCGCTCACGCCACTGCACCTGGCTGATCGGCGATTCCCGCTGGATGCGCAGGTGTTCCAGCGGCGGGGAGTAGGGGTCGACGCGTTGCATCGAGAAGGTCGTGGTGGTGGTCATCGAAGTCTCCTGTCGTGAGCAGCCTTGGTCACTCGGTCATCCGGTGTTAGATTTGAGATCTAACGCTTAGAAGTGCCGCCTAGTGTACCCACGTCGAGTGCGATGAGTCCAGACGGCGGGAATCACGATGATGTGAGGAGAAATCAAATGGCATTCGTGGTGACGCAGGCCTGCGTCGACGTGAAGGACCGCAGCTGCATCCAGGTGTGCCCGGCGGACTGCCTGTTCGAGGGCGAGCGGATGATGTACATCAACCAGGACCTGTGCATCAACTGCGGTGCCTGCGAGCCGGCCTGCCCGACGCAGGCGATCCGGTACGACGACGAGCTCGAGGGCGATGACGAGATGTTCATCCAGATCAACGAGCAGTTCTTCGAGGGGATCGACATCTCCAAGGGCGGACGCAAGACCGGCAAGGTCGAGCACGACGCCGAGTTCGTCGCGCAGCTGCCGCGCGCGTAGCGCTGACCACCGGACGCGGGTCCGGAGCCTTCGGGCTCCGGGCCCGCGTTCGTCGTCTCCGGCGCGCGATGATCGTCGGGCGTGGGGCGCGCGGGGGCGGGCGCGGCGGCGCCTGGCCGGGAGGCCGCGCAATGTTCGGTTCCACGGAATCCCCGTTCCATCAGGGAGAACGTCTCGCGAATGGTGAGCCTTCGTCGCTTCCGTGCGCGCTGCGCGCGCCCCGAAACTTGGAATCAAGCACCCTGTCTTGAAACTGCGAATCGACGCGGGTCCGGAGCTCCGGTTGACACCGGATGCCTCACTTGAGATAGTAGTCCGCAACGTTTCGTTGGATAGATCACCTGTTCCGCAAAGCGGAACACAACCTGAGACAAGGGAGTCATCAGTGACGGACTACTTCGGCTACGCCGGCAAGACGGTCGTCGTGACCGGCGCGGCATCGGGCATGGGGCGCGCGCTCACCGAGATGCTCGTCGACCTCGGCGCCGACGTGTACGCGCTCGACCGCGTGGAGGCACCGGTGGCGGGGGTGACGAAGTCGATCATCGCCAACCTGGGCGAGCAGGCTTCGATCGACGCCGCGTTCGCCGAGATCCCCGAGCGCATCGACGCCTTCTTCGGCATCGCCGGCATCTCGGGCGTGCACAACACGTTCCTCGAGACCATCACGGTCAACTTCATCTCGAACAAGTACGTGACCGACACGTACCTCGTCGAGCGCGTCGCAGCCGGCGGCTCGATCTCGTTCGTGACCTCGAACGGCGGCCTGCGCTGGGAGAGCCCGGCGGTCCGCGAGGAGCTCGAGCCGTTCGTCCGCGGCGGCGACTGGGACGACCTCGTCCGCATCGCCACCGAGTACGAGGCCGAGTTCGGCTCGATCCCCGGCTCGCTCGGATACATCCTGTCCAAGCGCCTGCTCAACCTGTTCGTCGCCGAGCGGGTGTCCCCGTTCGCCGACCTGCGCAAGATCCGCGTCAACGCCGTGCTGCCGGCCATGACGGTCTCCGGCATGCTCTCCGAGTTCGCCGAGATGAAGGGCGGCCAGGACAAGGTCGAGGCCGAGGTCGGCCCCGCCGGCCGCCTCGCCGAGTCGGTCGACATGGCCAAGGTCCTCGCGTTCCTCGGCAGCGACCTCGCGAGCTACGTCTCGGGTTCGCACGTGTCGGTGGACTACGGCATGAACTCGCTCCAGCTCGCCGGCCTCGAGCCGGACCGCCTCAGCTGGACGCTTCGCGGCGTCCTGTCCCGCCAGGCGGCCTGACCCCCAACCCCCTCCGGGGCCCAGCGCCCCGAAACCACAACGAAGTGAGGAGAGTTACGTGACCGACGTACTCACAGTCCGCGACACCGCGACCACCCTGCGGCACCCCGACAAGCTGTTCATCAACGGAAGGTGGGTCAAGCCCGCCGGCACCGGCACGCACGGCATCATCGACTCCGCGACCGAAGAGGTCTTCTACCACATCGCCGAGACGACCCCCGCCGACATGGACGCGGCGATCGCCGCCGCCCGCGAGGCGTTCGACCGCTCCCCGTGGCCGTTCCTCGAGCCGAGTGAGCGCGCCGTGTGGCTGCGCAAGCTCGCCGCCGGCCTGCGTGCGCGATCCGAGGAGGCTGCGAGCTTCTGGACCCGCCAGACCGGTGCCACCTTCCTCATGGCGAAGCACTCGATCGCCCGCGTGCCGGCGCTGTTCGAGTACTACGCCGACCTGGCCGACACGTACGACTGGGTCAGCGTCGACAACCCCGAGTTCGCGGCCTTCGGAGCGGTCGTCAAGGAGCCCATCGGCGTCGTCGGCGCGATCGTGCCGTGGAACACCCCGCTGTCGCTCGCGGCCTACAAGATCGCCCCGGCGCTCCTGGCCGGCTGCACCGTCGTGCTCAAGGCGCCGCCGGAGGCTCCCGGCGAGCTGCTCATCCTCGCCGAGATCGCCGAGGAGATCGGCCTGCCCGCCGGCGTGCTGAACGTCGTCAACGGACACCGGAACGTCAGCGAGCAGCTCGTGCGCGACCCGCGCGTCGACAAGATCGCGTTCACCGGATCGAGCCACGTGGGCCGCCAGATCGCCTCGGTCGCCGGGGCGCGCCTCGGCCGCTACACGCTCGAGCTCGGTGGCAAGTCCGCCGCCGTCATCCTCGACGACGGCGACATCGCCAAGGCCGCCGCCGCGATCGCACAGCAGGAGTGCTCGATCAGCGGCCAGGTCTGCATGTCGCTGACCCGCGTCATCGTCACCAAGGGCGAGCGCCACGACGCGATGGTCGACGCCCTCGCGTCCACGTTCGGCCAGGTCGTCGTCGGCGACCCGTTCGACCCGGCGACCCAGCTCGGCCCGGTCGCGCTGGCCAAGCAGCAGGCGAGCGTGCTCGACTACATCCAGAAGGGCATCGCCGAAGGCGCGCGCCTCGTGACCGGCGGTCACCGACCGGCTCACCTCGAGCGCGGCTGGTTCATCGAGCCGACGATCTTCGCGAACGTCGACAACCGCTCGACGATCGCGCAGGAGGAGCTGTTCGGGCCCGTGCTCTCGGTCATTCCGGCCGAGAACGAAGAGCACGCCATCGAGCTCGCCAACGACACGGTGTACGGCCTGAACAACGCCGTCTTCACGGACGACAACGAGCGCGCCTACCAGGTCGCGCGTCGCCTCCGCTCGGGCACAGTCGGCCACAACGGCTTCAAGACCGACACCCGCATGGGCTTCGGCGGCTTCAAGCAGTCCGGCGTCGGCCGCGAGGGCGGCATCCAGGGCCTGGGCCCGTACCTCGAGTCCAAGACCGTCCTCCTGGATGGCGCTCCGGCCCGCTTCCAGTGAGCCGCTGACCCCAGCGAGCCACGGATCCGGCGGGCGGGCGACCGCCCGCCCGCCGGACCCGCAGAACCACCCGCACGTCCCGACCGACGATCCGGCCCCGGCCGACCGACCCGGTGACACGCAGAGAAAGAGACCACGGATGACCACCGTCGAAATCACCCCCACCGACGTCGACTTCTTCACCGACCCCGACGTCGCCGCGAAGGCGGAGCCCTACTTCGACCACATGCTCGCGAACCACCCGGTCTTCCGTGAGCCGAAGTACGGCGTCGTCATCGTCACCGGCTACGAGGAGGCCCTGCAGGTCTACCACCAGCCGGACGTCTACTCCTCGATCAACCGCACCGGCGGCCCGGTCGTCGACCTCCCGTTCGAGGTCGTCGGCGACGACATCAGCGAGCTGCTCGAGCAGCACCGCTCGTTCTTCCCGCAGAACGACCAGATCGTCACGTTCGACCCGCCGATGCACGCCGACCACCGCTCGATCCTGATGGGCCTCATCACGCCGAAGCGCCTCAAGGAGAACGAGCAGTTCCTGAAGGACACCGCGGACCGGTTCCTCGACGAGATCATCCCTCGGGGCAAGGCCGACTACATCTGGGACTACTGCAAGGGCTACACCGTCCTCGCCGTCGCGGACCTCCTCGGCGTGCCCGTCGAGGACCACCCGATGCTGCTCGACCTGCTCGCGTCCGAGCCCGGCCCGACGCTCGGCAACCTCGAGCTCCAGGCCAACCACCACAGCTCGCTCGAGCGCCTCTACGAGTACTTCGTCGCGCGGATCGAGGAGCGCCGCGCCGACCCGCAGGACGACGTCCTCACGGGCATGGCGCTCGCGACCTTTCCCGACGGCACGCTGCCCGAGCCGATCGAGGTCGCCCGCATCGCGTCGAACCTCTTCGCGGCCGGCCAGGAGACCACGGTCCAGCTCATGGGCATCACGCTCCAGCGGATCGCCGAGGACGCCAAGCTCCAGGAGCGCCTGCGCCAGGACTTCTCGCTCATTCCGAAGTTCATCGAGGAGACCCTGCGCATCGAGGCGCCGATCAAGGGCTCGTTCCGGCTCGTGAAGCGGCCGACCGAGCTCGGCGGGCTCGAGCTCGCGCCCGGCACGGTCGTGATGCTCCTGCACGGGGCATCCGGACGCGACGCCCGCGTCTTCGAGAACCCGGCCGAGTTCGACGCCGAGCGCCCGAACGCGCGCCAGCACCTGGCCTTCGGCCGCGGCATCCACACCTGCCCGGGCGCGCCGCTCGCACGCGCCGAGGCGGTCTTCTCGATCCAGCGGATCCTCGAGCGCACCACTGCGATCACCATCGACGAGTGGCACCACGGCACCGCCGACGCACGCGAGTGGAACCTGATCCGCAGCTACAAGTTCCGCGGCCACACCAACCTGTACCTGCGGTACACCCCGGCGGAGGCGTGATGGGCGAGCACCTCACCATCGACCGCGACCGCTGCATGGGGTCGGGGCAGTGCACGTTCTACGCCCCGAACACCTTCGACCTCGACGACATCAGCGTCGCGATCGTGATCGACGAGCACGGCGACCCGGAGGACAGCATCCGGCAGGCGATCGAGGTCTGCCCGACGCGGTCCATCGCGCGCGCCCTCGCAGCACAGGGAGCAGGCGAATGAGCATCGCGACGACGACGGCCGCTGCGAGCACCGAGGTCGCGGTGTCGCGACCGAACCCGGACCTCGAGTCCGACGGCCTGCTCGGCGAGTTCCCCGAGGGCCCGCGCCTGGTCGGGACCCGTTGCGACGCGTGCGGGCGCACCATGATCGGCGGGCGCATCGTCTGCAGCGGGTGCGTGGGCACGGAGGTCTCGCGCGTCGCGCTGCCGACGACGGGCGTCCTGTACACCTTCACGCGCCTGCACGTCGGCGGCGACGGCGTGCGCGCGCTCGGCTATGTCGACTTCGACGGCGACGTGCGGACCCTCGCCGACCTGCGCGAGACCGCGCCGCTCGTCCCGGGGATCCGGGTCGAGCTCGGCGTCGACGGCGACGCGTGGTACTTCGCGCCCGCGACGGACGACGACGCCGAGGCATCCACCGACGCCGAGGCATCCACCGAGACCGAGGCATCCGCCGCCGGCACCGAACCCGAGGACCGAGCATGACCGAGAACGTCCACGTGATCTCCGCGGCCATGGTGCCGTTCGGCAAGCACCGCTCGTCGTCGTACGTCGGGCTCGCGGTGCCGCCGCTCATCGACGCGCTGCGCAGCGCCGGGATCCGCAAGTCCGACGTCGACGCCGTCTACGTCGGCCACTCCTACGGCGGCATGATGACGGGCCAGCGGATCTGCAAGGAGATCGGCCTCGGCACGGTCCCGACCGTCAACGTGGACAACGCGTGCTCGGGCGGCGCGACCGCCGTGCACGAGGCGTGGGAGGCGATCTCGCAGGGCCTCATCGACGTCGCCGTCGTGATCGGCGTCGAGAAGCTCACCCAGTTCGGCGGCGGCACGCTGCCGCTCTCGCCCGAGGACCGCGAGGTGAAGCAGGGCATCGTCATGCCCGCCGTCTACGCCATGCGGGCCACGCGCTACCTGCACGAGACGGATGCCACGCCCGAGGACCTCGCGCTCGTGAGCGTCAAGGCGCGCAAGCACGGCGCGCTCAACCCCTTCGCGCAGTTCCGCTCGGAGGTCACCGTCGAGGAGGTGCTCGCGGCCCGCCCGGTCGCGGACCCGCTGACCCTGCTGATGTGCTGCCCGACCGGTGACGGCGCGGCCGTCGTCGTGCTCGCCTCGGAGCGGGCCAAGGCCCGGATCGGCGCCGGCGCGAGCATGCGCGTCGCGGCGTCGGTGCTGCACTCGGGCGAGGTCGCGGAGGGCTTCCGCGACATGACCCGTCCGGCGATCAGCGCGCACTCCGCACACGACGCGTACGAGGCGGCCGGGATCGGACCGGAGGACCTCGACCTCATCGAGCTCCACGACGCGTTCTCGATCGCCGAGCTCGTCTACTACGAGGCGTTCGGCCTCGCGGCTCCCGGCCGCGGGATCGACCTGATCCGCGACGGGCGCACGACCTTCGGCGGCGACGTCGTCGTCAACCCGTCGGGCGGGCTCCTCGCGAAGGGGCACCCGGTCGGGGCGAGCGGCGTCGCGCAGATCGCCGAGGCGTTCTGGCAGCTCACCGGCACGGCGGGCGACCGCCAGGTCGAGGATGCCCGGTGGGCGATGACGCACGTGACCGGCGGCGGCACCGCGGGCCTGGACCACGGCGCGTGCACGGTCCACCTCTTCGAGGCCGCATGAGCGCCGCGCACCGGCCGCCGCTCGACGGGGTCCGCGTCGTCGACCTGACGACGTTCCTCTCGGGGCCCTCGGCGACGCAGCTGCTCGGCGACCTCGGTGCCGACGTGATCAAGGTCGAGGCGCTCCAGGGCGACTCGAGCCGTGCGATCGCGGGCCCCGAGGTCGACGGCGACAGCGCGTACTTCCTCGCGAACAACCGGAACAAGCGCTCGATCGCGATCGACCTGAAGTCGCCGCGCGGCCTCGAGGTCGCGAAGCGGCTCATCGCGGGCGCGGACGTCGTGATCGAGAACTTCCGGCCCGGCGTCGCCGCGCGACTCGGCCTCGACCCGGTCGCCGTCCAGGCGGGGCATCCGTCGCTCGTCTGGGCCTCGATCAGCGGGTTCGGGCAGGAGGGACCGTGGCGCGACCGGCCCGCGTACGACATGGTCGTGCAGGCGCTCGGCGGCACGATGAGCCTGAACGGGCACCCCGGCGCGCCGGCCGCACGACTCGGGATCCCCGCGGGCGACGTGGTGGCCGGCCTGTATGCCGTCATCGGCATCCTCGCCGCGCTGAGCGCGCGCGAGGGCACCGGCAGCGGCCGGGTCGTCGACGTGTCGATGCTGCGCGGGCAGCTCGCGATGCTCTCGTACCAGGCGGTGTACGCCTCGGTGAACGACGCCGCACCCGGCCCGCAGGGCGCTGCGCACGACTCGATCGCGACGTACCGCTCGTTCCGCGGCGGCGACGGCCGCGAGTTCGTCGTGACCGCGAACACGCCCCGCATGTGGGAGGACCTCTGCGACGTGCTCGGCGTGCCCGAGCTCGTCGTCGACGACCGGTTCGTCGACGCCGCCGCTCGCCTGCGGAACAAGGCCGAGCTGTGGGAGATCCTCGAGGCCCGCGTCGCCGAGCGACCGGCGGCCGAGTGGGTCGAACTCCTCACCGCCGCCTCCGTGCCCGTTGCGCCCGTGAAGAACGTGCTCGAGGCGCTCCAGGACGCGCGCGAGGCGGACGACGGGTCGCTCGTGACCGTGCGGAACGGGCACGCCGCGTTCGAGAACGTCGCGACGCCGATCCGGTTCGTCGACACCGACGAGGTCGAGCCGACCTACCCGCCCGCGCTCGGGGCCGACACGATCGAGCTGCTGGCCGGCGAGCTCGGGTTCTCGCGCGACGAGGTCGACCGGCTCGTCGAGGACGGCGTGGTCGGCACGCCGGCGGTCGCGCTCGCGCACTGAGCTCTGCGCAGACACGGGGACACGCTGCGCAGCAGGAAGACGAGGGCCGGATCCTGGGGATCCGGCCCTCGTCGCGTGCGTGGCGGCGTGCGGGCACGGGGATCGTCCGGGCGCACGGATGCCCCGGCGGATCGATGTCCCGCGCACGGACGCCCCGCTGACCGCGTCAGGCGACGGCGAGGGGGAGCTTCACGCCCGCGAGGGTGCGGGGACGCACGGCCAGGGACTCCGCGAGCGCGGCGATGGCCTGCGCGGCGGGGTCGGCGGGGTTCCCGACGACCACGGGGATGCCGTCGTCGCCGCCCGAGCGCAGCGCGGTGCTGAACGGGACGCCGCCGAGTGCGGGGACTGCATCGCCGAGGGCGGTCAGGCGGTCGGCGACGGCCGTGCCGCCGCCCGAGCCGAACGGCTCGAACGGGCTGCCGTCGGGCAGCACCGAGGGCGACATCGTCTCGACGACGCCGGCGATGCGCTGGCCGAGCTGGCGCGCGAGCAGTCCGCTTCGGACCGCGACCTCGGCTGCGGCGCGCTGGGGCGTCGTCACGACGAGTACCTCGGCGTGCGGGAGCAGCTGGCCGACCGAGATCGCGACGTCGCCGGTTCCGGGCGGCATGTCGATGAGGAGCACGTCCAGGTCGCCGAAGAAGACGTCGTTGAGGAACTGCTCGAGCGTGCGGTGCAGCATCGGGCCGCGCCACGACACGGCGGCGTCCTCGGCGCCGGGGCGCAGGAACATGCCGATCGAGACGACCTTGACGCCGTGCGCGATCGGGGGCAGGACGAGGTCGTCGACCCGGGTCGGGCGCACGGCCCGCCCGTCGGCGTCGAGCAGTCCGAGCAGGCCCGGGATGGAGAATCCGTGCACGTCCGCGTCGACGAGTCCGACGCGAAGTCCGCGCGCGGCGAGCGAGACGGCGAGGTTCGCCGTGACGCTGGACTTGCCGACGCCGCCCTTGCCGCTCGTCACGGCGATGACCCGGGTCAGCGAGTCGGCCGTGAACGGCGAGGTCGCCTTCGGGCGGCTGCCGCGCAGGCGCGCGGTGAGCGCGGCGCGCTGCTCGTCGGTCATGACGCCGAGCTCGACGTGGGCCTCGCGGATGCCGGGCACGGCGGCGGCCGCCTCCCGGACGTCGCGCTCGATGCGCTGCGCCATCGGGCAGCCGACGATCGTGAGCAGCACCCCGATCGAGGCGACGCCGTCGTCGACGACGACCTCGCGGATCATCTCGAGCTCGCCGAGCGAGCGACGGAGCTCGGGATCGACGACGGCGCCGACCGCTTCGCGGACGGCGCCGAGCGTGTCGAGCGTGGAGCTAGGCATGGGCCGAGGCCCCGGCGAGCTCGGGCTCCGGGGAACCCAGCGGCTCCGGGGCATCCGCTGCGACCTGCAGCATGTCCTCGCGGACGTGCAGCTTGATGCGCTCGCGGTCCACCGCCGCACCCGTCGCGATCTCGGCGTCCTCGATCGCGCGCCACGCGTTCCAATCCACGACCTGGACCCCGCGCGAGCGGAGCAGGTCGTCGACCTCGTCGGCGCTCGCGGCGGTCGAGGCGCCGTCGCGCTCGCCGAGGTCGGCGAGGAGCGAGGTGACCGTCTCGAGCGCGCACTTGCGGTTCGTGCCGACGACGCCGTTCGGGCCGCGCTTGACCCAGCCGGCCACGTAGACGCCCTCGACGACCTCGTCGCCGTCGACGACGCGCGAGTCGAGGTGGGGGATCGTGCCGGTGCGCTCGTCGAAGGGCAGGCCGTCGAGCGGCTTGCCGAGGTAGCCGACCGAGCGGAGCGCGAGGTCGACCTCGAGGGTTTCGCTCACGGTCGGGTCGCTGGTCTGCACGAGCCGGATGCCGGTGACGGCGCCGTCGGCGTCGCCGAGGAACTCGGCGGGCGTGCGGTCGAAGAGGAACCGGATGGTCTTGTCCCGTCCGAGCGAGCCGCGCTCGGCGGCCTTCTGGAAGGTCGCGACGAGGCGCCGCGCCGCGGGGTCGGCGGCGAGGACGGCCTGCTGCTCGGCGTCGAGCTCGAGGTCGGCGGGGTCGATGATCACGTCGGTCGACTCGACCTCGAGGAGTTCGATGAACTCCTTGTTCGTGAACTTCGCGTAGGCGGGGCCGCGGCGGCCGATGACGACGACCTCGTCGATCGTGCTGCCGGCGAAGGACTCGACGACGTGCTCGGGGATGTCGGTGAGCCGGAGCGCCTCGGGCGTGCGGACGAGCATCCGCGCCGCGTCGAGTGCGACGTTGCCGACGCCGATGACGACCGCGCGGCGCCCGTCGAGGACGAACGCGTCGACCGCCTGGTCGGGGTGGCCCTGGTACCAGGACACGAACTCGCGGACCGCGTTCACGCCGCCGAGGTCTTCGCCGGGGATGCCGAGCCGGCGGTCGAGCGGCGCGCCGTGCGCGAACACGACGGCGTCGTACCGTGCGCGGAGCTCCTCGATCGTGAGGTCGGTGCCGATGTGCACGTTGCCGAGGAACCGGACGCCCGGGGTCTCCTCGAACACCTCGGCGAACGACGTCGTGATCGACTTCACGCGGGGGTGGTCGGGGGCGACGCCGTACCGGACCAGGCCGAACGGGGTCGGGAGCTTGTCGAAGACGTCGACCTCGACGGGCGACTCCGACTCCTCGGTGAGCAGCTGCGCGGTGTAGGCGCCGGACGGACCGGAGCCGATGACGGCGATGCGGGTGACGGACATGTTCAGGCCTCCTCGCGCGGGGCGAGGCCCGCGATCAGGTCGACGTCGAAGAAGATCTTCCCGGCCTTGCGCCCGCCCTTGGGCGTCTCGACCTCGGCGAAGAACCGCTCGTTCAGTTCGATGTACTGCTCCTGGTCGGCCGGGAGCTCGGCGTCGTAGAAGATCGCCTCGACCGGGCACGCGGCCACGCACGCGCCGCAGTCGATGCAGAGATCCGGGTTGATGTACGTCATCCGCCCGCCCTCGAAGATGCAGTCGGCGGGGCATTCCTGCATGCAGCTCTTGTCCTGCACGTCGACGCAGGCTTCGGTGACCACGTAGACCATGGGTTCGTTCCTCTCCCTCTCCGGATGCGTCGGATCAGGCGGCCGCGCGCGGCGCGGACGACCCGAGCTGCTCGAGCTGCTCGGTGATCGAATCGACCGTGGCGCCGGACGCCAGCAGGCGGCGGATCTGGTTGAGTGCGCGCACCCAGTTGACCGTCACGGCGCCGCACGGCGTGCCGGAGGCGTCCGCGTGGACGACGGCGACGCGGCCGTCCGCGGCGAGGTCGCCGACGACGACGGACGTGCCCGCCGGGTCGCGGTGGCCGACCGTGTGGATCTTCCAGTCGTACTGGTCGCTCCAGACGTAGTCGGTCGAGACGAACTCGGCGTCGGCGCCCTGGGCGATCGCCGCGGCGACGAAGCGGGCCTGGTCGCTCGCGTTCGTCCAGTGCTCGGCACGGTGCAGGCCGCGACCGGGGTGCGGCCAGCGTGCGACGTCGCCGATCGCGAACACGCCCTCGGCGCCGATCGCGCGCAGGCCGGCGTCGGTGACGACGCCGTTCTCGAGCTGGAGGCCCGAGCCCGCGAGCCAGTCGGTCGACGGGATCGACCCGATGCCGACGATCGCCGTCGAGGTCGAGAGTTCGGTGCCGTCGTCGAGCACGACGGTGAGGGCGCCGGCTTCGCCGCGGATGTCGGCGACGCCGACGCCGAAGCGGGCCTCGACGCCGTTGGCGCGGTGGAGGTCGACGAGGCTCGCGGCGAGTTCGGGACCGACCAGGCGGGCCATGGGCTCGGCGACCGGGTCGACGACGGTGACCCGGCATCCGAATCCGATCGCGGCCGCGGCGATCTCGGTGCCGATGAAGCCGCCGCCGACGACGACGACCGGCTCGCCGAGCGCGAGCCGCTCGGCGATCGCGCGGGCGTCGGCGAGGGTGCGCAACTGGAGCACGCCGGAGGCGGGTCGCCAGGGGGAGGGCCGGGCTGCGGCGCCCGTGGCGATCACGAGGGTGTCGTACGCGAGGCGCTCGCCGCTGTCGAGCAGGACGGCCTTCGCGGCGACGTCGAGGCCGACGGCGGGGATGCCGAGTCGGAGGTCGATCCCGGCCTCGTCGAGCTCGCCCCTGGTGGCGAGGCGGAAGCTCTCGACGGTCTCGTCCGCCCAGTCGGACTTCAGGAGGTCCTTGGACAGGGGCGGACGGTCGTAGGGGAGTTCGGCCTCCGCGCCCACGAGCGCGATCGGGCCGGTGTGGCCGAGCGTCCGGAGGTGCTGCGCGGTGCGGGTCCCGGCAAGGGATGCCCCGACGATGACGACGCGTCCGGTGACGTCGGTGTCGCTCATGGTGGTCCTCAACTTCACTGTCGGGGTTCGGAATGTCTCGTTCAAGCGAACGGAAGATCGCTATTACGCAACACGAGTATCACCGGGCGGGTCGTCGATGTCAACCGGACCGGCTCAGGGGGCATCGCCTCAGGGGCTGCCGTTCGCACGCTCGGACCGCGCACCCGGAATCAACGCGCGGACGCGAATGGTCGCTTCGCTCGACCCATTCCGACGATTCGCGTCCGCGCGGCGATGATCGGGCGGCGCGGCGCGGCGCGGCGCGGCGCGGCGCGGCGCGGCGCGGTGTGAGGTGTGTGGGGTGGTGACGCGCTGGCGGTCTCAGCCGTCCAGTTGCTGTCCGCCGATGTTGGCGGTGATCTGCGCGGCGGCCTCCCTGACCAGGACGGCCAACGACTCCGCCTTCGCCTCGTCGAAGCGCGACTCGGGGATCGTGATGCCCGCCGCCCCGGCGACGCTGCCCGACGCGAGGCCGAAGACCGGAGCGGCGATCGCGACGGCGCCCGAGATGCGCTCGCTGCGGGTGATGGCGTAGCCGTCTCGACGGATCTCGCGGAGCCGCTCGAGGAGCTGCTCAGGGTCGGTGATCGTGCTCGGCGTGAGCTTCGCGAGCGGGCCGCGCGCGACCTCCTGCTGGACCGCCTCGGGGAGGTAGGCGAGGATCGCGAGGCCGCTCGCACCGCCGTGGAGGGGCATCCACTGCTGCAACGGGACCGTGTACCGCAGCGGATGCGGCGAGTCGACCGTCGAGGTGAACATCATCTGGCGCCGCTGCTCGTCGCAGAGCGAGGAGAACGCCGATTCGCCCGTCCGGGCGACGAGTTCCTCGAGGACGCCGAGGGCCAGTTCCTGCGACGGGTAGCGATCGGTGGTCAGCCAGGCGAGCCGCAGGAACTCGAGGCCCAGGCGGTAGGAGGTGCCGTTCTCGGCGCGGCGCACGAGGCCGAGCTTCTCGAGGTCGGTGATCAGGCGGTGCGCGGTGCTCGGGCTCACGTCCATCCGGCCGGCGAGTTCGCGCACGCCGTGCGAGTCCTTCGGGCTCTCGACCATGTACGTGAGCAGTTCGATGCCGCGCGCCAGCGGCTGCCGGCGGCGCGCCGCCTCGCCGTTCGCCGTCTCGCCCGCGTCCATCGCCATGCCCATCGACCGCCATTCGCTCGTATCCGGATCCCGCGTCGTCGGCTTGACAACCGTCGGGTCAGAAGCGATCCTATTCCGGTAGTTCAACGGAACACGCGTTCGGTTGAACAAAGCACTTCCGGATATCGTGCACGCCCCTCATCGGTGAGCCGGTGTGCGATGCCGGGTCTTCGACGGAGAGGAACACGCCATGACGATCGCCGAGGCAACGGTCGCAGCACCGGACGGCACCGCCGAGCCGCAGCGGAGGGTCGCGGTCGTGACCGGCGCCGCCGCGGGCATCGGGAACTCGATCGCCGAGCGACTCGCGCGCGACGGATTCGCGGTCGCCCTCATCGGCCGGACCCCGGGGACCGCCGCGGCCGCCGCAGCCGACATCGTCGCCGCCGGTGGCACGGCCGCTGGCTACGACGCCGACGTCGCCGACCGCGAGCAGGTCGACGCCGCCGTCGAGGCCATCCGCGCCGACCTCGGGCCCGTCTCGGTCGTCGTCGCGAACGCCGCCGTCGCGCCGCAGCAGTCGTTCCTCGACATGACGCTCGACGAGTGGAACACCACCATCGGCACCAACCTGACGGGCACGTTCAACACCGTGCAGTCGTGCCTGCCCGACCTCGTCGAGGCCGGCTGGGGCCGGGTCATCCTCATCTCGTCGTCGAGCGCCCAGCGCGGCGCGCCGCGCATGGCGCACTACGCGGCCTCCAAGGGCGGCCAGCTCGCGCTCGCCAAGGCGCTCGCGGTCGAGTTCGCGCGCCAGGGCATCACCGTGAACACGGTGGTCCCGTCCTCGATCGACACCCCGAGCGTCGAGAAGAAGCGAGCGGCCGGCAAGATCCCGTCGGCCGAGGACATGGCGAAGTTCATCCCCGTCGGGCGGATGGGCACCGGCGCCGACATCGCGGGCGCCGTCTCCTACCTCGCCTCCGACGACACCTCCTACGTGACCGGCCAGACGATCAGCGTCAACGGCGGATCCTTCATCGGCTGAACGGAGCCACTTCCATGACCGACACCCTGCAGACCACCGAGCCCCGCATCCCCCCGCGCCCCACCGAGGAGTGGACGCCCGACGTCGACGACGCGTTCGCCGCGCTCCGCGCGCACGCGCCGGGCGGTGCCGACGCCGCCCCGGATGCCGTCCCCCAGCGGCCGAAGGCGAACATCCTCGGCATCTACGCCTGGCACCCGGACTTCATCCGCGGCTGGATGCCGTTCTCGAACCACCTGCGCCACTCGACCCTGTCGGACCGCCTCCGCGAGATCGCGATCCTGCGGACCACCTGGCTCGGCTACGGCGAGTACGAGTGGGCCCAGCACGTCTGGATGAGCACCGCGAGCGGCGCGCTCACCGAGGCCGAGGTCGCCGCGCTCTCGGAGGGCCCGGACGCCGCGTCCTGGTCGCCGGAGGATGCCGCGATCGTGCGCTCGATCGACGAGATGGTCACGGGCGACAAGCTCGTCTCGGATGCCACGTGGGCCCAAGTCGCGGCGCAGCTCGACCGGCAGCAGCTCATCGACTTCGTGTTCACGGTCGGCACCTACGACATGCACTGCATGGCGTTCCGGAACCTCGGCCTCGAGCTCGAGCCCGGCATGCGCGGATTCCCCGCCGAGCACACGGCCCCGGTCGACTGATGAGCACCGCCGGAGTCGACGCGCCCGAGGCGCCCGCGCCCGAAGCGCCCGCCGAGTCGGTCGCGCCGGAGGTCGTCGGCCCGGCCCTCCAGTGGGCCGTCCGCGACTCGCTCATCCGCTACGTCACCGTCATCGCGCGCGGCACGTACGAGGTCGGCGGCGGCGCCGTCGAGGGCGACGGGGGCGTGTTCTCGTTCCCCCTGCGCCACGCGGCGCAGGAGGGCGCCGACTGGCGGCTCTCCTTCGCGGGTTCGGTGCGTTTCTCCGCCCACCACGGCCTGATGGACATCCTGATCGCCGATCCCGAGGTCGTCGTCGGCCCGGAGGGCGGCGTGCTCGCCACCCATCGGGCGGATGACCCGGACGACCTCCTCGCGGTGGTCGCGCTCGGCCCGGCGTCGCCCGCGGCGGCCGGCGGCGAGCTGGTCTGGGCCGACGTGCGGACCGAGCTCGCCGCGGCCGCGGTGCCGCTGTTCGGCACGGTGTACCCGGCAGGCACCGAGATGGCTCCCCTCGGGATCAGGATCGCGCTAGATTCCTAACCATGTCTCAATCCCTGTCGGAGCGCCCCACTCGTCCGTCCGGCCGGAAGCCCTCCGGTGAGCGCGGGAACGTGCGGGGAGAGGCGACCCGCCAGCGCATCCTGATGGCCGCAGAGCGGCTGTTCGCCGAGCACGGGATTTCAGCCGTGCCGCTCAGGGATATCGGCGTCGAGGCCGGCCAGCGCAACCATGCGGCGGTCCAGTACCACTTCGGCGACCGCGACGCGGTCGTGCGCGCGATCATGGAGTCGCGCGGCGGCCAGAGCGAGGTGGTCCGCACCGACCTGGTCGCGGGCCTCATGGCGGGCGGCGTGGTGCCGGGCGTCTCGGACGTGGTCGACGCGTTCGTGCGGCCGCTCGCGATCCACATCCAGCCGGACAACCACTACCTCGCGTTCCTCTCGCTCTACATCACCGAGGAGGGCGGCTACGAGGGGCTGGGCACGGGCGTGCACACCGGGGCATCCGTCATCACGCTCCGCGCCCTGCTCCCGCGGCTCGTCCCGGAGATCCCCGAGGCGGTGCTCGACGAGCGCTGGTGGGTCACGCTCACGAGCGCGGTGCACACGCTCGCGCGCTACCAGGCCGGGCAGTCGAAGGGCGTGCGGACCGTGAAGATCGACGTGCTCATCGCCGACCTCGTCGCCTACCTCAGCGCCGGCCTCACGGCGCCGATCGTCGCGGGCGATCCGCGGGTCGCCGTCCCCGACTGACCCGGATCGGGTCGATCCGATCGGGCAGCGCCGATCGGACGTCGAAGGGGGGCGTGCGGATCACCGCACGCCCCCCTTCGCGTCTCCCGGGACTCCGCGATCAGCGCCCGAGGTGGGACATGAACTGCGACGCCCAGTCGTTGAGGCTCGCGGGCACGTAGTACCCGTCCTGGTCGTTGATCTCGTCCCAGTGTCCGGCGACCTCCTCGATCGTCGGCGAGCCGTCGGACAGCCAGCCCGGCGTGATGCCGAGGAACCACCGCGAGAACCGCTTCGCGCCCGCGACGAGGATCTCGCCGTTCACCGGGCAGTCCTCGTGCGCGAGCAGCGCGACCATCGGCGAGACCAGCCCGGTCTCCATGGCCTGAAGCAGCGCCGGGTTCGGCGGGGTCGCGGTCACGATGTTCGGCTTCGTCGCCGACTCGCTCGGCCGGGTCACGGCGTTCGGGGCGATCGCGTTGACGCGGATGCCCTTGGGCTCGGCGGCCACGGCGAGACTCCGGGTGAAGCCGATGAGCGCGCCCTTGGCGGTCGCGTAGGCGAGGTTGTCGGCCAGGCCCAGCATGCCAGTCGAGACCGTCGTGATGACGCGGCCGTAGCCCTGCGCCTCGAAGTGCGGCCATGCCGCACGGGTCGTGTGCCAGGTGCCCCGCAGGTGCACGTCGAGCGTGCGCTCGAGGTTGTCGGCGTCTGCCTCCGGGAAGGTCGCCCAGCGGGAGATGCCCGCGTTGTTCACGACCACGTCGATGCGGCCGAACTCGCGGACGGCGGTGTCGACCAGGGCGTGGCAGTTCGCCTCGACGCCGATGTCGCTCGTGTCGGCGATCGCCTCGCCGCCCGCAGCGACGATCTCGGCCACGACGTCGTTCGCGGGGCCGGTGTCGGCACCGACGCCCTCCTTCGAGCCGCCGAAGTCGTTCACGACGACCTTCGCGCCGCGCTCGGCGAGGAGCAGTGCGTGCGCCCGGCCGAGTCCGCGGCCGGCGCCGGTGACGACGACGACCCGTCCGTCGAATCGGAGGTCAGCGCGTTCGTTCATCATTCTCCCTTGAACTGGATGTCCTTGGATTTCATCACATGCGCTCAGAAACGGCAACCGCGCGCCGTGGCATCCATATTCATGCTGGCGAAGATCGCTTGCCTGAATTCAGCAGATGTGCTTATATATCCGATGATGGCCGAACGGCCGGATCACAGAGCTGGAGCAGGGACGCATGGCGAACAGGTCGGACAACGGGGTCGACGTCGAAGTACTGGTGATCGGTGCGGGCGTGGTGGGCATCTACGCCCTCCATCGCGCGCTCGAGGCGGGATTCACCGCGCAGACGCTGGAGGCCGGCGACGGCGTCGGCGGCGTCTGGTACTGGAACCGCTACCCGGCGGCGCGATTCGACTCGGAGAGCTACACCTACGGGTACCTCTTCTCGAAGGAGCTCTTCACGGAGTGGAAGTGGGAGGAGGAGTTCGCGACCCAGCCCGAGATCGAGCGCTACCTCAACCACGTCGTCGACCGCTTCGACCTGCGTCGCCACATCCGCACCGGCCAGCGCGTCGTGCGAGCGAACTGGGACGACGATGCGAACCGCTGGGAGATCACGACCGAGGCGGGCGAGACGATCCTCGCGCGCTGGGTCATCTCGGCGACCGGCGGCCTGTCCGTCCCGCACTACCCCGAGGTCGAGGGCCTCGAGGACTTCCGCGGCGAGGGCCACCACACCGGCGCCTGGCCGCACGAGCCGCTCGACTTCGCCGGCAAGCGCGTCGCGATCATCGGCAACGGCCCGTCGGGCGCCCAGATGCTGCCCGTCATCTCGGAGATCGCCGCCCAGGTCGACCTCTACCAGCGCACCGCCACCTGGACCACGCCGCTCAACAACGCGCCCCTCACCGACGAGAAGCGCCAGTGGCTGAGCGACAACTTCGAGCAGATCGCGCAGACCCTCACCGCTCGCACCAACCCGACCGGATTCATGCACCCGTCGGCCGGCAGGTTCTCGACCGACGACAGCCCCGAGCAGCGCCAGGCCTTCTACGAGGAGATCTGGAAGGCGCCCGGCTTCGGCAAGCTCACGTCGAACTACTGGGACATGACGACCAACCGCGAGGCGAACCTCGAGTTCTGCGAGTTCCTCGCGAACAAGGTCCGCTCGATCGTGCAGGACCCGGCCACCGCTGAGCGCCTCATCCCGACCGACCACCTCTTCGGTGCGAAGCGCCCGCCGTTCATCGCCGACTACTACGAGTCGTTCAACAAGCCGAACGTCTCGCTCGTCTCGCTCAAGGAGACGCCGTTCGTGCGGATCGACGAGACCGGCATCGAGACCACCGAGGGCCACCGCGACTACGACATCATCGTCTACGCGACCGGCTTCGACTTCGGCACCGGCGCGCTCACGCGCATGGGCATCACGGGCCGCGACGGCCTCGACCTGTCGACCGACTGGGAGGAGGGGCCGAGCGACTTCGGCGGCTTCGCGGCCCACCGGCTGCCCAACTTCTTCTTCCCCGGCGGCCCGCACGGCGCCGGCGGCGGCAACTACCCGCGCTACTCGCAGGACCAGATCGACTGGATCGCCGACACGCTGATCCACGCGCGCGCGCACGGCTTCGACCGGTTCGAGCCGACCGCCGAGCACGAGGAATCCTGGATGACCATGATCGAGACCCTCGCACCGCGCTCGATCTTCTCGGCCGAGCACAGCCACTACTACGGCGCGAACGTCGCCGGCAAGCCGCGCAAGTTCCTGCTCAACCCGGGCGGCCGGGCCGGACTCCACGAGATCCTCGACGGACTGACCGCCACGCCCGACTACGACGGCGCGTTGGCGTCCACGAGCGAGCGGGTGGCCGCCTGATGGCCCGCGAGGCGCTCCTCGCGCTCGTCAACCCGGTCGAGGGCCGGGACGACGAGTTCCGCGAGTGGTACTGGGAGACGCACGTCCCCGAGGTCCTCGAGCTGCCCGGCTTCGTCGCGGCGCACCGACTGCGCCTCGCCGAGGAGCCGGGCGGCGCAGCCCCCTTCCGGTACGCCACGGTCTACGAGATCGAGGGGTCCGCGGTCGAGGCCCGCAACCGGATGTTCGGCGCGGGCCTCGGGATGAGCGACGCGATGGACCTCACCGCGATGATCGTCGCGCCGTACGGCCCCGCGCACGCATAGGACGTCGAGCGTGCCGGCGCGGTTCGGGTGAGGACGATGAAGGAGTCGATGGTGCGAAGTCACCTCGCGCAGCGGGTCAGCAGCGAACTGGCGAGATCGTGGCTGCTGGTGTCGGCGCGCGAGACCACGCGCTTCGAGGATGCGACGGGGTCGGCGACCGACCGGGTCATCCTCGACATCGAGGACGCGATCGACCCGATGAGGAAGGATTCCGCGCGCGCCGGCGTCATCGCCTGGCTGAGCGGAGCAGGCAGCGCCTGGGTCCGCATCAACGACCGGGCGAGCGATTTCTGGGCCGCGGACGTGGACGGGCTGCGCGGCGTGCCGGGGCTGCAGGGCGTCGTCCTGGCGAAGGTGGAGTCCGCGACCGCGGTCACCGAGACCTTCGAGGCGCTCGGCGGTCGCGTGCCCGTCGTCGCGCTCATCGAGTCCGCACTCGGCATCGAGGAGTCCGTCGCCATCGCGCGAGCACGCGGAGCGCACCGGCTCGCGTTCGGCAGCGGCGACTATCGTCGCGACACCGGAACGAGCACCGATGACCTGGCGATGGCCTATCCGCGCTCGAAGCTCGTCGTCGCCAGTCGGATCGGGGGACTGCCCGGGCCGATCGACGGTCCGACGGTCGCGCCGGGTCACGTGCCGCTTCGCGAGCAGGCGGCCGTGGCGGTGTCGCTCGGCATGACCGGAAAGCTCTGCCTGTTCGCCGAGCAGGCTCCGGTCGTGAACGAGGCGTTCGGTCCGTCGGCGTCGGACCTGAGCTGGGCCCGGGAGTTCCTCCTGGACTTCGACGAGGCCGGAGGTGCGGTCCGGGACGGCAGCGATCCGCCGCGCCTCGCTCGGGCGCGAAGGATCCAGGAGCTGGCGCGGGCGTTCGCGATCGCGTAGCCGCGCCGATGCCGGTCATGCGACCGACGAGTTCGCCCCGCTGATCGGCTGACTCGACGCGAAGCGGCGCCGCCGCCCCCATGGGCGACGGCGCCTCCTCATCGCGCTCGTTCCGGATGCCTCAGCAGGTCGTCGCCGCGTAGCCGGCCGTGACCGTGAGGGCGCGGGTCGGGTCGGCCGGATCGGTTCCCGCGACCGTCACCGACCCCGCGGCGAGCGACTTCACGCGGGTCGCGAAGGTCGTGCTGGCCGACGCGCCGGCCTCGAGCGCGAACGACTTCGCGCCGTACGCGCTCGTCGCGGCCGCGTCGACCGCGACCCCGTCGGCGTTCCGCACCGTCGTCACGACGACCGCCTTGCCGGCGACGCATCGCGTCGTGGCGACGGCCTCGACGGCCACGGGGGCCGCCGGGTCGGCCGCGACCGAGGCGAAGCGGTACCGCTGGCAGTCGTTGTTCAGCACGCTGTACTGGTGCACGCGCGTGCCGTCGGCGGCCGCGCAGAACGAGAGGTCGAGCGCCTTCAGGCTGGTGCCGTTCCGGAACTCGACGACCCCGTCGTTGCCGACGAGCACGCGCCAGGTGCTGCCCGCGATCCCGCACGCGCCCTGCGTGACGGTCGCCGAGTCCGCCGACGAGCCGCCCGTCACCGAGAGGCACTTCGCCGGTGCCGAGCCGAGGTGGATCTCGGACTCGCCGTTCGCCGCGGCCGTGAAGGTCACGCCCTGGCAGGCCGTGCCCGTGTACTCGCGCTGCTGGAGGATCGCGCCGTCGGCGGTCGTGCAGCCGGGCACCTCGAGCGCCTTGCCCGACGCGATCGAGGTCACGACGACCGAGCCCGCCGGGCGGAGCGCCCAGTCCTGCCCGGCGGCGCCGGTCGCGGTCGACTGCACGACTCCGGCACCCGCCGCCGAGGCCGCGGCCGTATCGAGCACCTTGCCGCTCGTGCGGTTCGCGAGCTTCGACCAGCCGCCCGTCGTCTGGGCGACCGACCACTGCTGGCAGCCCGTGGTGGTGAACGGCGACTGCTCGACACCTGCGCCCTGCGCCGTGGCGCAGCCGACCGGCCCGAGGGCCGTGCCGCCGACCGCGTTCACGACGCGAAGGTACCCGTCGCCCGTGGCGTCGAGCACGAAGCGCGACCGCGACGACGCGCAGTCGCCCAGCACGAGCGCCGCACCGTCCTCGGCCGACGGCACCGTGGCGCACAGCCCGGTGCTGCGGCTGACGAGGTTCCAGCGCGCGCCCTCCACCCGGGCGGTGATCGGCGCGTTCTCGCCGCTCGGCACCCGGACCGCGGTGGTCGTCGCCTGCGGGACGCCGAAGTCCGGCTCGCCCTCGCCGGTCCAGCCCACGACCTGCGCTCGCGCCGACCGCTCGCGACCGCACCCGCCGTTCGCGCGGGCGTTGGCGTGGTACAGGTTCCACGTCTCGGTGCCGTCGGGCGAGGTGAAGAAGTCGTTGTGGCCGGTGCCGTAGGCGCCGTTCGCCTTCGAGAAGACGGGCCCGTCGCTCTTCCGCCACGACGTCTGGAGCACGGGGTCGCCGCCCTGGTACTCGAGCGTGCCGAGCTGGTAGTCCTCGGTGCCGCAGAAGCTGGCCGAGTAGACGATCCAGGTCTTCCCGTCCTTCTGCAGCGGAACCGGGCCCTCGTTCACCGGTTGCCCGATGACCTCCCACGCCTCGGTGGGCTGCGACAGGATGCTGAGCGGTCCGGTCGCGGTCCACGGGGTCGACATGCGGGCGATGTAGTTGCTCTGCAGCCCGTCGGGCGCGAACGCCGACCAGGTCACGAACAGCTCGCCGTTCAGCTGCAGGTAGGCCCCGTCGATGTTCCACGCATCGGTCGGGATCGGGCGGCCCTTGTAGGTGTACGGCCCCATCGGGTCGTCCGCTGCGCTCTCGATGACCTGCAGGTGCTGGGTGCCGTAGTCGCCCGAGACGCCCATCGTGTACATGAGGTACCAGCGCCAGCCGTTCGGCCCCTCGAGGCGTTGGAGCTCCGGCGCCCACATGTTGCCGTTCCGGCCGGTGTTGGTGTCGGAGTACACCGTGACCGGCTTGGTGGTGCCGAGGCCCGCGAGGGTCGGCGCCTTGCGCATGACGACCTTGTTGTCCCACGTCGTGGACACCAGGTAGTAGTTGCCGTCGTGGAACTCGATCGTCGGGTCGGCGGTGTCGGGGGCGAGCGGGTTCAGGAACGTGTCTTCCCCGATCGCCTCGGCAGCCGGCGCCTGCGCGGCGTCGACGGCGGCGACGGCGGTGAGTCCGCCGAGCGCCAGCGCGGCGACCAGGGTCATCCGCAGTGCGGTGCGAAGCGGCTTCAGCATGTGCGGCCCGCGTACGAACCGGTCGCGGCCACGCCGTCGACCGTCGCCGAGACCTGCCCGGCGGGCACGGTCGCGAGGCGGCTCGAGAACGTCACCGAGAGGGTGGCCCCCGCGCCGATCGTCACCACGCGCTCGCCGTACGCCGAGGCGACGGTGACCTCCGCGGCCTGCGCCGAGCGGTTCGTCGACTTGGCGATGAGGCTGACCTTGCCCGCCACGCAGCGGGTCTCGGCGACCACGTCGATGCCGGGCGTGACGGTCACGGTCGCCGTCACCGGCATCCGCGAGTCATCCTGCGCGACACCCGCGACCGTGAAGGTGCCCGGCGTCGCGTAGTCGGCCGCATCGACGGCGTCCCAGACGACGTCGGCCTGCTTCGTCGTGCCCGCGGCGGTCGTGAGCGACGCCTTCGGCAGCACCGGTGCGACACCGGCACGGGTGGTCACGGCGATCGGCGCGACGTCGGCGACCGCGACCGCGGGGGCGTACGCCTCGAGCACCTGCTGGTACTCGGCGCGCGTCACCGGGATCACGGTGCCGTGTCGGGGCTTGCCGCCGTCGCTGTTCTGCGGCAGGTTCGCGCGCAGCGTCGCGCCGAGCGGCTGCCACGAGGTGCCGTCGGCGATGTCGGTCGACCCGAACGGGATGTAGTAGTTCGGCCCGCCGTGGTAGTTGGGCTGGTCGATGAACAGGTACCAGTCGAAGCCGTTCACGTCACCCGGGTTGGAGGGGAAGATGCTCGGCCCCTCACCGCTCGAGTAGGTGCCGCCGGGCTCGCCGTTCGGCAGGCCGGTCGCGACCTGCTCCTTCACGAGCGTCCACTGGTCGGCTGCGCCCGTCGTGCCGGGCAGGGTGCCCGTGATCGTGGCGAGGAGGTTCGTCGACTTCTCCTCGCGGATCGTCATGGATGCCTCGTCCTTCGTGAACCGGTAGTAGATGCCGTCCTGCTCGGCGACCGTCGAGTCGATCAGGCCGAGGCCCGTGCCGCGCTTGACGTCGGACCAGATCTGGGCGTCCGAGAACGTGACGAAGTCGTCGGTCGTGGCGACCATCATGCGGTTGTAGGTCACGGCCGTGCGCGAGGCCGCGTTGGTGTCGGGGTACAGGTTCGAGGCCCAGAACACGACGTAGCGGTCGAGCGCGTCGTCCCAGTACGCCTCGGGCGCCCACGTGTTGCCGGCGTACGGCGTCGAGACCTGGATGTGGCGCTGGTTCGACCAGTTGACGAGGTCGGTCGACTCCCAGACCTCGATCCCGAGCGAGCCCGAGAGCTGCGCGGTCGTGAACCCGCCGGCGAGTCCGGCGACCTTGAGGTCGGTGGCGAGCATGTAGAACGTGTCGCCCTCGTGCGAGCGGATGATGAACGGGTCGCGGAGTCCGGTCGTGCCCTGCGTCGACGTGAAGATCGGCTCGCCGCCGTTCAGCGTGTTCCAGCGCAGTGCGTCGTTGCCCTTGGATGCGGCGAGGCTGACGCGCTCGGCGCCGGCGCCCTCGCCCGTGAAGAACGCCCAGACGTAGGCCTCGGGGTCCTCGGCGGTGGCGGGCTTCGCGGGCACGGTGAGCGCGAACGTGCGCGTGGCGGCGGCGCCGCCGCTCGTCGCGGTCGCGGTGAGCTCGACCTCGTCGGAGGCCGCGGGGCGCGTGATCGTGATCGTGGCGGTGCCCGTCTTGACCCCGGCACGCACGGTCGCGACCGCGGCGCCGTCGGTCACGGCCCAGGCGATGGCCGAGCCGTTCGCTCCGACGGTCGGCACCGAGAAGCTCGTGCGCACGTCGCCGGCCTCGACCGGCAGTGCGACGGCCGCGAGGTCGGCGTCGACCTTCGCCTGGTCGGAGAGCTGCGCGGGCACGGTCACGGCATAGGTGCGGGTCGCGGTCGTGCCGCCCGCGGTGAACGTCGCGGTCAGCGTCACGGAGGCGTCGGCCGAGCCGCCCGCGGGGCGGGTCACGGTCGCGGCGCCGCCGGTCACGGTGATCGCCGGCGAGTCGGATGCCCATGAGACGGTCGCGCCGTGGCTCGCCGTCGGCAGCGTGAAGTTCGCGGTCGCCGTGGAGGCGACCGTGACGGCCGCGGTCCCACCGGTGAGGGCCTGCTCGGCGAAGAGCTGCTGCACGGTGGCCGAGTCGAGGGCGGCGCCGTAGACCGCGTAGTCGCCGACCGATCCGGCCCAGCCGTTGTCGGCGTAGGTCGAGCGGCCAAGGTACGACACGAGGCTCGAGCCGAACGACGACACGTTGCGCGCGATCGTGACCTGGCTGATCTGGGCGCCGTTGACGTACGTCGTGAGCTTGCCCGCGACGCCGTCGATGACGGTCGTGTAGAGCGCCATGCCCGCGGGCGTCTTGATGCCGGTGGTGGCGGCGTTCGTCGCGCCCGCGCCGACCTCGGTGCCCCACGGCGCGGTCGCGCTGACGGTGTTCGTCAGCGCGGACTTCACGTAACCGCTCGGGTTGGTCGGGTTCAGCAGCCAGTACGCGCTCGAGTACGAGGCGCCGGATGCCACGGGCGCGCCGATGAAGGCGGCGGCCACGTTCGCGGGCCCGGTGCGGTTCTCGATCCACGTCGAGACGGTGACCTGCGTCCTGCCGACGAGGCCGGCGGTCGGGATCTCGAGGTAGCCCGCGCTCGCGCGCGCACCTCCGGGGAGCGACAGGGCGCCGCCGTCGACGGTCGCACCCGTCTGCTTGATGACGCCGTCGTAGCCGTTGCCGGAGGCGTCGGCGACGACGCCCGCCGCGGCGGCGTCGAACGTGTAGTGGATCAGCGGGGCCGGCGCCTCGGCGGCGTCGGCGGACTGCGGGGCGATGGCCCCGACGGCGGCGAAGGCGGCGGCGGCCGCCACGACGGCGGCCCCCGTCCGCAACTTCCGCACGAAGGTGTCGCGCATGTCACTCCAATGTGTGTGGTGGTGCGGTGTGGTGGGGCCGGCACGTGGTGCCGCCGGTTGCCGGTGGTGCTGGTCGGGAGGGACGGTTCCGGATGCCGCGACGCGCCGCCGAGGCATCCGGAACCGGCTGATGGGTCAGCCGCAGTTGGCTGCGGGGGTGGGGAACGCTCCCTCGAAGGCGGACCCGTCGGCGGCGCTGCCCGTGAGGGTGAGCGTGCCGGCGGGGATCGAGGCGGCGCGCGTCGCGAACGTCGACGAGACCGAGGCCCCGGCGGCGAGCGAGCCGGTCTTGTCGCCGTAGGAGGTGTGGATCACGACGTCGGCGCGCTGGTGGTCGGCGTTCTTCGCGGTGACGACGAGCGACACCTTGCCGGCGATGCACCGGGTGGTCGCGGTCGCCTCCAGCTCGAGGCCGCCCTGCAGTTCGACGGCCTCGGAGGTCGACGTCGCGACGAGGCCGTCGGCGTAGCCGTCGTACGTCGCGGTGACCTCGCCGATGCCGGCAGGAACCGTGGCGCCGGCCGAGCCGTCCTGCAGCGCGACGGTCTTGCTCCAACCGCCGCCCGTGAACGTGACCGTCCCGGCGACCTCGCCCGCGTCGGCCGCGGTCACCGCGGCGGTGACGTCGCGCCCGTCGGCCTCGAGCGCCGTCGTCGAGGTGACGGCCGTGATGCCGGTCCAGTCGTGCATCGCGGTGAGCACGGTCTGGGGCACGCTGACGAACGCGCCGTGGCGCGGGCTCGTCGGCAGGCCGCCGACCGGGCGGACGTTCCAGGTCGCGCGCTGCGAGAGCCGGTCGGCCTGCGAGCTCGAGCCGATCTCGCCGCCCGACGTCACGAACGCCCGGTAGCCGCCCGCGCCGTAGTTGTCGACGAGGAAGACGTAGCCGTCGCCCGCTGCGTTGTTCGGGTCGCCCGCGTTGAGCTTCACGATCTCGGGACCCTCGCCCGACTGGCCGGTCTCGAGGCTCGTCATGCGGGTATCGACGAGCTGCCAGGTCGCGGCGGGGTCGGCGGTCCAGTTCGACGAGGTCGTGGGCGCGGTGAGCACCTTCGAACGCTCGAGGAAGATGTCCTTGCCGGCCTCGAGCGTGCCGGCTGCGCCGCTCTCCTCGTTCTTGGTGAAGCGGTAGTAGTAGTCGCCGATCTTCGTGACGGTCGAGTCGATGCGCGCGTATCCGGTGTCCTGCCAGCTCGCGGGCGGCGACGTGAACGTCTTGAAGTCGCGCGTCAGCACCGAGAACATGCGGGCGTAGAGCTTGTCCGAGTTCGTGTGCGAGGCGTCCGAGTAGAGGCGCGACGCGAAGAACACGACGTACGACTGCAGTTCGTCGTCCCAGTACGCCTCCGGCGCCCACGTCATGCCCGCTTCGGGCTGGTTGATCGTGATGCCGCTGTCGACGCCGTTGGTCCGGGTCCAGTGCACGAGGTCGACCGACTCCCAGACCTCGATCTTGAGGCTGCCGGCCGACTGCGCCGGACCCCAGCCCGTGCCGCAGCTGATGCACAGGTCGGTCGCGAGCATGTAGTACTTGTCGCCGTCGTGCGACCGCAGGATGTACGGGTCGCGCAGGCCCTTGGTGTCGGTCGTCGAAGTGATCACCGCGGCACCGCCGTTCACCGGGGAGAACGTGAAGAAGTCGTTGCCCGAGGTCGCGGCCTGGTAGATCTTCTCGTCGCCGTCGGACTTGAAGTAGGCGGCCGCGTAGCCGGCGTCGGGCGCCGTGCGGGCGTGCTCGGCGACGGTCACGGTGAACGACTTCTCGACCGTGGTCGAGCCCAGCGTCGCGTGCGCGGTGAGCGTGGCCCGGCGGTCGCCCGACCCGTACGCCGGCCGCTCGACGATGCCGCCGCCCGCGAACGGATCGGCCGCGCCGACCGCGGGTGCGGCGTAGGCGGGGTCGGTCGGGGTGACGAGCGCGGCGTCGGACGAGGTCCACGAGATGGTCGCGCCGTTGATCGCGCCCTTCGTGACCAGCGGGAGGTTCTCGGTCGTGCGCGACGCGAGCGAGATCGCGTCGAGGTCGGCCGACGGCGAGGCGGCGAGCACCGTGAACGCGAAGCTGATGACCGTGCCGGTCGACGTGGTGGCGGTGACCGTCACCGGGGTGTCGGCGGTGACGGTGCGCGAGACGACGCCCGTGTTGGAGATCACCGCGGTGTTCTGCGAGGCCCACGTCAGGGCGACGCCGTTCGAGGTGGCGGGGAAGCTCAGGTTGCGGGTGACCTGCGAGGCCGAGGGGTTCGCCCCGAGGACGGTCGGCAGCAGGTCGGCGCGCAGCAGCGCCTCGTTCGCGGCGGACTTCGCCGCAGCGGTCGGCATGCTCGCCGCGACCTCGGCCTGCGTGAGCGCGACATCCCAGAACTTGACGTCGGCGACGTCGGCCTGCACGAGCGCGTCGCCCGTGTAGAGCGAGCGGCCCAGGTAGCCGAGCGTCGTGCCGGTCGGGATGATCGAGCTCATCGCGTAGGCGTGCGTGACCGTCGAGATCTGCACGCCGTCGCGGTAGAGCGTGAGCGCGTTGCCGTTGCCGACGAGGGTCAGCGTCGTGAAGCCGGCGTTCAGTCCGCCGCCGTTCGGCAGGCGCACCTCGCCGTTCGCGGTGCCGGACTTCACGCGGATGCCCGAGAGCACGGCGTTGCTGTACGCCGACTCGCCCGAGCGGGGGTTCACGAACACGTGGTTGCCCAGCGCCGTGGTGTTCCATGCGCCGACGCCGTCGCCGATGACCCAGCCGAACTGGTTGGCCGCGGTCTGGGTCGCGACCGTGTACTCGACCGTGAAGGCGTTGTCGGTGCCGGTCACGAGCCCCTTGGGCAGTGCCGCGTAGCCGTCCTTCTTGAAGCGCAGCACGGCGTCGCCGCCCGCGTCGGCGAACGACGCGTCGGTGAAGCCGGTGAGGGCGGCGTTGCGGCCGTTGCCCGACACGTCGAGCAACTGGGTGCCCGTGTGCGACATGTCGTAGTGGGCGGTGGGGGCCGGCAGCTCCGCGGCCGAGGCCGCGAGCGGTGCGGCCGTGCAGAGGCCCGCGGCCAGGAGGCCGGTGAGGCCCGCCGCGAGCATTCGCCGCGGTCGAGATCGTGAGAGGAGGGCGGACGCGCGCATTCGGCTCCTTGCAGTCGCCATTGACGGGTGGGCTCCGACGCGAAGGGTCGGGCGTTCCGGATGTTACCGGACACAATGGCGGAAATCCAAGGATCCGAAGCGGAGGGAACTCCCCGCTGAAATCCTCTGGCGTGCCGTCTCGACCCTGTGCTACGGTCTGCCGTTACCGGTAACAATTCGTTTGCTCCCGGGTCACGCTCGCCGATGAAGTCGCAGGCTCGAGGAGCTCTCAATGACGAAGCACACCGCCATCACCCGCGCCCTCCGCGCCGGTGGACTCGCCCTCGGGGCGGCCGTCCTGGCCGCGTCCGCCGTGGTCGGACCGCTGCTGCCGGCCCAGTCGGCCGAGGCCGCGCCCGCCGCCGCGCCCCGCACGGGCCTGCTGGCCGAGTACCTGTTCACCCAGGCGACCGGGAGCGCCGTCGCGAACAGCGCCGGCGGGTCGTCGAGCGTCGGCTCGGCCACGGTCGTGAACGGCACCGACGCCCTCTGGACCGGGTCCTCGCTGAAGTTCACCGGCGGCGCCAAGACCAGCACGGCCGACTGGGTGCGCCTGCCCGACAACCTGCTCGCGGGGAAGCAGTCGGCGACGATCACCGTCGAGACGAAGTTCGACGCCTCGATGGCCTCGAGCTTCAACTTCCTCTGGAACATCGGCAACGACGCCACGACGTCGTACTACTTCGCCTCGGTCCGGGACAAGGCGCGCACGGCGATCACCACCTCGAGCAACGCGGGCGAGGTCAACGCCCGCACCGCGACGTCGCTGTCGGCCGACCGCTGGTACAGCCTCACCTCGGTGATCGATGGCGACGCCGACACCATCTCGTTCTACGTCGACGGGGCGCTCGTCGCCCGGAGCGCGACCGCGCTCACGCCCGCCTCGATCACCGCGCAGACGCTCAACGCGATCGGCCGTTCGCCCTGGCCCGACCCGTTCTACAAGGGCGAGGTCGCGACCTTCCGCGCCTACGACCGCGCGCTCTCCGGCGCCGAGGTCGCCGCGGTGTCCGACGCCGATGGGAGCCTCCACGCCGCGAGCTTCCAGTCGAGCGCGCAGGCGGCACTCGACGCGATCCAGCCGATCGCCATGACCGACTCCTCGATCAGCCTGCCCACGTCGACCGGCGCGACCCTGAGCTGGTCGGGCCCCTCGCAGGGCCTCGCCCTCGGTGCCAGCGGCACGACGCTCCAGGCCGTCCAGCCCGCGCCGGGCTCGGCCGCGCTGACCGGCACCGTCACGGCGACCGCCACGGTGCGCGGCGTGAGCGCCTCGAAGCAGATCCCCGTGAGCGTCGCACCGGTCGCGGCCGCCGATGACGACTACGGCTACCTGATGGTGCACTTCATCGAGGACTCGGCCGGCTACGCCGAGAAGATCTACCTCGACGTCTCGCGCGGCGACGACCCCGAGCAGTGGGACCCGCTGAACGGCGGCAAGCCGATCCTCGCCGCGCAGCTCGGCACCACCGGAATCCGCGACCCGTACCTGACCTACAACCCCGAGACGCGCACGTACTACATCATCGCGACCGACCTGCGCGTCTTCGGCGGCGACGGCGGCTCGGGCTCCTGCACGAGCTGGTGCTACTGGACCAAGAGCGCCAGCACGAAGCTGCACGTCTGGGAGTCGACCGACCTCGTGAACTGGGGCGCACCGCGCAGCCTCGACGTCTCGCTCGACGCCAACGGCACCGAGGTGGCCGAGCTCGGCATGGCGTGGGCGCCCGAGGCGACCTGGGTCGACCACTACTACCCCGACGGCCGTGGTGCGTTCGTCATGTACTGGGCATCGAACGTCTACCAGGACGCCGAGCACAGCGGCACGAGCTACAACCGCGTGCTGTGGGGCGCCACGACCGACTTCACGCAGGCCACCTACGCCTACGGCGGCCCGTTCGTCGACCCCGGCGCGAACGCCATCGACACGACGATGATCCAGAACGGCGGTACGACGTACCGCATCACCAAGGACAACGGCCTCGGCAAGGGCATCTACATGGAGTCGACCACGTCCGCGCGCTGGTGGGAGGCCGGGACCACGTGGACCCAGCTGCAGACGAAGATCGGCGCGGCCTGGGCCGGGGGCAACGCCGGCGGCGTCGAGGGCCCGGCCGTCTTCAGGAGCCACAGCGAGGACCGCTGGTACCTGTACGTCGACGTGATCCCCTCGACCGGCTACCGCCCGATGACGACCACGAACCTCGACGCGGGCTGGACCCAGCTCACCGATCCCGGGTTCTCCATGGCCCCGAGCACCAAGCACGGCGGCGTGGTCTCGCTCACCAAGGCGCAGTACGACACCGTGCGCTCGGCAGACTCCCGCGCGGCCGTCACGACGGCGCTCGGCACGGTCGAGGTCGAGGCGGGCAGCACGGCGGGCGAGCTCGAAGACGCGCTGCCTGAGACCGCGCAGGTCACGCTCGCGTACGACCGCGGCACCGCATCCCGCCCGGTCTCGTGGAACACCGCGGGGGTCGACCTCGCGACGCCCGGCAGCTACCAGGTCACCGGCACCGTGAGCACGTACAGCGCCAACCTCGACACGTGGGCCGGCGCGGGCGGCTCGACCGCCTGGAACGCGCCCGACCGCGTGCTCGGCAGCAGCGGCGCGGTGACCGTGACCTCGACGGTCGTCGTCACCCCGGCTCCCGCCGGCCCGCCGGTCACCGTGAACGCCGAGACCCGCTGCGTCGCCGGCAAGGCGGTGCTCGTCACGCAGGTCACGAACACCGGCGAGGCCGCCGCCGCCATCTCGGTCGCCACGGCCTACGGGGCGAAGTCGGTCCAGCTCGCCGCGGGCAAGTCGGCGAGCCAGACCTTCACCACACGACTCCCGTCGGTCGCGGCGGGCACCGTCGAGGCGACCTCAGGCACCGGCACGACGACGGCCGCGTACGCCGCGCGCACCTGCGGTTGAACGCGGACGCGAAGCGGGAGGTTCAGGATGACTCGCCGGAGGTCGACGGATGGTGCCGCCATGGCGCCCGGGCGCGCGTCCGGATCCGTCTCCGGGCTCGCATCCCGGCGCGCGTCCGGACGGCCAGTGCGTCGTCTTGACGGCCTCCGGAGCCCCGCGTACGCTCGAAATGTTCCCGGTAACAATACGGAGACCCGGCTCGGTTCTCGAGCCGCCCCAGGCAAGGACGCCGACCTCGGTCGCACCCCGAGCCGCACACGCGAACGTGTCAGCCACCCCGCTGCACGACGATTCGGCTCGGCGCCCGCCGACCGAGGAACTGGAGGAAACATGATCAGCAAGGGTGCTGCAGTCCGCTGCGCCGTCGGTGTGGTCGGCGGGCTGATGCTCGCGAGCGTCGGGAGCCTCGCATTCGCGGCCGACCCCGGCGACAGCTCGGGCGTCGACGTGAAGGTCGACATCGCCGCGGTCGAGCATGGTGCGCTCAGCCTGACGGTGGAGAACACCGAGACAACCCTGACCGAGACCGGCACGACGGCGGAGTACCGCCAGTTCACCGGCACGCTCCCGACCGTCACGGTCACCGACACCCGTACCGATGTCCCCGAGGGCGTCTACTGGTACGTCGTCGGCCAGGCCGGCGACTTCGTCGGCACCGCGGGCCAGCCGGTCATCCCCGCGACCCAGCTCGGCTGGACCCCGGCCGACGTGTTCGACGGCGCCGGCGAGGTCGGCGGGGGCGGCGAGGTCGTCCCGGCCTCCGACACGCCGACCCTGCCCGGCAACAACACCGGCCTGGCCAGCGGCGAGGACCTGCTCTTCCTCTCGCTCGACTCGGCCGCGGCCCAGGCCGCCCAGGGCTCGTGGTCGACCACCGCGGCCCTCAAGCTGAAGACCCCCGCCAACGTCGCCCCGGGCAGCTACCACTCGCTGCTCACGCTGTCGCTGTTCGAGGACACCTACTGATCCACTGCGGTCGGGCCGGCGCGACACCGCCGGCCCGACCGCAGCCGCTTCGCCCCGGCTCCCACCAGGCCGGGACCTGTTCAGACCAGGATGCACCGTGACTCGATCCCGCCTCCGCACCGCACTCGCCGCGCTCGCGGCCGTCGCCGGCCTCGCCGCCGGAGCGGCCGCCACCTCGACCGCGCCCGCGCTCGCCGAGGAGGGGGCGCCCGTGTCCTGGTCGGTCGCTCCGGCCGACGCCGCCGGCCCCGACGGCCGCGTCGCCGTCGAGCACGAGATCGACCCCGGTGCCGGCGTCGACGAGCACTTCGTCGTCCGGAACCTCGGCAGCGAGGAGGTCACGTTCCGGCTCGCCGCGGCCGACGGCTTCACCAACGACAACGGCCGGTTCGACATCCTGCCGTCCGACCAGGAGTCGGTCGACTCCGGCACCTGGATCACGCTGCCCGAGAGCGTGACCGTCGCGCCGGGCGGCACGGTCGTCGTGCCGTTCACGATCGCGGTGCCCGACGGCGCGCAGCCCGGCGACCACGCCGCCGGCATCACGGCCTCCATCCTGTCCGTCACGCAGGGCGACGGTGCGGGGGTGGGGGTCGAGAGCCGGGTCGGGTTCCGGGTCATGACCCGCGTCACCGGCGAGCTCACGCCCGCCTACGCGATCCGCAACGTCCACGCCGACTACCGCACCTCGTGGAACCCGCTCCGCCCGGGCGGCATCGACGTCGTCTTCGACGTCGTGAACGAGGGCAACGCCCGGCTCGTCATCGCCGGCGTCCTGTCCATCGCCGGCCGGAACGTCGCGTTCCCCGCCGAGGGCGAGACGCCCCAGGAGATCCTCCCCGGCGAGTCGCGCTCCGTCTCGCTCACGGTCCCGCGCGTGTGGCCGCTGTTCGCCTTCCCCGGCGAGATCGGGCTCTCGCCGACGGTCATCTCCGCGAGCGGCGAGCCCGCCGACGTCGTCGCGACCGAGGTCGCCTCGTCGTCGACCGACGTCCTCGTCTGGGCCGTGCCCTGGCCCCAGTTGCTGGTGGTCGCCGGGCTCGCGCTCATCGTCCTCGCCCTGCTCTGGCGCCGAGGCCGCTCGAAGCGCCGCCTCGACGCGATGCTCACCGAGGCCCGTGAAGAAGGTCGCCGATCCATGGCCGGCGTCGGCCAGGGGTGACCCACCGGGCCGCGCCGTTCGGCGCGCGGCCCCACCGACCAGCAGTTCGACCAGCACCACCGCGCCGGGGCGGATGCCCCGTGGCGTTCGTTCCGCACGCCCGTCGGGCGTGCCCATCCGGAATGGGGAGATCGATGGTTCGACAAGCAACACCCGTCGCGCGACGCGCGCGGCGATGGATCGCAGGCGCCACGGGCGCACTGCTCGCGGCCGGGAGCCTGACGCTCACCGGCCCGCTGGCCGCATCCGCGATCGAGCCCGGATCGTTGCTGGCGTCGTACGACTTCTCCGAGACGTCGGGCACCGTGGCGCACGACCTGTCGGGCGGCGGCCGCGACGGCGCGGTCGTCGGCGGCGAGGCCTGGCGCGGCGGCTTCATGCAGTTCACCGGGTCGAACTACGTGAAGCTGCCCGACGGGCTGCTCCAGGGCCGGTCGGCGGCCACGATCGTCGTCGAGACGAGCCCGACCGCGTTGAGCGGGGCCAAGTTCCTGTGGAACATCGGCGGGTCGGGCGAGGGCGCGACGGGCCAGTTCTTCATCCAGCCGGTCGCCCCGCGCGTGGCGATCTCGAAGACCAACTGGTCGGGTGAGCAGACGGTGACCTCGACGACCAAGCTCGCCGAAGGACGCTGGCAGTCCGTCGCGGCGACGATCGCCAAGAACGCCGACGGCACGACGTCGACCCTGCGGCTCTTCATCGACGGCGTGCAGGTCGCCGAGAAGACGAACTCGACGACGAACCTCAGCGACCTGACCACGCACACCCTGAACTTCCTCGGCAAGAGCGCCTACACGGCGGACTCGCTCTACCAGGGAGGCGTGTCGTCGTTCCGGGTCTACTCCGAGGCCCTCACCGCGCAGGACCTCGCCGGCCTCGCCGACGCGGATGCCTCGGCCGCCGCGAGCGAGACGGTCGCGGCGCTCGACCTCGACGCCGTCAACACGCAGGACCTCGACGCGGTCGAGACGAAGCTCGTGCTGCCGACCGCGGGCAGCGTGACCTGGACCTCGTCGCCCGCGGGCGTGGTCGGCGCCGACGGCACGGTCACGCGCCAGTCATCCGACACGCAGGTCACGCTCACCGCGACCGCCGCGGTCCGCGGGAAGACCGCGGCGAAGGACTTCACGGTGACCGTGCTCGCGGCGCCGACGCCCGCGCAGGCGGCGCAGCGCGACCTCGACGCGATCGCACTCCCGAACGCCGACGACGTCCGGTCCGACCTGACGCTGCCGACGACCGGCGCCCGGTTCGGCTCGTCGCTGAGCTGGAGCTCGTCGGCGCCCGGGATCGTCGACGTCGCGGGCACGGCCACGGTCGCGCCCGGCGTCGTCACGCGCCCCGGCGACCGCGACACGACCGTCGTGCTCACCGTGACGGCTGCGAACGGCGGCGCGACCGCGACGCGCGAGATCCCGCTCACGGTGCGCAAGGCGCCGGTGCAGGCCGCGACGACCGACTACCTCTTCGCCCACTTCACCGGCACCGAGGGCAGCGCGAGCGACGAGCAGATCTACTTCGCGACGAGCCGCGACGCGGTGACCTTCACCGACACGCGCGCGAACGGCAACCCCGTGCTCGCGCTCGCCAGGACCCAGGGCGACGGCGGCGTGCGCGACCCGTTCCTCGTGCGCTCGCCCGAGGGCGACCGCTTCTTCCTGATCGCGACCGACCTCAGCATCTTCTACCGCGGCGGATGGGGCAGCGCGAACGCGACCGTGACCGGGTCGAAGTTCCTCGTCGTCTGGGAGTCCACCGACCTCGTCGACTGGAGCGAGCCGCGCTTCGTCGACGTCGCGAGCGCGATCCCGAACGCGGGCATGGCGTGGGCGCCCGAGGCGATCTGGGACGACGTGACCCAGCAGTACTACGTCTACTGGGCGACCCGCGCCGATGGGAACACCGAGCTCGGCGACAGCGTCGACGTGTACCTCTCGACCACGCGCGACTTCCGCACGTTCTCGACCCCGGTGAAGTGGATCGACCGGCAGGGCTCGATCATCGACACGACCGTGATCAAGGTCGGCGACTGGTTCTACCGCGCGTCCGGTGACGGCCAGATCACGATCGAGCGCTCGAAGCGGCTCGACGCGATCACGACCTCGGCGACGGCGAAGACGACCGGCACCGACCAGGAGTGGGTGCTCGTCGGCACGCTGCAGTCGATCCTGAGCGGCAGCGGCACCTGCGCTGCCGGCACCAACTACACCGGCGCGTGCCTCGAGGGGCCGGAGTTCTTCCGGTACAACGACGACGACCGAGGCGCCGCGGCGCAGCTGTACGGGCTGCTCGCCGACCAGTACGGCGCGGGCAAGGGCTACCTGCCGTTCCGCACCACGGACATCGGCTCGACCTCGGCATCGGCGTGGTCGAAGGCTGCGAACGTGAACCTGGGGACCCTCAAGAAGCGGCACGGCGGGATTCTGCCGATCACCGCGCAGGAGTACCAGCGCGTGATGTTCCACTACGCCGGCGTCGGGACGAACCCCGACCTCGCTGTCGAGGCCTCGGCCACGACGCGGTGCGTCGCGGGCAAGGTCACGCTCGTCGCGTCGGTGAGGAACACCGACACGCGCGCCGCCGACGTGACGGTGAGCACCGCCTACGGCCCGAAGACGTTCACGGGCGTGCAGCCGGGCAAGACCGTCTCGCAGTCCTTCGCGACCCGGCTCGCGGCGATCGGCGCCGACTTCGTCGACGTGACCGCGACCGCGAGCGGCGCGAGCTTCCAGGGCAGCGCGGCGTACGAAGGACGGACGTGCTGACGCGGGGGAGGGGCCGGCTCGTCGCCGGCTGATCGGATGGACGCGGACCGCGGCGTGCCGGTGCGAGCGATCGCACGGGCACGTCGCGGGCGCGTGCGCCGCCGAGGCAGGACCGAGCGAATAGGCTGGTGCCGTCGGCGCGCAGGTGCGCGGTCAGGTGGCGCGCGTCCGCGCAGGGAAGGCATGCGGCGAGGTCCCGCAGGGCAGGAGATCGGTGGTGAGTGAGATCGAGGCGGGCACGCGCCCCGAGAAGCTCGGCATCCGAGAGGTCGCCGCGCTCGCCGGCGTGTCGCACATGACCGTCTCGCGCGTGCTCAACGGCCACCCGAACATCCGCCCGGCGACCCGGCAGCGCGTGCTCGACGTCATCCGCGAGCTCGACTTCAAGCCGAACAGCGCGGCGCGCGCGCTCGCGACGCAGCGCACCCAGCGCATCGGCGTGATCGTCGACAGCTCGGTCGAGTTCGGACCGACCAGCACGCTGCGCGGGTTCGAGGTCGCGGCCCGCTCGAGCGGCTACTCGGTGTCGTCGGTCGCGATCCAGGACGACGCGAGCCTCACTCCGGAGGCGGCGGTGAGCTACCTCATTGCCGACGGCGTCGACGCGCTCTGCATCGTCGCACCCCGGTCGTCGTCCGTGTCGGCGCTGCGCCGGATCTCGATCGACGTCCCGGTGCTCGTGCTCAAGGCCGCGAAGGACCCGAACTTCCTCACGGTGAGCGTCGACCAGCAGCTCGGCACGACCCTCGCCGTCGACCACCTGGTGTCGCTCGGACACCGGGACATCCTGCACCTGGCGGGTCCGCTCGACTGGCTCGAGGCCCGCGGTCGCGAGCGCGCGTTCCACACCCGGATCGAGCAGTGGGGGCTGAAGGAGCGCGCGATCGTCGTCGGCGACTGGTCCGCCGACTTCGGCTACGACTACGCGGCGGGCCTGAAGGGCGTGCCCGAGTACACGGCGATGTTCGTGGCGAACGACGACATGGCGGTCGGCGTCGTGCACGGCTTCCACGAGCGGGGCATCCGGGTGCCCGAGGACGTGAGCATCGTCGGATTCGACGACCTGCCGCTGTCGCGGCACTTCCTCCCGCCGCTCACGACGGTCCGGCAGGACTTCCACGCCCTCGGGATGAAGGCGATGGAGGTCCTCCGTGCCGCGCTCGAGGGGCGCGACATCCCGCAGCGCTCGAAGATCCCGAGCCAGCTCGTCATCCGCTCGTCCACCGCCCCGCCGAGGTCGTCATGACCACGAAGGATGCCCCGGCGACGATGCCGGTGGTCGAGATGACGGGCATCACCGTCGAGATCGACGGCAGCACGGTCCTGCGCGAGGTCGACCTGCGCCTCTTCCCCGGCGAGATCCACGCGCTCATGGGCGGCAACGGCGCCGGCAAGTCCTCGCTCGTGAAGGCGCTCACGGGCGCCTACCGCATCGTCGGCGGGGAGCTGCGGATCGACGACGACGCGGTCGTGTTCTCGGGCCCTGCGGCGGCCGAGGCCGCGGGGATCGCCGCGGCGTTCCAGGACGTCGACCTCTGCCGCAACCTCTCGATCGCCGAGAACGTGATGATCGGCCACGAGGAGCACGGCTGGCTGGGCATCTCGTGGGGTCGGACCCGGCGCAAGGCGGTCGAGGTGCTCGACGAGCTCGGCCTCGGCGAGCTCGACCCGAAGCGCGCCGTGTCGACGCTGCCGCCCGCGATCCAGCAGCTCGTCGCGATCGCCCGCGCGATGGTCACGCGCCCGAAGGTGCTGGTCCTCGACGAGCCGACGTCGAGCCTCGATGCCGACGAGGTGGCGACGCTGTTCCGCGCGCTGCGACGGCTGCGCGACCACGGAGTGGCGATCCTCTTCGTGTCGCACTTCCTCGAGCAGGTGTACGCGATCAGCGACCGCATCACGGTCCTCCGCGACGGGGTCGGCCAGGGCGAGTACCCGACGCGGGAACTCGACCGCGCCGAGCTCATCGCGAAGATGATCGGCAAGGACCTCACCGAGCTGCGCCGCATCGGGTCGGAGCGCCGCGCGCACCGGGCGGACCCGACGGGCGAGCCCATCTACCAGGCGATCCACGTGGGGCGGCGCGGCGAGTTCGACGCGACCGACCTCGACCTCCACCGCGGCGAGGTCGTCGGCTTCGGCGGCCTTCGCGGCTCGGGCCGGAGCGAACTGGGCGAGCTGCTCGCGGGCGTCGCCCGCCGCGACTCGGGCACCATCCGCGTCGACGGGCGGGACGTCGCGCTGCGCAACCCGGCGGCGGCGCTGCGGCGGCGCATCGCGTTCGCGAGCGAGGATCGCCGCGACGGCGGCATCATCGAAGAGCTGAGCGTGCGGGACAACATCATCCTCGCGCTGCAGGGCATCCGCGGGTGGGCGAGGCCGATCTCGCGGGCCGAGCGGGACGAGGTCGTCGCGCGGTTCATGGAGTCGCTCCTCATCGTCGCGCCGAGCCCGGAGGCCCCGGCGCGGCAGTTGTCGGGCGGCAACCAGCAGAAGGTGCTGCTCGCCAGGTGGCTCGCCACGAGGCCGCACGTCCTCGTGCTCGACGAGCCCACGCGCGGCGTCGACATCGCCGCCAAGGTCGAGATCCAGGCGCGCGTCGCGGAGCTGGCCCGCGAGGGCATGGCGGTCGTGTTCATCTCCTCCGAACTCGACGAGGTCGTGCGGCTGAGCGACCGGATCGCGATCCTCAAGGACCGCCGGAAGATCGGCGAAGTGAGCAACGGTCCGGGGCTCACCGTCGACACGATCATCGAGATGATCGCCGCCGACGACGAGGACGACGCCTAGCCCCGAGGCGACGACGCGGAGCCCCGGAACGAGGGGCTTTCGACGAGGTTTCCGGAATGTTATGTTTCCGGGAACACAGCGCTTGCGACACCGGATTGTTCCCGGTAACATCTTGCCCGGCGGCACGCACCAAGCGTCCGGCAAATCACCGCATCGTCCGCACGGCGGACCTACGCACCGGAGCGCCCCCTGCGCCCCGGATCTCAAGGAGGAGATCTCTCATGTCAGTTCAGAGGCGTTACACCAAGTTCCTCGGCCTGGCGGCCGTGGGCGCACTCACCATCGGCCTCGCGGCGTGCTCCAGCACCAGCGGCGGCGGGGACGACACGGCGGCGGGCGACGAGCTCATCACCGTCGGCTTCGTGGCCGTCGGCCCCGAGGGCGCCTGGCGCGAGGCGAACGAGCAGAACATCCAGGACACCTTCACCGAGGAGGCCGGCTTCGACCTGAAGTACGCGCCGGCGACCAACCTCGACCAGAAGTCGCAGATCGACGCGTTCACGTCGTTCGTCGACGAGGGCGTCGACGTGATCCTGCTCTCGGCGACCGAGGCATCCGGCTGGGAGGACTCGCTCGAGCGTGCGCAGGAGGCGGAGATCCCCGTGATCCTGCTCGACCGCGGCATCGAGCCGGACGACACCAGCCTCTACATCACCCGCATCGCCCCCGACAACGTCGAGGTCGCGGCCGAGGTCGGCGCCTGGGCCGTCGAGCAGTTCCCCGAGGGCGGCAACTACATCACCCTCGAGGGCCCGGCCGGCGTCGGCGTCGTGAACGAGCGCAACAAGGGCTGGGACTCGTCCGTCGACGGCTCGAAGCTCGTCGAGGTCGCCGCGCAGACCGCGAACTGGTCGGCCGAAGAGGGCAAGAGCGTCACCGAGACGCTGCTCAAGGCGAACAACAACAACGTGCAGCTGATCTTCGCCCAGAACGACGAGATGGGTCTCGGCGCCGCGCAGGCGGTCGAGGAGGCCGGCCTCACCCCGGGCGTCGACGTCAAGATCGCCACGATCGACGGCACCAAGGCCGCGATGCAGGCCCTCGCCGACGGCCAGCTCAGCTACGTGCACGAGTACAACCCGCTGTTCGGCGAGACCGCGCTCGACGTCGTGAAGAAGACGCTCGACGGCACCTCGGTCGACTCGTACATCATCGTGCCGAGCGAGGCGTTCGACTCCGCCGAGGCCGCCCAGGCCGTGCTCGCCGACCGCAAGTACTGACGGTCACGGCGCCGCGGCACGCCGCGGTGGCTGTACCAGCGATGCGGGGCCGGCTCCCACGCCGGCCCCGCACCGTCATATCGAACGGCCGATCGCGAGCACGCGATCGGAGCAGAGAAATGCGATTGTCATGAGCGAAGCACTGCCCATCGTGGAGATGCGCGACATCTCCATCGAGTTCCCGGGCGTCAAGGCACTGGACGGCGTGGACTTCCGCCTGTTCCAGGGCGAGGTCCATGCCCTGATGGGCGAGAACGGCGCGGGCAAGTCGACGCTGATCAAGGCCCTCACCGGCGTCTACAAGATCGACGCCGGCTCGATCGTCGTCACGGGCCAGGAACGGCAGTTCCACGGCACGGGCGACGCGCAGGGCGCCGGCATCTCGACCGTGTACCAGGAGGTCAACCTGGTCACGAACCTCTCGATCGGCGAGAACGTGATGCTCGGCCACGAGGTGCGCGGCGTGTTCGGCGTCAACTGGCGGGCCACCCACAAGGCCGCCACGGAGGCGCTCGCCCGGCTCGGGCTCGAGTACCTCGACACGCACCAGCCCCTGTCGACCCTGTCGATCGCGATGCAGCAGCTCGTCGCGATCAGCCGCGCGATGGCGATCAAGGCGAAGGTGCTCATCCTCGACGAGCCGACTTCGAGCCTCGACGCGGCCGAGGTCGAGGGGCTGTTCACGGTCATGCGGGCACTGCGCGACCAGGGCGTCGCGATCCTGTTCGTCTCGCACTTCCTCGACCAGATCTACGCCATCAGCGACCGCCTGACGATCCTGCGCAACGGGCGCTACGAGGGCGAGTACCTGACCCGAGACCTCGACCGGCACGCCCTCATCTCGAAGATGATCGGCAAGGACCTGAACGCGCTCTCGTCGCTGGGCGGCAACCGCCGCGCCGACGCGCGCGACTACGCCGCCGAGTCGCCGGTGCTCGCCGCGAAGGGCCTGGGCCGTCGCGGCTCGATCGAGCCCACCGACCTCGAGATCCACCGCGGCGAGGTGGTCGGCTTCGCGGGCCTCCTCGGCTCGGGCCGAACCGAGCTCGCGCGCCTGCTCTACGGCGCCGACCGCGCAGACGCAGGCGAACTCACGCTGAACGGCAAGCGCGTGGAGATCAAGAACCCCTCCGACGGCCTCGGCAAGCGCATCGCGTTCTCGACCGAGAACCGCCGCGACGAGGGCATCATCGCCGACCTCACGGTCCGCGAGAACCTGATCCTCGCGGTGCAGGCCGAGCGCGGCTGGGCCCGCCCGATCCCGCGCAAGGAGCAGGACGCGCTCGTCGAGAAGTACATCGCCGCCCTGAACGTGCGGCCGGCCGACCCGAACCGGCTCATCAGGAACCTCTCGGGCGGCAACCAGCAGAAGGTGCTCCTCGGTCGCTGGCTCGCGACGAAGCCCGAGCTGTTGATCCTCGACGAGCCCACCCGCGGCATCGACGTCGGCGCGAAGGCCGAGATCCAGGAGGCGGTCGCCGAGCTCGCCGAGGACGGCGTCTCGGTCGTCTTCATCTCCTCGGAGCTCGAGGAGGTCGTGCGGCTGAGCGAGCGCATCGTCGTGCTGAAGGACCACCAGAAGATCGGCGAGATCGTCAACGGCCCGGACGTCACCGCGCAGCGCGTCGTCGACGTCATCGCGGCGCACGGTGTGGAGGCTGCGGCAGAGAGTGGCATCATCGATGCCGAGGCCCAGCCCTCGGCTGACGCATCGCACCCGACCGAGGCTCCGCATGCGGCCGTGACCGCGGTCGCTGCGACGGAGGAGGAAGCATGAGCAACGCTGCTCGAACGTCTCGGCTGCGCGAACTCGTGCGCAAGCCGTTCTTCTGGGGGCTGGTCGCGATCCTCGCGCTCCTCGCCCTCAACGTCATCAAGGACCCGAACTACCTCGCGTTCTCGATCAACCCGGTCAACGGCAACCTCGTCGGCAACCTGGTCGACATCCTTCGGGCCTCGGCGCCGATCCTGATGATCGCCGTCGGCATGTCGCTCGTCATCGCGACCGGCGGTATCGATCTCTCGGTCGGATCGGTCATGGCGGTCTCGGGCGCGGTCGCGATGGTGGTGATGAAGGATGCCGGTCAGTCGGACTCGATCGGCGTCGCGCTCGGCGCCATCGGCCTCGCGCTGCTCGTCAGCGCGGTGCTCGGCGTGGTCAACGGCGTCCTGGTCGCCTACGTCGGGCTCCAGCCGTTCATCAGCACCCTGATCATGATGCTCGCGGGCCGCGGGATCGCGAAGGTGATCACCGAGGGCCAGAACACCTCGGCCTCGAACGAGCCGTTCCGGTGGATCGCGAACGGCTTCGTCCTGGGGCTCCCGGTGGTGTTCCTCATCGCGATCGCGATCGTCATCGTCGTCGGCCTGGTCGTGCGCCGCAGCGCGCTCGGCCTCATGATCGAGGCGATCGGCATCAACCCGAAGGCGAGCCGCATGGCGGGCATCAAGCCGAACGGCCTGCTGCTCACGGTGTACATCCTGAGCGCCGTGCTCGCGGGCGTCGCCGGCATCATGTCGGTCGGCACCGTGATGACGGTCGACGTCTCGCGCACGGGCTACCAGATGGAGCTCGACGCGATCCTCGCGGTCGTCATCGGCGGCACCTCGCTCTCGGGCGGCAAGTTCTCGATGGGCGGCGCCGTCGTCGGCGCGCTGCTCATCGCGACCCTCGACAAGACCATCGTGTTCCTCGGCATCTCCTCCTCGGCGACGCCCGCCTTCAAGGCGATCGTGATCGTGGTGCTCTGCCTGCTCCAGTCGCAGCGCGTGCGCGGCTGGTTCGTCCAACGGCGCAGGCCCCCGCAGGCGACACCCGAGCAGAAGTCCGTTCCGTCGCAGGAGAAGCAGGAGGTGTCGGCATGACCGCCGTGCAGAGCCCCCGCGTCGACGCGCCCGCCGAGGCATCCGCGGCGTCGAAGCTCGTCGACCGCGTGAAGCGAGTCGTCTCGTCCAACCCGTCCGTGCTGCCGACCGTCGCGGCGATCGTGATCTTCATCGCCATGGTGATCTACGGAGAGATCGCCTACGGCCGGATCGTGCAGTACAACACGCTGTCGAACCTGCTGATCAACAACGCGCACCTGATCATCCTCGCGGTGGCGATGACGTTCGTGATCCTCACGGGCGGCATCGACCTCTCGGTGGGCTCGGTCATCGCGCTCTCGAGCGTCGCGGGGGTCATGCTCGCGAACGCCGGGTGGAACCCGTGGCTCGTGATCGTGCTCATGATCCTCATCGGCACGGTGTTCGGCCTGGCCAGCGGCATCCTGATCCAGTACTTCAACGTGCAGCCGTTCATCGCGACGCTCGCGATGATGTTCCTCGGGCGCGGGCTCGCGTCGCTGCTCAGCACGCAGCCCGAGCGGCTCGCCGACGACTCGCCGATCCTCTGGCTGGGCGAGCAGTTCAAGCTGATCGACGGCGAGAAGGTCAACGACGTCGTCATCACGCCGGGCGTGATCATCGCGCTCCTGGTCGTGCTCATCGCGTTCTTCGTGCTCCACCGCACCCGCACGGGCCGCACGGTCTACGCGATCGGCGGATCCGAGCACTCGTCGGCGCTCATGGGCCTCGCGGTGCCGCGCACCAAGGTACTCGTCTACGTCGTCAGCGGCACGCTCGCGGGCGTCGCGGCCGTGGTCTACACGTCCCGCCTCGGCATCGCGCAGAACATCACCGGCATCGGCTGGGAGCTCGACGCGATCGCGGCGACCGTCATCGGAGGCACGCTGCTGACGGGCGGCTACGGCTACGTGCTCGGCTCGGTCGTCGGCGCGCTCGTGCTCGGGCTGATGAACGTGCTGATCACGCGCGACGGCGGCATCCCGCCGGAGGCGACGACGATCATCACCGGCGGCATCCTGCTCGTGTTCGTGCTGCTGCAGCGCGCGGTGACGTCCAAGCGCCGCACCTGATCGATCGCCGCACCGGTCGCCCTCGACGCGGGCGGACGAAGGGCCGGATGCCTCGCGGCATTCGGCCCTTCGTCGTCGTGAACTCGAGCGGCAGGTGCCGGCTCAGCGCCACCCGAGCGCCGGCGCGACGTACGTCAGGATCGACTCGAGGACGTGCGCGTTGTAGTCGACGCCCAACTGGTTCGGCACGGTCAGCAGGACCGTGTCGGCCGCGGCGATCGCCTCGTCCTCGCGCAACTGGGCGATGAGGGCCTCCGGTTCCGCCGCGTAGCTGCGGCCGAACACCGCGCGGTAGTCGTCGATCACGCCGAACTGGTCGGACTCCTCGCGGTGCCCCCCGCCGAAGTACGCGCGGTCCGTGTCGTCGACGAGGGCGAAGATCGACCGGCTGACCGAGACGCGCGGTTCGCGTTCGTGCCCCGCCTCGTCCCACGCGGCGCGGAACGCCTCGATCTGCTTGCGCTGCTGCACATGGAACGGCTCGCCGGACTCGTCCTCCTTGAGCGTCGAGCTCATGAGGTTCATGCCCTGCTCGGCGGCCCAGACGGCGGTCGAGTCGGACCCGGCGCCCCACCAGATCCGATCGCGGAGCCCGGGGGACTGGGGCTGGATCCCGAGCGGCCCCGGATGCGGGTTCGGGAACATCGGCCGGGGGTTGGGCTCGGCGAAGCGCGCGCCGTCGATCACCTTCAGGAACACCGTGGTGTTGTCGCGTGCCACGTCGGCCATGGTCGATCCCTCGGGCGCGTCGTAGCCGAAGTAGCGGTAGCCGTCGATGACGGACTCGGGTGAGCCCCGCGAGACGCCGAGCTGCAGGCGGCCGCCCGCGATGAGGTCGGCGGCGCCCGCATCCTCGGCCATGTACATGGGGTTCTCGTAGCGCATGTCGATCACACCTGTGCCGAGTTCGATGCGGCTGGTCTTCGCACCGGCCGCCGCGAGGAGCGGGAACGGGCTGCCGAGCTGGTTCGCGTAGTGGTGCACGCGGAAGTACGCGCCGTCCGCCCCGAGCTCCTCGGCCGCGACGGCGAGGTCGATGGACTGGAGCAGCACGTCGGACGCCGACCGCGTCTGCGAGCCGGGCGAGGAGGACCAGTGGCCGAACGACAGGAATCCGATGTGCTTCATGCTGACCTCCAACGCTCGCGGCCGCGGAGCATTCCGCCCGCATCCACGCCAAGCTTGTCGCATGGCGATCTCCGACGACGACCTCATCCACCAGGCGTGACCGATCTCGAGCTCGCGCACATCGCGGGCGGGTCGGTGACGCTCCACGACGCGCGCCGCGCGGAGCGCCGCACGGTCGAGCTCGAGCCGTTCGAGATCGGCGTGTTCGCCGTCACCGAGGCGGAGCTCGGCGAGTTGCTGGGCGTGACGGCGGAGCATCCGCTGCGGCCCGCGACCGGCGTGAGCTGGCTGCGCGCCGTCCGGTTCTGCAACGCGGCGTCCGAGTGGGAGGGGCTCGACCCGGCGTACACGTTCGACGGCGAGGAGGTCACGTGGCACGTCGATGCCGACGGGTTCCGACTGCCGACGGAGGCCGAGTGGGAGCTCGCGTGCCGGGCCGGTTCGACCGGTCCGCATTACGGGCCGCTCGGCGAGGTCGCGTGGACGAGTCTCGACGGCGTGACCCATCCGCAGCGGGTCGGGCTGAAGCTGCCGAACCTGAACGGGCTCTTCGACACGCTCGGCAACGTGTGGGAGTGGTGCTGGGACCTGCTCGACCCGGCGCGCTACGACGAGTACCGCGCGTTCCGCGGCGGCGGGTTCGCGGACGACGCGTGGAGCGTGCGGGCGTCGACCCGGCGCGGCGGGGCGCCGCGGATGCACCACGAGGACGTCGGGTTCCGGGTGGCGCGCGGCGGCTTCGATGCGGTGGATGCCGCGCAGGGATGGTCGGCGCAGGCCGACCTGGAGCGGGCCGACGTGGGCGGGCCGCTCCCGTCGGGGTGGACGCCGCGGGGCCGCCCCTGACGGGGGCCGACCCTGACGCCGGGCCGGCCCTGACGCCGGGCCGACCCTGGCACGGGTGGGCCCCACCGCGGTCGCCGCCCGCTTGACAGTTAGAACTCTAATGATTAGAGTTCTAACCATGACCTCGAACGTGGAGCGGCTGACCACCCTCGTCTTCACCGTCGCCTTCGCCGATCGCGCGGCGGCGATGGAGTGGGTGCAGGGCAGCGGCCTCACGTTGCAGCAGTCGATGGCGCTCGGCTACATCCAGGAGCACCAGGCGAAGGGCGTGATTGCCCGCGACCTCGCCGAGGTCTCCCGCACCACGCCCGCGAGCGTCACGAGCCTCCTGCAGGGGCTCGAGGCGCGCGGACTCATCGTCCGCACCCCCTCGCCCGACGACTCGCGCGTCAAGCTCGTGAGCGTCACCGACCAGGGCGCCGCCGTCATCGCCGGCTTCGACGATGCGGTGGCCGCAGCCCGGGAACGCCTCTACGGCGTGCTCGACGGCGATGAGCAGCAGGCGCTGATCGCGCTCCTCGAGCGCGTCGCCGCCCCGATCGAGCCGCTCGAACGCGGCGGACCGCCCGACGGGCGCTCGCCCTTCTAGGCCGCCCACCGCTCCTCGCCCGGACCGCTCCGCCGCGGTCGCCGCCGCGCGCGCCCGCGCGTCCATCCGTCGTGCCCGGAGCCCGGTGCCCTCGTGCCCGGTGCCCGTCGCGCGCGTCCATCCGTCGCGCTCCGACGTCCGTCGCGCCCGCGACCTCGCATCCACCATCCACCCATCCCAGACCCGGGCACCCGCCCGAGCCGTTCACCGCAACGGAGGCCAGACCATGTCATCGTCCAACCGCCACTCCCTCGCACAGGCGCCCATCTGGCGCTCGCTCGTCCACCTCTGCGTGCCGATGATCGCCGGCTTCTCGGTCGGCGCGATCTACAACGTCATCAACGGCGTCTTCGTCGGGTCGCTGCACTCGACGCCGTTGCTCGCGGCGATCACCTTCGCGATGCCGGTCTTCGCGCTCGTCATGGCGCTCGGCGGCGTCTTCGGCGTCGGCGGCGGCACGTTCGTCACCCGCCTGCTCGGCTCCCTCGAGGACCCGGACACGGATGCCGCGGCCACGGGCCGGCGCATCCGCCAGGTCTCCTCGTTCACCGCGTGGGGCGCCGTCGTCGCCGGCGTCGTGGTCGGGATCCTCGGGCTCGCGTTCGCGACCCCGATCGCCGCGGCGGTCGGGGCGAGCGGCGCCTCGCTCGCGCCCACCGCCCTCTACATCGGGGCGATGTTCGCCTTCGCTCCCGTGTACGTCGCGGTGTTCGCGCTCGAGCAGCTCGTGCGCGCCGAGGGCGCCGCGGTCGCCTCGATGACCGGGCTCATCGCCTCGACGATCGCGAACCTCGTGTTCGACGTGGTGTTCATCCTCGGGCTCGGCTGGGGCGTGCTCGGCGCGGGCGTCGCGCTCGGCCTGTCGAACCTCGTCGCCGTCGGGTACTACGCGTGGTGGCTCACCACGCGATCCTCCGCCGCGTCGATCGCGCCCCGCTGGTTCCGCGCCGACCGCGAGATCCTGACGTTGGTCTTCGGCGTCGGCGCGTCCGAGCTCCTGCAGTCCTCGTTCCTCATCGTGACCACGCTCGTCATGAACTGGATCGCGATCGGCTACGGGGCCGGCCTCATCGCGGGCATGGGCGTCGCGCTGCGCATCTCGCAGGTGCCCGAGATGATCGTGATGGGCGTGTCGATGGGCGCGATCCCGCTGTTCGCGTACGCGTTCGGCGCACGCAACCGCGCCCGGCTCCTGGCGGGCATCCGCGGGGCCGCGATCGCGATCGCCGGCATCGTCGCGGTGTTCTCGACCGTCGTGTTCCTGTTCCGCGACCAGGTCTTCGCGCTGTTCTCCGCCGACCCGGCGGTCCTCGCCGACGGCACGCGCATCCTGACCGCGATGCTCGTCGCGACCGCGTTCAACGGGTTCACGGGACTCATGATCGCCGTGTTCCAGGCCACCGAGCAGATGCGCAACGCGACCGTCATGGCGATCGCGCAGGGCGTGCTGTTCGTGCCCGTGATCCTCGCCGGCAACGCGGTGTTCGGGCTGGACGGGGTGATCTGGGCGATGACGGCGACCGAGTTGCTGGTCTTCGGGCTGGGGCTGGTCCTGTTCGTCACCTCGAGGAAGGCGCTCGGCGCCGAGCCGTCGGCCGAGGCGGTCGCTGCGGCCTACAGCAGCGAGCTCACCTCGGCGTAGCCGTCGGGCACCACCTCGGGGGATGCCCCGGTGGATGCCTCGCCGCCGAACACGCGCGTCGTGCCGGGGGAGGTCGACCAGGTCGGCCACCCCGGCTCGCCGTCGCGGATGAACGCGACGGCGTCGCGGTGCATCGCGTCCGCGAGCGCCTGCGGCGGCCGGGGACCGGTGAGCGGGTCGACCTGCTCGGCGTCGAGGCAGTCGAACCAGAACGGCACGTCGACGCAGTGGACGGCGGCGTCGAACACCGTCGAGCGGAACGCGGTGCGATACGCCCAGGTGGGAGCGGCGCCGCGGGCGTTCGCGATCCGCACGACCGCGGTGCGGAACATCCGGTCGGAGATCACGCGGCCGAGCACCGCGGCGTGGCCGCGTGCGACGACGTCGCGATTCGCCGCGAGGTAGGCGCGGCGCTGCTCGCCGCGGATGCCGACCCGCTTCAGGAGCATCCGCAGCGGCACCCAGCGCAGTTTCCGCTCGGCCGGTGCCACCGCCATCGAGAACTCGTCGTCGGTCGCGCCGAGCACGAGCGGCGTGTCGGCGCCGACGCCCGCGGCGAGCGAGGCCGTCGTCGAGCGGGGGAGCAGGTCGCCGTCGATCGTCGGGCCGAGCCCGAGGCCGTCGTCCAGCATGCGGGTCATCGCGTCGGGGCCGGACACGTCGGTCGCGGCCCGCTGCGCGGCGAGCACGGCGTCCTCCGGGATCGTCGACAGCCCGGCGCGGGTCGGAGCGACCCCGAGCCGCGACGCGATGTCGCGACCCAGACGCTCGGCGCGGTCGGGCGCGATGTCGGCGAGCGCGCCCGAGAGCGCCCACACGCCGTGGAACAGGTGCTGCGCGCGCTCCATGCCGAGGAGCGTGAGCACCGCGCCGCCGCCCGCCGACTGGCCCGCGATCGTCACGCGTCCCGGGTCACCGCCGAATCCGGCGATGTTCGCCTGCACCCACTCGAGCGCGAGCAGCCAGTCGCGCACGCCGCGGTTGGAGGGGGCATCCTCGATCCAGCCGAAGCCGTCGAACCCGAGCCGGTACGAGACCGTGACGGTCACGACGCCGTCGCGGTTGAAGCTGCGCCCGTCGTACCACGGGCTCGCGGGGGAGCCCGCGAAGTAGCCGCCGCCGTGGATCCACACGAGCACGGGCAACGCGGCGTCCGGCTCGCCCGGCGCCGGGGTGAAGACGTCGACGTTGAGCGTGGAGGCGCCGGGGACGGACGGCTCCGGGATCAGGGTCACGCCGGGGTCGCCGCGCTGGGCGGTCGCGCCGTGCTCGAGCGCGTCGCGCACGCCGGTCCACGGTGCGACAGGCACGGGTGCGGCGAACCGCAGGTCGCCGACGGGCGGCTCGGCGAACGGGATGCCGAGGAACGCGGCGCTCCGGGCGGACGAGCCCGGGAGGTCGCGCCAGGCGCCGCGGACGCGCCCGGCCCCCGTGTCCACCTCGATGTACGTGCGGGATTCCGTCTGCGTCATGCCCTGTGCTCCTTCGCGCGGGTGATGGTCGGTGCGGGTCGCGGTTCGCGTCCGCGGGCGAGGCTCAGTCGGCGAGCGGTGCTCGGTCGGCGAGCGGTGCTCGGTCGGCGAGCTGCGGTCGGTCCGCCGGTGCGTCGCGCGCGATCGACGGCGCGAGCGCGTCGAACAGCACGCCGATGATGGCGGCCATGTCCGTCTCGGGCTCGAGCATCCACTGCAACTGGAGGCCGTCGGCGACGGCCTGGAGGATCCGGCCGAGGGTCTCGGGGTCGATCGAGTCGTCGATCCGGCCGGCGGCCTGCTGCTCCCGCAGGCCGTCTGCCCACACGCCGCGCAGCGTCCGGCCGCGGCGGACGAAGAACTCGTGCGCGGGATGCTCGGGGTCCACCGCGTCGACCGAGAGGCGCGAGAACAGTTGCACGAGCCCCGGCACGTCGGCGTTGTGCCGCGTGATGCGGAGGTACGCGTCCCGCATGTCCTCGTACCCGACCGGCTCCGCCGGGATCGGCCCGTAGTGCGCGGTGTCGGCCTCGTCGCGCTTGCGGAGGATCTCGGTGAAGAGCTCCTCCTTCGAGTCGAAGTAGTGGAGGAGGCCCGCCTGGCTGAGGCCCACGGCGGCCGCCAGTTCCTTGACGGATGCCCCGCGGTAGCCCTCGCGCGCGATGACCTCGAGTGCGCGCTCGAGGATCTCCTCGCGCTTGGCGATGCCCTTCGCGTAGGAGCCGCGTCTGCCCTGACCGTTCGCCGCCATGCATCCAGTAAACCCGAACAACGCTTGTCATTCAAAACCGAATGACATATGGTTTCGGCGGGGCATCCACGGAGGATGCCGAAAGGAACAGTCGACGACGATGTCAGACACCCCCACTCGCATCGCAGAGCCGATGACGGAGCACGCCTTCCTCGCCGAAGCCGCCGGCAATGACGACCCGCCCACGCCCATCAGGGGCCTGCGGCGCCTCATGGCGTGGATCATCCCCGCGAACCTCGGCATCTTCCTCATCTGGGGCGCGGTCCCCGGCATCCTGCTGCCGCAGCAGATCACCCTGCTCTTCGGCGAGGCCGACAAGGTCGCGAACCTCACGATCGTCGCGACGATCGGCTCGTTCGCCGCCATGATCGCGCAGCCCCTCGCCGGCCAGGTGTCCGACCGCACGCGCTCGAAGTTCGGCCGCCGCGCGCCCTGGATCGTGATCGGCGCGCTCGCCGGCGGCCTCGCGCTCGTCGGCCTCGCGTTCGCGACCTCGCTCGTGGGCGTCATCCTCGCCTGGACGCTCGTGCAGGTCGCCTACAACTTCGCGCAGGGGCCGCTGTCGGCCGTCCTGCCCGACCGCGTGCCGCTCAAGCGCCGCGGCACCTTCTCGGCCCTGTCCGGCATCGGCCTCATGGTCGGCGCGCTCGGCGGATCGATCGTCGGCTCGTTCTTCTTCGGCAGCATCGCGCTCGGCTACGTCATCTTCGCCGTGCCGGCGCTCGTGATCCTGAGCCTGTTCGTGGCCTTCAACCCCGACTACCCGAGCACGGACATCGAGCCCGAGCCCTTCACGCTCGTCGAGTTCCTGAAGACGTTCTGGGTGAACCCGATCCAGCACCCCGACTTCTTCTGGGCCTTCACCGGACGCCTGCTGCTCTACACGGGCTACTTCGCGGTCACCGGGTACCAGCTGTTCCTGCTCACCGACTACTTCGGCGTCGCGCACCCCGAGCAGGTCATCCCGGTCCTGGGCCTGCTGAGCCTGGTCGGCATCATCATCTCGACCGCCGTGTCCGGGCCGATCTCGGACCGGGTCGGGCGTCGCAAGCCGTTCGTGTTCGCGTCGGCCGCGGTCGTGAGCCTCGCGTTCCTGCTGCCGTGGATGTGGCAGGACCTGACCGCGTGGATGATCATGACCTTCATCGCGGGCTTCGGGTTCGGGATGTTCCAGGCCGTCGACACCGCGCTGATGAGCGAGGTCCTCCCGTCGGCGAAGAACTTCGCGAAGGACCTCGGCGTCGTGAACATCGCCGCGACCCTCCCGCAGACCCTCGCACCCGGCGTCGCCGGCGCCATCGTCCTCGTCTCCGGCTACCAGGCGCTCTTCCCGGTCGCGATCGTCCTCGGCATCCTCGGCGCCCTCGCGGTCTGGCCGATCAAGTCGACCCGATGACCCGCATCCGCTGACCGGGTCGTGGATGCCTCGACCGCGAGGCATCCACGACCGCCCCCGACCTCCCAACCCACCGAAAGGCACGACCATGACCGATGTCAGCATCAGCCAGACCGAGGCAGCCCTCGCCGACCTCACCCTCGAGGAGAAGGCGTCGCTCACGAGCGGCCTGGACTTCTGGCACACCAAGCCCGTCGAGCGTGCGGGCATCCCCTCGATCATGGTGACCGACGGGCCGCACGGCCTCCGCAAGCAGGGCGGGGCGGGCGACCACCTCGGGCTCGGCTCGAGCGTGCCGGCCACGTGCTTCCCGCCCGCCGCGGGCCTCGGCTCCTCGTGGGACGTCGAGCTCATCGAGCGCGTCGGCGAAGCCCTCGGCACCGAGACGGCGATCGAGCACGTGGGCGTCCTGCTCGGCCCGGGCATCAACATCAAGCGCTCGCCGCTGTGCGGTCGCAACTTCGAGTACCTCTCCGAGGACCCGATCGTCTCGGGCGTGCTCGGCGCCGCGATCGTGCAGGGCATCCAGTCCAAGGGCGTCGGTACGTCGCTCAAGCACTTCGCGGCCAACAACCAGGAGGACGACCGCATGCGCGCGTCGTCGGACGTCGACCCCCGGCCGCTCCGCGAGATCTACCTGCGCGGCTTCCAGCGGGTCGTGCAGGACGCGCAGCCGTGGACCGTCATGTGCTCGTACAACAAGATCAACGGCGTCTACGCGTCGGAGGACCCGTGGCTGCTCACGCAGGTCCTGCGCGACGAGTGGGGCTTCGAGGGCCTCGTCGTCTCGGACTGGGGCGCGGTCAACGACCGGGTGCAGGGCCTGCCCGCGGGCCTCGACCTCGAGATGCCGTCGTCGGGCGGGCGCACCGACGCCCAGCTCGTCGCCGCCGTGCAGGCGGGCGAGCTCGACGAGCACGCGCTCGACATCGCGGCCGGCCGCGTGATCGACCTGGTCCGGAAGGCGCAGGCCGGCCGCGGACTCGTCGAGGGCCCGCTCGACGTCGACGCGCACCACGCGCTCGCCCGCGAGGCGGCCGGACGCTCGATCGTGCTGCTGCGCAACGCCGAGGTCGGCGACGGCGGCGCCGTCCTGCCGCTCGCGAAGGACCGGAAGCTCGCCGTCGTCGGCGCATTCGCCGAGAAGCCGCGCTACCAGGGCGCGGGCTCGTCGCTCATCAACCCGACGCGCCTCGACACCGCGCTGGACGAGATCCGCGCGCTCGCCGCCGGCGAGGTCGCGTACGCCCAGGGCTTCAGCGTCGCGGCCGACGTCTCGGCCGAGGAGACGGCCGCGCTCCGCGAGGCAGCCGTGGCCGAGGCATCCGCCGCCGACGCGGTCGTGCTGTTCCTGGGCCTGCCCGCCCGCCTCGAGTCCGAGGGCTACGACCGCGACGACATCGACCTGCCCGCCGAGCAGCTCGCGCTCGTCGACGCGGTGCTCGCGGTCAACCCGAACGTCGTCGTCGTGCTCTCGAACGGCGGCGTGGTGGCGCTGCCGTTCGCCGACCGCGTCCCGGCGATCCTCGAGGGATGGCTGCTCGGCCAGGCCGGCGGCGGTGCGACCGCCGACGTGCTGTTCGGCGACGTGAACCCGTCTGGCAAGCTCGCCGAGACGATCCCGGCGCGCCTGTCGGACACCCCCGCGTACCTCGACTTCCCGGGCGAGTTCGGGCACGTCCGCTACGGCGAGGGCCTGTTCGTCGGCTACCGCTGGTACGACGCGCGCGGCCTCGAGGTCGCGTTCCCGTTCGGGCACGGCCTGTCGTACACGACGTTCGCGTACTCGGATGCCTCGGCCACGGTCGACGCGGACGGCGACGTCCAGGTGGCGGTCACGGTGACGAACACGGGCGCGGTCCCGGGCCGCGAGATCGTGCAGGTCTACACGTCGCTCGCGGGCTCGGCCGTGCAGCGCCCGGTGCGCGAGCTCAAGGCGTTCGCGTCGGTCGAGCTCGAGCCGGGCGAGGCTCGCGACGTCGTGCTCACGGTGCGCCGCGCCGACCTCGCGTACTGGGACGTGCGCGTCGACGGCTGGGTCGTCGAGGGCGGCGCGTACGCCGTGGATGTCGCGGCGTCGAGCCGGGACATCCGATCGACCGTGTCGGTGGAGGTCGCCGGCGACGCCGTCGCGATCCCGCTCACGCGCGAGTCCTCGCTCGGTGAGGCGCTCGCGCACCCGGTCGCGGGCCCGATCATCCAGGCCGCGATGGCCCAGATGATGCAGGGCCTCGAGGGCATCGAGTCGGTCATGCCCGAGGGCGTGTCGATGGACCGGATGATGATGTCCTTCCCGATCGGCCGCATGTCGATGATGGGCGGCGACGTCACGCCCGAGATGATCGACGGCCTCATCGCGATGGCCAACGCCGGACAGCATTGATCGGCGCCCGCGGGCGCCGATCACCGACCACAGGACGACGAGGGAACAGGACATGACACAGGACCAGATGACGAGGCCGGATGCCCCGGCGACGGACCGCCCGTGGCTCGATGCGAGCCTGCCGGTCGACGAGCGCGTCGAGCTGCTGCTCGGCGAGATGACGCTCGAGGAGAAGGCGGGCCTCTGCTTCCACACCATGATCGCGATGGGGGAGGGCGGCGAGCTCAGCGAGGGCGACCCGGTGTTCGGCATCGCGTCGAACCGCGAGTACGTCGTGGGTCGCCACCTGACCCACTTCAACCTGCTCGGCGTGCCGCCGACCGCGCGCGAGATCGCGAGCTGGCACAACCGGCTGCAGGAGCTCGCGGCCACCACGCGCCTGGGTATCCCGGTGACGATCTCGAGCGATCCGAGGCACGGCTTCAACGAGAACCCCGGCGCGGCGTTCTTCGCGGGTCCGTTCTCGCAGTGGCCAGAGCCCCTCGGGCTCGCCGCGACGCACGACCCCGCGCTCGTCGAGCGCTTCGCCGAGATCGCGCGCGCCGAGTACGCGGCCGTCGGGATCCGGGTCGCGCTGCACCCGCAGGTGGATCTTGCGACCGAGTCCCGCTGGGCGCGCCAGCTGCAGACGTTCGGCGAGGACCCGGACCTCACGAGCGCGCTCGGTGCCGCGTACATCCGCGGGTTCCAGGGCTCGGCGTTCGGGCCGGGCAGCGTCTCGACGATGACGAAGCACTTCCCGGGCGGCGGCCCCCAGCAGGACGGCGAGGACCCGCACTTCGACTACGGCCGCGAGCAGGTGTACCCCGGCGGGCAGTTCGAGCTGCACCTGAAGCCGTTCGAGGCCGCGTTCGCCGCGGGCGGCCGGCAGGTCATGCCCTACTACGGCATGCCGGTCGGCACCGAGTACGAGGAGGTCGGCTTCGGCTTCAACAAGGGCGTGCTCACGGGCCTGCTTCGCGAGCGCTTCGGCTTCGACGGCATCGTGTGCACCGACTGGGGCCTCATCACCGACCAGCCGATCATGGGCCACGACTTCGCGGCCCGCGCCTGGGGCGTCGAGCACCTCACGCCCGCCGAGCGCATGCTGAAGGTCCTCGACGCCGGCGCCGACCAGTTCGGCGGCGAGCACGATCCGTCGCTGCTCATCGGGCTCGTCGAGTCCGGGCTGGTGGGCGAGGAGCGGCTGGATGTCTCGGCCCGGCGCCTCCTGCGCGAGAAGTTCCTGCTCGGCCTGTTCGAGGACCCGTTCGTCGACGTCGACGCGGCCGACGCGATCGTCGGTTCGGCCGAGCACCGCGCGGCCGGCGTCGACGCCCAGCGCGCATCGGTCGCGGTGCTCGCGAACGGCGGCGCGCTGCCGTTCGCGCGCGGGGCGAGGCTCTACGTCGAGGGCATCGCGCCCGAGGTCGCGGCCGCCTACGGGGTCGTCGTCGGAGCACCGGAGGAGGCGGACGTCGCGATCCTCCGGATCCAGGCGCCGTTCGAGGTGCGCGGCTCGATGTTCGAGAACTTCTTCCACGCGGGGTCGCTCGACTTCGCGCCGGAGACGATCGCGCACGTCGCCGAGGTCGCCGCGGCCGTGCCGACCGTGGTCGACGTGTTCCTCGACCGGCCCGCGATCCTCGCGCCGATCGTCGAGGCCGCGGATGCCGTGGTCGGGAACTGGGGTGCGAGCCCGGAGGCGCTGCTCGACGTGCTGAGCGGTGCGGCCCCTGCGACCGGTCGGCTGCCGTTCGACCTCCCGCGTTCGATGGCCGCGGTCGAGGCGTCCCGGCCCGACGTGCCGTTCGACACGGCCGATCCGCTGTTCCGGTTCGGGCACGGGCTGGGACTGGGGGCCGGCGCAGCGGTGACGACCGACTGATCGGACGGGCCGCGTGCGCCGCTCGCTCGCCTATCCCTCGGCGAGGCGCTCCAGCAGGGGGATGGCGGCGGCGAGCGTGCGGTGCTCGGCGGCGGAGAGGCGGGTCTCGATCGCCCGCGCGAGATGGGTCGAGCGCAGGCTGCGCTGTTCGCGGAGCGCGGCGGCGCCGGCCTCGGTGAGGGTCACGGGCTTCCGCCGCCGGTCGGCGCCCGGCGGCGGGGTCGCAACCGCGGCGAGGCCCGAGGCGACGAGGTCGCCCACCAGGCGGGTCATCGACTGGTGGCTCACGCGCTCGGATGCCGCGAGGTCGGCGACCGTCTGCGGGCCGTCGCGGTCGATCCGCCCGAGTACCGCCGCCTGCGAGGGCGGCAGGGTCGTGGTCTCGCGCCGCGTGCGGCGCACGAGGCGGCCGATGGCGAGGCGCAGGTCGGCAGCGGTCTCCGCGGCATCCGGGGTCATGCGCGAAATAATACACCGTAGGTGTACATTCGACCCCATGACCCAGATCCTCCCGGGCACCCGTCCCGCACTCGTCCTCATCGACCTCCAGCACGGCATCGCGGCGATGCCGCTCGTGCATCCCGTGGCCGACGTGCTCGCCGCGTCCGCGCGACTCACCGCGGCGTTCCGCGAGGCGGGTGCACCGGTCGTCCGCGTCCGAGTCGCGTTCTCACCCGACGGCGGCGATGCCCTCTCGGCCGCGGTCGACGCTCCGCCGCCCGCGGTGGAGCCGCGGTCGGACTTCGCCACGCTCTGCGAGGAGGTCGGCGACGGACCGACCGACCTGCACGTCACGAAGCGCGGCTGGGACGCGTTCCACGGCACCGAGCTCGACCTCCAGCTCCGGCGCCGCGGCGTCGACACGATCGTCTACGCGGGGATCTCGACGTCCATCGGCATCGAGTCCACCGCGCGGCACGGACGCGAACTCGGCTACGCCCAGGTCTTCGCCGCCGACGCGATGAGCGACCTCGTCGCGTCGGCGCACGACCGCGCGCTGACCGTCGTCTTCCCGAGGATCGGCCGCGTGCGGACGAGCGACGACCTGGTCGGCTGATCGCACGCTCCCCGTAGCCGGACGCGCCGCCGCGGCGTACCGTGAAGCCGTGTCCGTTCGCGAGACCGACGCACGTTCCGCGCACGCCGAGGGCGTGGAACGCCTGCTCGCGAGCTACCGCGCGGTGCCGGTCGGCGCGCCCGTGCGACTCGCGAAGCGCACGTCGAACCTGTTCCGGTCGCGGACCGCGACCGGAACGACCGGCCTCGACACCTCCGGGCTGACGCAGGTGATCTCGGTCGACCCGGAGGCCGGGACGGCCGACGTCGCGGGCATGTGCACGTACGAGGACCTCGTCGCGGCCACGCTGGCCCACGGGTTCGCGCCGCTCGTCGTGCCGCAACTGAAGACGATCACGCTCGGCGGCGCCGCCACGGGCCTCGGCATCGAGTCGACGTCGTTCCGCACCGGACTGCCGCACGAATCGGTGGTCGACCTCGACGTCCTGACGGGGGCCGGCGAGGTCGTGACGGCCTCCCGCGACGTGCACGCCGACCTGTTCCGGGCATTCGCCAACTCGTACGGCACGCTCGGCTACGCGGTGCGGCTGCGCATCGAGCTCGAACCGATCGAGCCGTTCGTCGAGCTCCGGCACGTGCGGTTCCGCTCGCTCGACGACCTCGTCGCCACGATGGACCGCATCGTCGAGACCGGGATGTACGACGGCACCCGCGTCGACTACCTCGACGGGGTGGTGTTCGCCGCCGACGAGGGCTACCTCTGCCTCGGCACGAAGACGGCCCGGCCCGGTCCCGTCAGCGACTACACCCGGCAGCGGATCTACTACCGGTCGATCCGCCACGACGAGGGCGTCCTGCGCGACCGGCTCACCGCGCACGACTACCTCTGGCGCTGGGACACCGACTGGTTCTGGTGTTCGGAGGCGTTCGGGACGGGGCATCCGTTCGTCCGCCGCGTCTGGCCGCGACGGTACCGGCGCAGCAGCGCGTACTGGAAGCTCATGCGACTCGAGCGCCGGTTCGACATCGGCGACCGCCTCGAGCGGTTGCACGGCCGCCCGGCGCGCGAGCGCGTCATCCAGGACGTCGAGGTCCCGATCGAGCGATGCGCCGAGTTCCTCGACTGGTTCCTGGCGAACGTGCCGATCACCCCGATCTGGCTGTGCCCGCTGCGGCTGCGCGACGACGCAGGCTGGCCGCTCTACCCGCTCGAGCCGCGCCGCACCTACGTCAACGTGGGCTTCTGGTCGACGGTGCCGGTGGGCGCGACCGAGGGCGAGACGAACCGCCGGATCGAGCGGGAGGTCGGCGACCTCGACGGGCACAAGTCGCTCTACTCCGACGCCTACTACGAGCGGGAGGAGTTCGACCGGCTCTACGGCGGCGCGGCCTATCGAGCGGTGAAGGAACGCTACGACCCGGATTCCCGGCTCCTCGACCTCTACGCGAAGGCGGTGCGACGACGATGACGACGGAGAAGGAACGCGCGACGGACGCCCCGGAAGCGGCGGATGCCCCGGCAGCGATGGACGTCCCGGAAGCGACGGGCACGACGGCGACCGGCAGGGCGGCGACGGGCGCGACGGATGCCGCGGAGCGCGCGAAGGCCGACGCGAAGCTCACCCTCGCCGAGGTGCTCGAGGCCTTCGCGGGCAGCGGGCTCCCCGTCCGGTTCACCGCGTACGACGGGAGTTCGGCCGGGCCGGCCGACGCCCGGTTCGAGGTGGAGCTGAAGAGCCCGCGCGGCACGGGCTACCTCGTCACCAGCCGCGGCGACCTCGGGCTCGCCCGCGCGTACATCGCCGGCGACCTCGACATCCGGGGCGTGCATCCGGGCGACCCGTACGACCTCCTGAAGCTGCTCGCCGACGACCTCGTGTTCAAGCTGCCGCCGCCGCGCGTCATGGCGCAGGTGATCCGCACGATCGGCGTGGGCAGCCTGAAGCCGGTCGCACGGCCGCCGCAGGAGGTGCCGGGGCGCGTGCGCCGGGTCGCCGAGGGACTCCGGCACAGCCGGCACCGCGACGCCGAGGCGATCCACCACCACTACGACGTGTCGAACACGTTCTACGAATGGGTGCTCGGGCCCTCGATGACGTACACGTGCGCGTGCTACCCCACGCCCGAGGCATCCCTCGACGAGGCGCAGGAGAACAAGTACCGCCTCGTGTTCGACAAGCTGCGCCTGAAGCCCGGCGACCGGCTCCTCGACGTCGGCTGCGGCTGGGGCGGCATGGTGCGCTACGCGGCCCGCCGCGGCGTGCGGGCGATCGGCGTCACGCTCTCGAACGAGCAGACGACGTGGGCGCGCAAGGCCATCGTCGACGAGGGCCTCGGCGAACTGGCCGAGGTTCGCTACGGCGACTACCGCGACATCCGCGAGAGCGGCTTCGACGCGGTGTCCTCGATCGGCCTGCTCGAGCACATCGGCGTGCGCAACTATCCCGCGTACTTCCGGTTCCTGCAGTCGAGGCTGCGCCCCGGCGGACTGCTGCTCAACCACTGCATCACCCGCCCCGAGAACCGCTCGCGGCCGGCGGCCGGCGGATTCATCGACCGGTACGTCTTCCCCGACGGGGAGCTGACCGGCTCCGGCCGGATCATCCGTGTCGCGCAGGATGCCGGACTCGAGGTGCTGCACGAGGAGAACCTGCGCCCGCACTACGCGTTGACCCTGCGCGACTGGTGCGCCAACCTCGTCGCGCACTGGGACGACGCGGTCGCCGAGGTCGGGCTGCCGACGGCGAAGGTGTGGGGGCTGTACATGGCCGGGTTCCGACTCGGCTTCGAGCGCAACGGCATCCAGTTGCACCAGGTGCTGGCGGCGCGACCCGGCGGCGAGGGCGACCTGCCGCTCCGGCCGTGGTGGACGCCGTGACCGTGCGCCCCGGGGTCGCCTGCAGGGCCGCCTTCAGGGCCGGACGAGCAGGAACACCCCCGACACGAACGTGAGCGCGAGGACGATCCGCTCGAACCACACCGGTGAGATGCGTCGGGCGACGGCCCGCCCGCACAGCGCTCCGACCAGGAGCGCCGGAACCAGCACGAGGTTCAGGAGCAGCGACTGCGGCGTCATGAGCCCGAGTCCGACCGAGAACGGCACCTTGAACGCGTTGACGATCAGGAAGAACCACGCCGCGGTCCCGAGCACGGCCTGCACCGGCAGGCGCGACGCCACGAAGTAGAGCGTCATCACGGGGCCCGCGGCGTTCGCGATCATCGTCGTGAACCCGCCGAGCGGGCCGAACAGGTACGCGAGCCGCGGCGGGACCGCTCGTGGCTCCGTACCGAGGCGATGCCGCCGGACCAGCAGCCCGACGCGGAGCGCGACGAGCAGGACGAGCGTGGCGCCGATGATGCGGCGCACCCCCGCGTCGTCCGCGAACCAGAGCACGACGACGCCGAGCAGCACGCCGACGACGACGGAGGGGAGGAGTCTGCGGAGCATCGGCCAGTCGGCGTGCGCGTGGTACATCCGGACCGCGATCAGGTCGCCGACGAGCAGCAGCCCGAGCACGGCGCCGGTCGAGGCCTTCGCGGGCAGCACCGAGGCGAACAGCGCCGCCGGGATCGTGCCGAACGCCGGCATGCCGCTCTTGCCCGCGCCGACCGCGAAGGCCGCGAGCGCGAGGACGAGCCATTCGAGCGCGGTGAAGGTGGGCACCCTGACATCCTTCACCGGTGCGGCGGGAGGTCCGCACCGGCATGACGCCCGCCGTCACGCGTCGGCGTCGACGGCCCCGTCTTCGTCGGGATCGGATGCCTCGGTGCCGGATGCCTCGGTGCCGGGTGCCTCGCTGCCGGATGCCTCGGACCCCGATGCCTCGCTGCCGGATGCCTCGGCGGCCGCCTGCGCCGCCGCCGCCGCGCGTTCGACCCACTTCGGCGTCTCGCCGTAGCGCTGCGGCGGCACGAGCCGCCCTGCGGCGCTGTCGTCGATGAGCTGCGCGAGACGCCGCTCGCGCGTGGCCTCCTGCTTCGCGGAGAGGATCCAGTACACGACGATCCGCCGGTACGTCGGGGTCGCGATCTCCCAGAACGCCGCCGCCGCGGCATCCGCCGCGAGCTTCGCCGCGGCCTCGGGCGGGAGCTCTCGTGGTGCGTTCTCGAACGAGTACACGCCCGACCGGTCCTCGCGCCGGCGCGCGAAGGCCGCGAGCCCGGCCGGATGCATCCGGCCCTCGGCGGTGAGCCGCTCGACGTGCGCGATGTTCACCTCCGACCAGTTGCCGGAGGGCTTCCGCGGAGTCCAGCGCTGCCGCCGCGCGTCGTCGTCGATGCGCTGCGAGACCGAGTCGATCCAGCCGAAGCAGAGGGCCTCGGGCACCGCCTGCTCCCAGGTGAGGCCGCGGTCGGGGACGTGCAGCTTGTTCAGGCCCATCCAGAGCTCGGTTGCGGTGTCGTGGTTGGCCTCGAGCCAGGCGCGGAACTCCTCGGGGCCCGAGAAGAAGATCGCCGGGCGCTCGGGCGTGCCGCCGGGGGTGCCGATCGTCGCCATGCCCCGAGTCTGCCATCGGCCCGTGACATGACGAGAATCCCGACCGACGGCGTCGCGGGAATCGCGGGATGATCGACGCACACGAACAGGGGCGGGCGCTGGTCGCCTGACGACTCGTCGACGCACGACGCCCGGGACCACCCTGCTGGCCGTGCGATCGGGGGCCGACATCATGAGCACCGTCATCGAGCGCCTCACGGAAGCGCAGAACGACCACGACGCCGTGCGCCTCTCGGCGTGCTTCGCCGTGGACTACCGGAGCGAGCAGCCCGCGCATCCCGCACGCGCGTTCACGGGACGCGCGCAGGTGCTCGCGAACTGGACCGCCGTCTTCGCCGGCGTGCCCGACTTCCGGGCCGAGATCCGGTCGACGTGTCGCGTCGGCGACGTCGAATGGGGCGAACTCGCGTGGCGCGGGCACCACGTCGACGGCTCGCCGTTCGCGATGTGCGGCGTCATCGTCGCGGAGGTCCGCGACGACCTCATCGCGTCGGCCCGGCTCTACTTCGAGCCCGTGGAACGGGATTCCGACATCGAGGCTTCGGTGGCGCGACTGTACCGACCGCCTCGCTGACGGCCGCCCCATCGCGTCGGGTCGCGGTCCCTGATTCAGGATGAGCGCCGTCTTGGGCCCGTATATCGCCTGTTATGTGTCGGGACATCGGTGACGGTTCTGCATCAGGACATCGGTGACACTTCGTGGGTGTTTGGTGGTGACACTTCTGCGGCTCTGATGGCGGGGTGAGCAGAAACGAGCCTGTCGATCCCCGTGTCCGTCTCGCGATCACGCAGTGGCCACCGGACGCACCGCGGGGTGCGGTGACGACGTTCTGTGCCGAGCACGGAATCTCACGGAAGACGTTCTACGAGATCCGTCGACGGGTCGGTACGGATGGGCCGGCGGCCGCGCTCGAGCCACGCTCGAAACGCCCGGCCGTGAGCCCGTCCCGGATCGGTGCGGACATCAAGGTCCACGCCATCCAGGTGCGGGCCGCGCTGGAGCAGTCGGGTCTGGATCACGGGCCGATCAGCGTGCACGACCGGATGCTCAGCCTCGGGATGATCCCCCCGTCGACGGCGTCGCTGGCGCGGATCTTCCGTGACGCGGGAGTGGCTCGTGCGGAGCCGAGGAAGAAGCCGCGGGCCGCGTACCGCCGGTTCGTGTACCCGGCACCGAACGCGTGCTGGCAGTTGGATGCGACCGAGTACGTCCTGACCGGCGGCCGCCGGTGCGTGATCTTCCAACTCATCGATGACCATTCCCGGTACGCGGTCGCGTCGCTCGTGGCATGGTCGGAAACCTCGGACGCGGCGATCGCCGTGGTCGATAAGGGCATCACCGCGCACGGGGTCCCGCAACGGCTCCTCACCGACAACGGGACGGCGTTGAACCCGTCCCGTCGCGGCATCCACGGCCGGCTCGTGATCCACGTGTCCCGGCTCGGTATCGAACCGATCACCGGAAAACCGTACAAACCGACCACGCAGGGCAAGAACGAACGCTTCCACCAGACCCTGTTCCGGTTCCTCGACCAACAGCCCCTCGCGAACACCCTCGCCGAACTCCAAGCCCAGGTCGACCGGTTCGACAGGATCTACAACCGCGAACGCCCGCACCAGGGCCTACCCGGCCGGATCACCCCGCAACAGGCCTGGGACGCGACCCCGACAGCCGAACCACCCCGACCCCGGCCCATCGAGCCGACCCGCCCACGCAGTTACGACCCGACCCCTGCGAGCACCGACGAGGTCCGGCTCGCACGCGTCGAGGCCAACGGCGGGATCAAGGTCCGCGGCGTGAAGTTCCACATCGACGGGCGACTCGCCGGACACCAGATCCTGATCATCGAGAACCCCGAGACGATCACGTTCGCCGATACCGACGGCACGATCCTGATCGAGCACCCCCGACCCGCACCCGGCACCACGTACGTCAGCAACGGCCGCCCCCGCGGACCACGCCCACCAACCCCGAAAACGTCACCGATGTCCTGACACACCAAACGTCACCGATGTCCTGATGCAGAACCGTCACCGATGTCCCGATACATCACAGGCCCGTATATCGCCCATGACCGCTCTCATCCTGAATTGGGGACGGAGACCGGGGACGGAGACTGGGACGGGGACGGCCGCCCGGGTCTCATTCGACCGAGAACGCCGCCGCGCGCTCGGCCGCCCGCTCGGCCACGAAGCGGCATGCGAACCGGTGGGTGCCGCTCGCGACCGCGACCGGTGCCGAGCCGTCGGGCAGTTCGACGACGGCCGAGGTCGACGGCGGCACGACCACCTCGAGTGCGAAGTCCTCGCCGTCCAGCGTCCAGGACACGGCCGCGCGGCCGTACGGCGTCTCGTGCGCGGCGCGCACCCACTCGAGTCCGGGCGTCGGGAGCGGGGCGATGCGGATGCGGCGGTAGCCGGGGGCATCCGGGGCGAGGCCCGCGACTCGGCGGTGGAGGAAGTCCGCGATCGCGCCGAAGGCGTAGTGGTTGAAGGACGTCATGTCGCCGGGGTTGATGGTGCCGTCGGGCAGCATCGAGTTCCAGCGTTCCCAGATCGTGGTCGCCCCCATCGTCACCGCGTACAGCCACGACGGGCACTCCCGCTGCAGCAGGAGCCGCCACGCGGTCGCCGCGTTGCCGGTGTCGGCGAGCGCGTCGCAGACCACGGGCGTGCCGAGGAACCCGGAGCCGACGTGGAACCCGTCGGTCGCGACCTGCGCGGCGAGCAGGTCGCCCGCGTGCGCGCGCTGCGCGGGCAGCAGCAGGTCGAAGGCGAGGCCGAGCGCGTACGCCGTCTGCGACGGGAAGGCGGCGCGGCCCGACGGGGTCGTGTACTCGTCGCGGTAGCGTGCGGCGGCCCGCTCGAACAGGGCGTCGTACCGGGCCGCGGCCTCCGCGTCGCCGAGCACGAGCGCGGTGTCGCGGACGATCCGCGCGGACCGGGCGAGGTACGCGGTCGCGACCGCCTGCCAGGGCAGGCGTGCCGCCCACGGCTGGTCGTCGGGCGCGGCGGAGTCGAGCCAGTCGCCGAACGAGAACCCGCCGCCGGGGAAGTCGACGCGCCCGCCCGCCCGGGCGGCGAGGCAGTCGGTCCACGCGGTCATCGAGCGCCACTGGCGGCGCAGGATCCCCGCGTCGCCCGAGCGCTCGTAGAGGGTCCACGGCACGACGGTCGCGGCATCCCCCCAGCCGGCTTCCGCACCGAGCGGCGGGAGGTTCGGGTCGACGTCGGCCCACGGGACGTAGACGGGCACGTTGCCGTCGGCGTGCTGGTCGGCCGCGAGGTCGGCGAGCCAGCCGGTGAGCATCCCGGCGGTGTCGTACAGGAACGCGGCCGTGGGCGCGAACACCTGGAGGTCGCCGGTCCAGCCGAGCCGTTCGTCGCGCTGCGGGCAGTCGGTCGGGACGTCGAGGAAGTTGCCGCGCATGCCCCAGACGACGTTCTCGTGCAGGCGGTCCAGGAGCGGGTCGGATGCCTCGAACGTGCCGAGCCTGCGGAGGTCGGTGTGGATCACGACCGCCTCGAGGTCGCCGGCGCCGAGTTCGCCCGGCCACCCCTCGACCTCGGCGTAGCGGAACCCGTGGAACGTGAACTCGGGTTCCCACGTGAACGCCTCGCCGCCGAGGATGACCTCGTCGGTCGCCGTCGCGGCACGCAGCGGCCGCGTGCCGAGTTCGCCGTGCTCGAGCACCTCGGCGTGCCGGAATCGGATCTCCCGTCCGGGCGTGCCCGCGGGCACGCGCACGCGGAGCCGGCCGACGAGGTTCTGCCCGAAGTCGACGAGCGTCCGCCCGCCGGGCGAGGTCGTGATCGCGACGGGAGCGACCGCCTGCGTGCGGCGCACGGGCGGGCCGTCGGGCGCGACGAGCACGGATGCCTCGAACGGCCGCACCTCGACGGGGGTCCACGCGACGTCGTCGAATCCGGGCTCGTCCCAGGCGGTGCCGTCCTGGCCGCCGGCGCCCGTGGCTGCCCGGCGGGCGTCGAACGTCTCGCCCATGTACAGGTCGGCGCGCGTCACGGGGCCGGCGGCCGACCGCCACGAGGCATCCGTTCCCGTCACCGTCCGCGAGCCGTCGGCGTGCTCGACCTCGAGCTGCACGAGCGCCGCGGTCCGGTCGCCGTAGGTGTCGCGGAGTCCGCCGAAGCCGAGGTAGCCGCGGTACCAGCCGTCGGCGAGGTGCACGCCGATCGCGTTCGCGCCCTCGCGGACGAGGTCGGTGACGTCCCACGTCCGGTACCGGAGACGGGAGGCGTAGCTGGTCCATCCGGGGTGGAGCACGTCGTCGCCCACGCGCTCGCCGTTGAGGCGGAGGGTCATGACGCCGTGCGCGGTCGCCCGGATCCGGGCGCGGCGGATGCCGCCCGGAACCCGGGCCTCGCCGCGGAGGAGCATCGCCGGCTCCCCGCCGTCGCCGGTCGCGGGGAGCACGGGGGAGACGAGGCCGGAATGCCAGAGGGAGGCGTCGAGCAGGCCGGTCTCGAACTCGGTCGGCTCGCTCCACTCCGACGCCGCTCCGTCCGGGCCCCAGACCCGCACGCGCACGCGACGGCGCGACCGGCTGGGCACGGGGTCGGCCGGCCATGCAACGAGCACCTGCGCGTCGCCGTCGACGCGCCCGGTCGTGGAGACCGAGGCCGGGGCATCCGGGTCCGAGATCTCGATCTCGGCGGCGCGCTGGTGCCAGCCCGGCTCCTCGGTGTCGACGACCCAGGAGAGGCGCGGGGCGGCGTCGCCGATGCCGAGCGGCTCGCGGTGGTGCTCGATCGTGACGGGGCGGACGGTGGTGCGCATGCGAAACCTCGGGATCGGGTCGGGGCGGATCGGGGCCACGTGGATCGGGGCCGGGTCAGAGCGGGTCGACGAGGAACCCGCCGAGGTGCCGGCGGATGTCCTCGGCCATGTCGACGTCGAAGTCGTTCAGCCACAGGAGCTCGAGGCCCTCGGTCGTGGCGAGGGTGCTGAGCGCGGCGCGGCGGGGGTCCACGCCGTCGCGGAGGCCGCCTGCGTCGCGCACCTCCTCGAATGCGACCGTGACGGCGTCGGCGATGCGGCGGAAGCGCTCCGAGAAGTAGGGGCGGGCCGGATGCTCCGGGTCGGTCGCCTCGGCCGAGAGGATCGTGTAGAGCTGCACGACGCCGCGTTGGCCCGCCTGCGCGCGGGAGATCTCGACGAGCCCGGCGAGGAACTCGCGGCCGTGGAGGTCTTCGAGGCTCGTCTCGGCGCGCGCGTCGCGCTGCTCGAGCACCGCGCGCAGCAGCGCGAGCTTGCCGCCCGCGAAGTGGTGGAGCAGCCCGGTCTGGGTCATCCCGACCGCCTTCGCGATCTCGTTGACCGAGCTCGCGGTGTAGCCGCTCCGCGCGAACACGGTGAAGGCCGCGTCGAGGATCTGCGCTCGCCGCTCTGCGCTCTTGCGGTACTCGCCCCTGGGTCCGGCCACGTGTACAGGCTAGGGACCGAAACAAAAATATGCAACCTTTACAATTTTCGTGTTAGCGTGTGCCGCATCCCACCCGGGACCCGTTCGATGACGACGACGTCGCGCTGCGACCACCAGGCAAGGAAGCCAGATGACCACCACCCAGACCCCAGCCGACACGGCGACCGCCACGTCCGCGGCCGCCGCGCCGGCCGTCGAGCCCACCGCCACCGCGGCCTTCCGCGCTCAGGCCGCGCCGCGTCGCGGGTTCGTGTTCTTCCTCGTGTTCGCCGCGGTCGGCGCGGGCGCCGCGCAGATGTCCGCGGCCCTGCTCACGCTGACCCTCAAGGCGACCGAGCTCGACGCCGCCGCGGCCACCACGACCATCTCGATCTCGAGCGGCATCGCGGGCCTCCTGACCCTCTTCGCCCTCCCGATCGTCGGCACGCTGTCGGACCGCTCGCGTTCGCGCCTCGGCCGTCGGCGTCCGTTCCTCGCCGCCGCCGCAGTGGCCTTCGTCGTCGGCGGCATCCTGCTCGTCACCGCGCCGAACGTGCCCGTGTTCGTCGTCGCGCACCTGTGCGTCACGCTCGGCTTCGTGTTCGCGAGCGTCACGACCACCGCGCTCATCGCCGACCAGCTCCCGGCCGACCGTCGCGGCCCGGCCTCCGCGTTCCTCAGCCTGTCGACCGCGATGGGCGCGCTCGTCGGCATGGCCGTCGCGCAGCCGTTCGGCGCGACCCTCGCGCCGATCGTCGGCATCCCGACCGTGGTCGCCGTCGTCGCGCTGCTCACGCTCGTGTTCGTGCTCCGCGACCCGCAGGTCACGCAGCCGGCCGCCCGGTTCGACCTGCGTCGCGCCGTGGGCGTGTTCTGGGTGAATCCCGTGAAGCAGCCCCGGTTCGCGCTCGTGTTCACGAGCCGCATGCTCGTCTTCTCGGGCGTCGCGGCGCTCAACGGCTACCAGGCGATCTACCTCCTCCAGCGCGTGGGCCTCGCGCCCGCCGAGCTCGGCGGCGCGATCCTGCTCACCGTCGTGGTCAACCTCGGCATCTCGCTCCTGGTCGCTCCCGTCATCGCGAAGCTCAGCGACCGGCTCGACGTGCGCAAGCCGTTCATCGTCGTCGCGGCCGTGATCCTCGGCGCGGGGCTCGTGTTCGCCTCGACCGCGCAGGACTTCCCCACCTACCTCGTCGCGTGCGGCGTCGTCGCGCTCGGTCAGGGCGTGTACTTCGCCGTCGAGCTCGCACTCGCCACGCGCGTCCTGCCCGACCCCGAGAACCCGGCCAAGGACCTCGCGATCATCAAGGTCGCCGACAACCTGCCCGTCTCGATCGTCGCGGCCGTCGCCCCGGCGCTCCTCGCCCTCGGCGCGGGCGCGGCCGGCCCGAACTTCGCCGCACTGTTCCTCGCGGGCGCGATCTCCGCGATCCTCGGCGGCCTCGTCATCCTGTTCGTCCGCGACGCGCGCTGACCGCGCCGCATCCACCGATCGGAGCATCCTCATGACCACGCAGTTCCCCGTCGACTTCCACTGGGGCGTCGCCGTCGCCGGCCACCAGAACGAGGGCGACAACGTCCACAGCGACATCTGGCACCTCGAGCACGTGACGCCGAGCCTGTTCCGCGAGCCCAGCGGCGCCGCGTGCCGCGGGTACGAGCTCTGGCCCGGCGACCTCGGCCGGGCCGCGGGGCTCGGCCTGAACGCGTTCCGCTTCTCGGTCGAGTGGGCGCGCATCGAGCCCGCGCGCGGCGAGGTCTCGCAGGACGCGCTCGACCACTACGAGCAGGTCGTCGACGGATGCCTCGCCCGAGGCCTCGCCCCGATCGTGACGTTCAACCACTTCGCGGCGCCGCACTGGTTCTCGGGCGCCGGGTCGTGGCTCGCCGACGACGCGGCCGAGCTCTTCGCCGACCAGTGCGACCGCGTGATGGCGCGCGTCGGGGACCGCATTGCCGCGGGCGTCACGCTCAACGAGCCGAACCTCGAGCAGTTGCTCCAGGGCAAGCTGCCCCCGCACGTCGAGCAGGTCAAGCTCGACATGCTCGCGGCGGCCGCTCGCGCGGCGGGCACCGAGACGTACTTCGCGGGGAACGTGATCCCGGGTGCGGCGCAGGAGGAGTTCCGTGACGCGTTCACGGTCGTGCACCGGGCCGCGAAGGCCGCGATCAAGGCCCGCCGAGCCGACCTGCCGGTCGGCGTCTCGATCGCGATCTGCGACGAGGTCGCACTCCCGGGCGGCGAGGCCGGTCGCGACGCCAAGCGCGCGCGGGTCTACGATCACTGGCTCGAGGTCGCGCGCGACGACGACTTCATCGGCGTGCAGAACTACGAGCGCGTGTACCACGGGCCCGACGGCGAGGTCGTGCCCGACGGTCCGCGCAACGGCATGGGCACGGTCATCGAGCCGGCCTCGCTCGCGGGGGCGGCGCGGTACGCGCACGAGCGGTCGGGCGTGCCGGTGTTCGTGACTGAGCACGGCATCCAGACCGCGGACGACCGGCAGCGCGCCGCGTTCATCCCCGCGGCGCTCGACGCGCTCGCCGAGGAGATCGCGAGCGGCACGCCCGTGCTCGGGTACTGCCACTGGACGCTCATGGACAACTTCGAGTGGATCTTCGGGTACGAGCCGCAGCTCGGGCTGTTCGAGGTCGACCGCGAGACGTTCGAGCGGACCGCCAAGCCGAGCGCGGCGGCGTACGCGGCGTTCGTGCGCGCGCACGCGGGTCGCTGATCCGCGGGTGACTCTCTCTCCCGGTTCCGGGCCGCACGTTGCGCCGCCCGGAGCCGGGAATCGCGTCGTTCGGGCGATCGACGGGCGGGTCCGGGCGGCCTCAGGCCGCGGGGAGGGCGGGTGCCGACAGGTCGACGGATGCCCCGCTGCGCAGCAGGTGCGGCGCGAGCCGCTCGAAGTGCGCGCGCGCGAGCGCGACGGTGTCGATCGCCCCGCCGCTGAGCACCCACTGCAGTTGCAGTCCGTCCGCGACGGCGATGCACTCCCTCGCGATCTCGCGGTAGTCGAGGTCGTCCCGCAGTAGCCCGGCCTCGACCTCGTCGGCGAACTGGGCCGCGAGGTCGTCGATCACGCGCTCGTAGCGGGCCGCGTACAGCGCGTGCGCCGCGCTCTGCGGGTCCGCGGCCTCCGCGGTCACGAGCACGAAGAGCTGCATGAGGTCCGGCTGCGCCGCGAACAGCTCCGCCACGGCGAGCGCCCGGCGGAGCGTCGCGGTGCCGTCGGCCGCCTCCGGCGCGGCCGCGTGCGCGCGCTCGTTCGCCAGGTCGAACCGGCGCTCGGCGAGCGCGAGCAGCAGGTGCTGCTTCGTGGGGAAGTGGTGCGCGAGCCCGGGCCCGGTGATGCCGACCTCGCGGGCGATCTCTGCCATCGAGGTCTGGGAGTACCCCTCGTGGGTGAATCGCGCGCTGGCGGCGTCGAGGATCCGCTCGCGTCGGTCGCGTCCGACGGCGTAGCTGCCGCGTCGACCGGTGCTCACCATGTCCCCACGGTACCCCGTCATCGCGAAAACCTTATATGTAAGGATTTCGTGCTACGGTCGTCGTGCGATGGCGCCACCGAGACGCGAAGGAGCGAGGATCGTGACCACCCAGTGCCGTGACCTGCGGGTCGAGTACCTCGACGAGCCGATCGGCGTCGGAACGCGCGTGCCCCGCTTCTCGTGGACCGTCGATCGCACGCAGCACGCTTACCGGCTCGAGGTCCGGGCCGGCGAACGGGTCGTGTGGGACACCGGCCGCGTGGCATCCTCGACGACCTGCCTCGTCGAGTACGACGGGCGACGACTCGACTCGAACGCGGCCTACCGGTGGCGCGTGACGAGCTGGGGGGCCGACGGCGCGCCCGCGACCGCCGAGTCCCGCTTCGAGACCGCGCTGCTCGACCCCGCCGACTGGACCGCGGCGTGGGTCGAACCCGTCCAGGACCCCACGACGATCGAACGGTGGTCCCTCCTGGACTGGATCCTCGGCCGCAGGCCCGAAGCCCCCGTCGAGGAGCGGTTGCGACCCGTCCGACTGCTCCGCCAGGAGTTCGCGCTCGACCGCGCGCCGCTCCGCGCACGGCTCTACGCGACCGCACGCGGCGCGTACGCGGTGACCGTCAACGGACACCCGGGCGACGACCAGGTGCTCGCGCCGGGATTCGACTCCTACGAGCACCGGATCAGCGTGCAGTGCTACGACGTCACGCGATTCCTCGCGGCGGGCCCCAACGTCATCGGCATCGCGCTCGCGGACGGCTGGTGGGCGGGCCGCATCGGGATCTCGGGTTCCAGTGCGCAGTTCGGCGACACGACGAGCGCGGTCTGGCAACTCCACGTGGAGTACCCCGACGGCACGGAACAGGTCGTCGGCTCGGGTCCGGACGTCGTCTCCACGGCGGGGCCGTGGCGGTACGCCGACCTGTTCATCGGCGAATGCCTCGATGCCCGCGCCATCCCGATCGGCTGGGACCGGCCGGAATTCGACGCGCGCGACTGGCAGCCCGTGCGCGAGGCCGGTCGCGACCACGCCGTGCTCGTCCCGTTCACGGGCGAGCCGATCCGGCGCGTCGCCGAGCTCCCGGCCCGCTCGGTGACCGCCACCGACGACGGATGGCTCGTCGACTTCGGCCAGGTCGTCGCCGGGCGCGTGCGACTCCGCGTGCGCGGCGCCGCACCCGGTCGGCGAATCCTGATCGAGCACACCGAGGTGCTCGACGCGGACGGCGGCTGGTTCCGGAACATCCTCGGGGCCAACAAGGAGCAGGCCGACGTGTACCTCGCCGCCGGCGTCGACGAGGAGGTCTACGAGCCGAAGTTCACGTTCCACGGCTTCCGCTACGCGCGCGTCTCGGGACTCGACCGGCTCGAGCCCGACGACATCGTCGCCATCGTCCTCGCGAGCGACCTCCCGCAGACCGGCGGCTTCCACACCTCGGACGCCCGGCTGAACCGCCTCCACGACAACGTCGTCTGGAGCCAGCGCGCGAACTTCCTGTCTGTCCCGACCGACTGCCCGCAGCGGGAGCGCGCCGGATGGACCGGCGACATCCAGGTCTTCGCGCCCGCGGCCACGAACAACGCCATGGTCGCGCCGTTCCTCGCGCGCTGGCTCGACAACCTCCGGGCCGACATCCTCCCGTCGGGCGAGGTGCCGATCACGTCGCCGCGCTCGCCCCACGACCGCGAGTCCGCGGCTGCGGCGACCGACGACCTGGGCCGGATCGTCTCGGCCACGGGATGGAGCGACGCGATCGCGTTCGTGCCGTGGACGCTGTTCGAGCGGTACGGCGACCGCCGCGTGCTCGAGGAGAACTACGACGCGATCGTGGGCTGGATCGAGCACCAGCGGCGCGTCGCCCGAACCGAGCTGCCGGGGTGGGCCCAGGAGGCCCGGCTGCCAGCCGAGCGACGCGCCCGGCAGGCGCTGCTCTACAACACCGGCCGCCACTTCGGCGACTGGCTCACCCCGAGCACGCTCGAGGGCGACCTGCCCCGGTTCCAGGCCATGCAGCTCGCACCCGCACTCACGAGCGAGCTCCTCGCGCCCATGTACCAGGCGCAGACGCTCACGATCGCGGCGCGCATCGCCGCGGTACTGGGGCGAACGGCCGACGCCGCCGACTTCGCCGACCGCGCTGTCCGCGTGCGCGAGGCCTTCGCGGCCGAGTACGTGGACGCCGACGGTGCGCTGCCGCACGACCTGCAGGGCCTCTACGTGGTCGCGCTCGCGTTCGACATGGTGCCTGCAGCGCTCCGGGCGGCGGCCGCGGACCGGCTCGCCACGCTCGTCCGCAACCGCGGCGACCGCCTCGACACGGGCTTCCTGTCCGTGCCCTACCTGCTCGACGTGCTCTGGGAGGCCGGGCACCGCGAGCTCGCGCGTCGCGTGCTCTGGCAGTCCGAGTCGCCGTCCTGGCTCTACGAGGTCGATCACGGCGCCACGACGATCTGGGAGACCTGGGACGCCGTCGGCCCGGACGGCACGCCGCAGGCGATGTCGTTCAACCACTACGCATTCGGATGCGTCGACGACTGGCTCTACCGGCGGATCGCCGGAATCCGGGCGACGAGTCCCGGCTACCGGACCGTCGTCATCGAGCCCGACCTCGAGGCCGGCGTCGACCGGGTCGACGCGCACGTGCAGACGCCCGCCGGGCGGCTCGCGGTCTCGTGGCGGCGCGACGGCGCCGAGGCATCCATCGACCTCGTCATCCCGAGCGGCGTCGACGCCGTCCTGCGCGTCGACGGCGTGGACACCCCCGTACCCGCGGGCGAATCGCACCACGACGTGCCGGTCGCCGCGCCCACCCCGCCGCGTGCGCCGGCGAACCGACCGATCGAGAACAGGAACGAAGATGTCCCGACCCACTCCCTCCGCAGCCCCCTCCCGGGGCGCTGAGCCCGCCGAGCCGGTCGAGGTCGGCACCGCCGGGTCGCTCCTGACCCGGCGGCCCGTGCGACGCGGCTTCCTGGTCCTGCTCGCCGCCGCCGTCGCGACCGTCAACGCGACCGTGCTGGCGAGCGCGATCCTCACGCTGTCGCTGAAGTCCGGGGCGATCGGCGGCGAGGCGAACGCCACGACCGTGCTGTCGATCGTGACCGCGATCGGCGCGCTCGTCGCCTTCATCGGCTATCCGGTCGTCGGGCGCATGAGCGACCGGACGCTCGGCCGGCTCGGACGGCGCCGCCCGTACCTGCTCGCGGGGGCCGGGCTCATCGCCGTCGGCGCCGGCCTCCAGATCGCGGCGGCGGACGTCGTCGTCCTCGTCGCCTCGTACGTCGTGCTGACGCTCGGCTCGGTCTGCGGACTCGTCGCCGCGGGTGCGATCGTCCCCGACCGGATCGCCCCCGAGCACCGGGGCGCACCGTCGGCGATCATCGGCCTCGGCGCGCCGCTCGGCGCGGTGATCGGTCTATTCCTCGCCCAGTCGGTCCAGCCGAACCTCGCCGCGATGATCGCGCTCCCCGCCCTCGTCGCGGTCGTCGCGACGATCGCGCTCGCGTGCTTCATCGACGACGAGCCGCTCGACCGCGACCTCCGCCCGACGTTCCGCCTCCGCGAGTTCCTCGGCACGTTCTGGGTCAGCCCGCTCGCGCACCCGAGCTTCGCGTGGGCGTGGGCGAGCCGGCTCATGATCTTCTTCGGCGTCGCGGCGGTCAACGCCTACCAGGCGTTCTACCTGATCATCGTGCAGCACCAGGACCCCGCGACGGTGGGCACCGCCATCTTCGTCGCGACCGTGATCCTCACCGGCGTCTCGCTCGTGTTCGCCCCGCTGTTCGGGAAGCTCTCCGACCGGGTCGGACGGCGGAAGCCCTTCGTCGTCGCGGCCGCGCTCATCTTCGCGCTCGGGCTCGCGCTCGTCGCCCTCGCCGCCGACTTCGGCAGCTTCCTCGTCGCGATCGCCGTGATGGGCCTCGGCCAGGGCGTGTACTTCGCAGTCGACTTCGCCCTCATCACCGAAGTGCTGCCCGACCCGGACAACCCGGCGAAGGACCTCGGCATCATGAACCTCGCGAGCAACCTCCCGTCGTCGCTCGTGCCCGCGGTCGCGCCCGCGCTCCTCGCCGTTGGCGTGCCCGCCGGCGCCTTCAACTTCACCGCGCTGTTCGTCGCCGGCGCGATCGCCGCGGTGCTCGGCGCCCTGCTCATCCTCCCGATCCGTCGGGTGAAGTGATGGCCTCGTACCGGAACCCCGTCGTCCCCGGGCACGCACCCGATCCGAGCGTCGTCCTGGTCGGCGACCGCTTCCTGCTCGTCAACAGCAGCTTCGGCATGCTCCCGGGGCTCCCGATCCGGTCCTCGACGGATCTCGTGCACTGGGAGACGATCGGCCACGCCGTCACGCGACCGTCGCAGTACCGCCGTGACGGACTGCCCGGGCCCGTCGAGCTGTTCGCACCGACGATCCGGCACCACGACGGCGTGTTCTACGTCGTCTGCACGAACGCGCACCCCGGCCAGGGCAACTTCCTGGTGACGGCGACGGATCCGGCGGGCGAGTGGTCCGACGCGATCTGGCTCGACGCCGAGGCGTTCGACCCGTCGCTGTTCCGCGACGACGACGGCGCCTGGTTCTACACGAGGCGAAGCCTCGAATTCGGTCGGCCCGACGGCAACCTGGGTCCGATCGTGCAGGCCCGCATCGACCTCGACACCGGAGCGCTCGGCGAGCTGCGGCCGATCACGCCGGGTTCCGGCGGGTTCGTCACGAACGACATCGAGGGACCGCACCTCTTCCGCCGGGGCGACTGGTACTACCTGACCGGTGCGGAGGGCAGCAGCTGGAAGGGCCATCTGCAGTCGATCGGGCGCAGTCGGTCGCCCTGGGGACCGTTCGAGCCCGCGCCGCACAACCCGATCGTCACGCATCGCGACCGAGTCGGCCATCCCATCCAGTCCCTCGGGCACGTCGACTTCGTCGAGGACGGCGACGGGCGCTGGTGGGCGCTCGCACTGGGGACCCGGCACGCGCCGCTCTCGCAGCACCACAACATCGGGCGGGAGACGTTCCTCCTGCCGGTCGAGTGGGTGGACGACTGGCCGGTCGTCGGGCGCGCCGGTACGACCGAACTCGTCGTCGACGGGGTCGAGCTCCCGGTCGCTTCTACGCCCGCGCCAGCGCCCGCGCCCGCGCCCGGGCCGGCCGTCCGACCGAGGCTCGGGCCGCTGGACTGGGTCACGGTGGGCGAGCCGCCGGCCGGGCTCGTGCGCGACCGGGACCCGGCCGAGGGGATCATCCTCTCGGCCGGCGGCGACCTGACCGAGACCACCCGGCCGATCGGTGCGCTGCTGACCCGCCAGACGTCCGATCGCCAGCGGTTCAGCGTCCGCGTCGAGGCCGTGTCGAGCAGTGCGGGCACGGGCGTCGCGGTCTTCGTGAACCGCACGCATCACTACTCGGCTGTCGTACGCGGCGACGGCGGCGAGCGCGTCGTCGTCTTCCGGCGGCACGTCGACGACCTCGTCGCCGAGCAGGCGACCCCGATCCCCGGTCGTGGTGCCCTGGTGCTCCGGATCGAGGCGCACCCGGACAGGTACGACGTCGTCGCCCTCGTCGACGGCGGCGAGAAGGAGATCGCGTGCGGGACCGGCTCCGCCCGGCTGCTCTCGGCCGAGAGCGTCGAGTGGTTCGAGTCGGCCCATTTCGCGCTCGTCCACGCGGGGGAGCCGGGCACGGCGCCGGCCCGCTTCGCGGAGGTCGCGCTCGAGGACCCGCCGGCTGACCCGCCGGTCATCGTTCCGCCGTTCATCCGGGAGCTCAGGCCTGCGGCGTCCTGAGCGGCGCCCGCATGCGCAGGGGCGCCGAGCGAGCGCGACCCGGAGCAGCGTCTCGGCGCTGCCCTCGGGTGGCGGCCCCGGCGCTCAGGCCGAGGATCCTCGGCTCACGCGACCGCCCGCACGAGGTGCGCCTGCGGGGGCTTGGCGCCCGTGATCCAGCCGACGACCGAGTCGTTGTCGGTCTGCTTCGTCGCGATGTCGGCGACCTTGCGGCCGCGGTTCAGGATCGCGATGCGGTCGGCGACCTCGAAGCAGAGCGGCAGGTTGTGCGTCACGACGACGACGGCGATGCCGCGCTCGGCCATGCGCCGGATGAGGTCGGCGACCTGCCGGGTCTGCGCGTAGCCGAGGGCGGCGGTCGGCTCGTCGAGCAGCAGCACGCCCTTCCCGCGCGCGGTGGCCCGCACCGCCGAGCGCGCGATCGCGACGACCTGGCGCTGGCCGCCCGAGAGCATCTCGACCGGGCGGTTGACGGGCGCCGTGGTTACCTTGAGCGCCTGCAGTTCCTTGGCCGCCTCGCGGCGCATCGCCTTCTTGTCGAGGAATCCGAGCCAGCCGAGCGGGCCGCGCAGCACCGGCTCGCGCCCGAGCGTGAGGTTCGTGGCGATGTCGGCGGCGTCGATGAGCGCGAGGTCCTGGTAGACCATCTCGACGCCGACGTCCGCGGCATCCTTCGGCAACCGGAACTCGACCTCCGTGCCGTCGACGCGGATCGTGCCGCTCGACGGGCGGTGCGCGCCCGACATGACCTTCAGGAGGGTCGACTTGCCCGCGCCGTTGTCGCCGAGCAGCGCGACGACCTCGCCGGGATGCACCTCGAAGTCGATGCCGTCGAGGGCGCGGACGAATCCGTAGTTGAGTTCGATGCCCGAGAGCTGGAGCCCGGGATGCCGCGTGGTCTCGTTCATTGTCAGGCCTCCACGGTGCGGATGTTGGTGGTGGATGCGCCGTCGAGCGTCGCCCGCGGCGGGGGCGCGAGGCGCGCGGCGACCGCGCGCGACATCACGAGCTCGAACCCGAGCGCGAGGATGAGCAGCACGCCGGTCGCGATGGTCGCCCAGTAGGGCGCGACGCCGCGGATGATGAGTGCGCTGGAGATGGTCGCGATGATGAGCGCGCCCACGAGGACGCGGGGCAGGCTCCCGCGACCGCCGCTCAGCGGCATGCCGGAGAGCGCGACCGCGGTGAGCGCGCTGAAGAGGAGGTCGACGCTGGGGTTCGGGCTCGCCTGCGTGGTCGTGGCCGTCACGAGCAGGCCGCCGATCGCGGCGCACACGCCCGAGAGCACGAACCCGAGGATGCGGTAGCGGTCGGCGTTCACGCCCGCCCGCCGCACCGCCTCGATGTTGCCGCCGACGCCGAGCATTCGGGCGCCGGCGCGCGTGCGGGTGAGGAACAGCCAGCCGAGGAGGTACACGACGGCGACGACGAAGATGGGGGCCGGGATCCCGAAGTAGGCGGTGCTGCCCATCCAGCTCAGCTGGGTGATGCCGGTGACCGGCACGCCGCCCGAGACGACCTGCGCGAGGCCGGTGAGCACGGTCAGGGTGCCGATGGTGACGACGAGCGGATTGAGGCCGCGCAGCACGAGCGCGCCGTTGCCCCACCCGACGGCGCCGCCGACGACGATGGCGATGAGGATCCCGAGCCATGCGGGAGCCCCGGCCCGCATCGCGACCGCGGCGACGACCGCGGCCATCGTGGCGGAGCCCGGGATCGACAGGTCGAGCGCGCCGCTCAGGATGCCGAACCCGACCGCCGCCGCGAACACGGCCGACAGCGCGGCCGCGTTCGCGACGAGCGCCGCGTTCTGCAGGGTGAAGAAGTACGGGGCGGCCCAGAAGGCGAAGATCGCGACCAGCACGAGCCACAGCACGATGATGCCGCGGTCGCGGAGGAACACGAGCCCGCGCACCCCCTTCGTCGGGTCGGACGCGGCGGGGGCGTCGTGCGCGATGGCCGCGGCGTCGTCGGCGGGTGCCTTCGTGGCGTCGGTCCGGTCGTTGCTCATGGCTGGTGCTTCCTCGTCCTGCTGGGCCGGGATCCGGCTACTTCTGGATGACCTTGATGGGCGTCGTGAGCTGTCCGCCGGGTGCCGTCGGGTCCTCGGCCATCGTGTGCAGCTGGGTCAGGTTCTGCATCAGGTCGGCTTCGAAGTCGAACGCGATGTCGGCGTAGACCTTGCCGTCCTCGACGGCCTGCACGGCCTCGTCGTTGCCGCCGGCGCCGATGATGCACAGGCTCGACGGGTCCTTGCCGGCCTGGGTGAACGCGTCCACGCCGCCGAGGGTCGACTCGTCGTCGGTGGCCGTGAGGGTGTTCGCGTCGGGCGAGCCCTGCAGCACGCTGAGCACGGTCTGCTGCGACCCGAGGCGGTCCTGCGCGTCCTGCTGGTTCACGACCTCGGAGTCGGGCGACTGGTCGGCGAGCACCGACAGGAACGTGTCGTTGATCTCGGCGGTGCTCTGGGCGCCCACCGGGCTCTGCAGGAAGATGACCTGGCCCTTGCCGTCGAGGCGCTCGTCGATGCACTGGGCCGTGAGCTCGCCGAGCTTCGTGCCGTAGTCGACGTTGTCGACGTTCGTGAACGTGATGCCCGGAGTGTCCTCGCTCATGCCGTAGTCGTCGGGCACACCCGCCGCGACGACGACGATGCCCTTGTCGAGCGCGGCCTGGATCGCGGGGGCGACCGCGTCGGCGGCGGCCGGGATGACCCAGAGCGCGTCGATCTGGTCGAGCTCGACCCATTGCTGGATCTGCTGGAGCTGCGTGGACGGGTCGCCCTTGGGGTCGGCGGTGGTGACGGTGTCGCCCATGCCCTCGGCGGCGGCGGTGAGCCCGGCCGCGAGTCCCTGGAACGCGGGGATCTGCATGTTGAACGGCGAGAACGCGATGCGCAGGGACGAGTCCCCGCTCGCGGAGGGCTCGGCCGCGGGATCCGTGGTGGTGCCGCTGCAGCCGGCCAGGAGGAGCGCGGCCGCCGCGGCCGTGGCTGCGGCGGTGAGGATCAGCGGTCGCCGGGAGCGGCGGTCACCGGAGGGAGACGTTCTCATGTGCGTGCACCTTTGCTTCGCGGATCGGCCGGATGCCGATGTTCTGCGAAAGGTCTACCACGGATTTGCAAGGAATGAAAGTCACTTTCAGGCAACGAAAGTGAAAGCGGCATCCGTTGCCCGGCTCGCGAGGTGCCGAGCCGGGCGGGCGGAGCGTGCGCCGTCGGCGCCCCGGATCAGGGAGCCGGTGCAGCTCGGTTCCGGCGCCGGTGCAGCCCGGGTCCGGGGGCCGGTGCAGCTCGCCTCAGGCGCTGCGCAGGCGCACCGAGATGTCGCGCGCGGTCTCCCGGAGGCGCTCGAGGAGCGGCCCCTCGAGCGAGGCGCGATCATGCCGGGATGCCGCGACCGCGATGTTGATCGCGGCGGCCGGTCGCTCGTCGCGCCCGAACACCGGCACCGACACCGAGCGCAGGCCCGCCGCGACCTCCTCGTCCTGGATCGCGTAGCCGAGGCGCCGGAACTCGGCGAGCTGGTCCTCGAGCTCGTCGATGCTGCGCACCGCGTGCGGGCCGGCGTCGCGGCCGAAGGACACGTCGGCGAGCCTCGCGCGGAGCTCGTCGGGCGCGAGGTACGCGAGGAGCATCTTGCCCATCGACGTGTACGGCGCGGGCAGGGTCGACCCCACCTGGATGTTCGCGGTCACGAGGTCGGAGTTCCGCAGGCGTGCGAGGTACAGCACCTGGGCCCCGAGCAGCACGCCGAGGTTCACGGTCTCGCCGGTCTCCTCGGCGAGGTGCCGGAGCGGCTGTTCGCTCAGTGCGGCGATGCTCGAGCCCCGGAGCGCGGCGGAGCCGAGGGTCAGCACGGCCACGCCGGGCTGGATCGCGCCGTCGGGGAGCCGCTCGAGGAACCCGCCCTCCTCGAGCGTCGCGACCACGCGGAACGCGGTCGGCATCGGGATGCCCGTGCGGTCGCAGATCTCGCGGAGTTTCAACGACGTCGTGGTCTCGTCGAAGAGCCGGAGCACGTCGAGCCCCTTCGCGAGGGCCTCGATGCGGTAGCGGTTCGGGGACTTGCCGTCCTCGGCAGCGGCTTTCATGGTGTGAAACCGTAGTCCTCGGCGCGGAAGACCCGCAACTGCATCGCGAGCGTCGAGTAGTACCCGACGAGTGTCGTGAGCTCGAACACGATCGCCGCGCCGAGGTCGCGCTCGGCGTGCGCCCAGGCGTCGTCGTCGAGGTCGCCTCCGAGCAGCGCGGCGGTGACCACGGCGACGGATGCCTCGCGCCCGGCGAAGCCGTCGGGGCCGCTGTTCCGCAGCGCGCGGAGCTCGTCGTCGGTGAATCCGATGCCGCGCGCGATCGCCTCATGGGACTCGCGCTCGAACGCGCTGTCGGCGTGCGCGGCCACGAGCAGGATCGCGATCTCGCGCTCGCGGTCGGAGAGCAGTCCGCGGTACCGGATCGCGGCGCCGAGTTCCTGCAGGGCCCCGCCGACCGCGGGCTGGAGCAGGAACGCGTTGAACGGCCCGCGCAGCGCGCCGTCGGCGTCGGTCAGTGCGAAGTGCTGCACGCCCTGGGCACGCGGGCCGCCGGCGACGGCGTCGTAGACCGCGCGCTGCGGCTCGTCGAGCCGCGAGGGCGGGAGGAGCGGGATACGGCGGGTCATGTCGGCCTCCTGGTTGACTTCGGCACGATCAGCGTATACGTTCATTCAGCGAAAGTAACTTTTACTGAATGAAGTGGGGCGGAATGTCCAACACGATCAACGTGGATCGGGAACCCGCGGTCGACACCGCGTGGCTCGGCCTGCGGGGCGCCCGCGTCCTCATCGCCGGCGCGGGCGGCATCGGCGGTGCCTGCGCCCTCGCCTACGCCGACGCCGGCGCCTCGGTGCTCGTCGTCGACCGCGACGGCGCCGCGCTCGCCGCGCTCGCGGCCGACCCACGTGCGACTGCCGCGGCCAGGTTCGAGACCCTCGAGGCCGACCTCACCCGGCACGGCAGCGGCGACGAGATCGTCGCCCACGCGCTCGAGTCGCTCGGCGGGCTGGACGTGCTCCTGCACGCGGTCGGCATCAACGACCGGCGGCCGATCCTCGACTTCACCGAGGACGAGTGGGAGCGCGTGCTCCGCATCAACCTGTTCACGGTCTTCGGCCTCGCGCAGGCCGCGGGGCGGCACATGGTGTCGCAGGGCTACGGGCGGATCCTCGCGCTCTCGAGCGTGTCCGGCCTTCTCGCGCACCACTCGCACGGGCCGTACGCGGCCTCCAAGGGCGGGATCAACCAGTTGCTCCGGGTCATGGCGCGAGAGTGGGCGCCGTCCGGGGTCACCGTGAACGCGCTGGCCCCCGGGTACATCGAGACGCCGCTCACGGCCGGGCACCTCGCCAAGCCCGGCAAGCGCGAGGAGCTCGAGGGGCTCGTCCCCGCGGGTCGCCTCGGCACCCCGGACGAACTGACCGGGCCCGCACTCTTCCTGTCGTCGCGGCACGCCGGCTTCATCACCGGACACGTGCTGTACATCGACGGCGGACGCACACTGGTCTAGGCAACACCCTGAGGAGAGGTCGAAGATGACGCAGATCTTCCCGCGGTTCGCGGGCAAGACGGTGCTGGTGACCGGCGCCGGCACCGGGTTCGGGGCGGAGATCGCCGCCCGCGCAGCCCAGGAGGGCGCGAAGGTCGCCATCCACTACCGCTCGTCCCGGGCGGGAGCCGAGCAGACGCTCGAGCGGGTCCGCGCGGCCGGCAGCGACGGCATCCTGGTGCAGGGCGACATCGCCAGCTGGGACGAGATCAAGCGCATGGCCGACGAGGTGTTCGCCGCGTTCGGCGTGCTCGACGTGCTCGTCAACAACGTCGGGGACGTCTCGAGCGAGCAGATGTCGTGGCGCGACCTCACCCAGGAGGCGCTCGACGCCGTGATCGACGTCGACGTCAAGGGCACGCTGCTCATGACCCACGAGTTCGGCGAGCGCATGCTCGCGCAGGGCCACGGCAGCATCGTCAACGTCGGCTCGACCGTCATCGTGCGGGGATCGCCCCGCGCCCCGCAGTACGCCGCGGCGAAGTACGCGATCCTCGGCGTCACGAAGTCCTACGCGCGCGTGCTCGCGCCGGCCGTGCGCGTGAACACGTTCGCGCCCGGCTTCATGGAGACCGAGCGGCTCCTGAACCGCGAGGACTGGAAGAGCGGTCGCCGCGAGGTGCTGCTCGAGCAGACGCCGATGGGGGTCATCCCGCCGCCCGAGTTCGTCGCGGGGACGTGCCTGTGGCTCGCGACCGAGGAAGCGGCCCACCTGACCGGCGGCTACCTGCTGGCCGACGGCGGATTCAACATGGTCGGCGCGTAGGCGCCGACAGGACGAGAAGGAACACACCACATGAAGCTCATCACCTTCGACGACGGCCGGGTCGGCCGCCTCGAGCTCGAGGAGGGGCTCGTCATCGAACTCGACGTGCCCTCCACGCGCGAGTACTTCGAGCGCGAGGGGAAGGTCGCCGAGACCGGCGAGCGCCTGGCGTACGCCGACGTGCGCCTTCGCGCCCCGATCGTCCCGAAGAAGTTCTTCCACACGGCCGGCAACTTCGCCGCGCACCACGAGGAGCTCGAGAAGGTCAACTGGTCGCACCCGGTGCACAAGGGCATCGTGTTCTTCCAGAACGTCGACGCGATCGTCGGCCCGGAGGACGAGATCGTCTACCCCGACCACCTGACGCGCGAGATGGACTACGAACTCGAGATGGTGGCCGTGATCGGCAAGCCGGGCAAGTTCTTCAGCCCCGAGGAGGCTGTCGAGCACATCGCCGGGTTCACGATCTTCAACGACATCTCTGCGCGGGACATCCAGCGCAAGGAGATGGAGTCGGGCGTGTTCTCGTTCAGCAAGGCGATCGACACGTTCTGCCCGATCGGCCCGTACATCGTGACGATCGACGAGGTCCCCGACTACCAGAACCTCGCGATGGAGCTGCGGGTGAACGGCGACGTGCGCCAGCACGGCAACACGAACGAGATGATCGTGTCCATCCCGCACCTCATCTCGTACCACTCGCCGCAGATCTTCAGCGCGGGCGACCTGATCTCGACCGGCACGATCCGCGGCGTCGCCGCGATCCAGGAGAACCCGTTCGACTACTACCTGCGGCCCGGCGACGTCGTCGAGGCCGAGATCCAGGGCCTCGGCGTCCTGCGCAACCGCGTGATCTCGTGGGAGGAGCGCTACGGCGAGCCGGCTCCGCAGCGGGTCGACTGGTGAGGATCGCGAACCTCCGCGGTCGCGCGGTCGTCGTGGTCGGCGCCGGGGACGGCGCCGGGGCCGGCACCGCCGATCGCGCGGTCGACGTCGCGGATGCCTCGGCCGGTCGCTTCGGCCCGGATCCCCAGTCGCTCGTCGGGGACTGGGACGCGTTCACCGCGTGGGCGGCCACGGCCGACCTCTCGGCCGGCGAGCCGTTCGAGGTCGCCGAGCTCGGCGCACCCGTGCCCCGGCCCCGACAGGTGTTCGCGATCGGCCTGAACTACGCCGAGCACGCCGCCGAGGCCGGCTACCCGCCGGACGCGACGCCCGTGACGTTCACGAAGTTCCCGAGCTGCATCGTCGGACCCGACACCGTCGTGCCGCTGCCCGAGGGTCACGTCGACTGGGAGGTCGAGCTCGTCGTCGTGATCGGCGCCGAGGCGCACCGGGTCCCGCGCGAGCGGGCCTGGGACCACGTCGCCGGCCTCACGATCGGCCAGGACCTCTCCGAGCGGATCACGCAGCTGCAGGGGTCTGCGCCCCAGTTCAGCCTCGGCAAGTCGTTCCCCGGGTTCGGTCCCACCGGCCCGTGGCTCGTCACGCCCGACGAGTTCGCCGACCGCGACGACCTCGCGATCACGGCCGACCTGTCGGGGGAGCGGATGCAGGGCTCCCGCACGTCGTTCATGCTGTACGACGTGCCGGAGCTCATCGCCCGCCTCTCCGCGGTCTGCCCGCTGCTGCCCGGCGACCTGATCTTCTCGGGCACCCCGTCCGGCATCGGCAACCGCCGGACGCCGCAGCGGTTCATCCGCCCGGACGACGTCCTCGTCAGCAGTATCGAGGGCATCGGCGCGCTCGAGACGCGGTTCGCCGCGGCATCCTGAACCGACCTGCACCACGCACCGCACCGCACCAACCCGACCCGCTCTACAAGGAGGTAGACCCCATGACCACGTTCCCCGCCGACGACCCCGACAAGGTCCAGTTCGCCGGCATCCTGCCGGCCGCGCCGAAGCCGTTCGTCCTCGCCGAGGGCCAGGGCGAGAAGTCCCTCGTGTTCGACCAGCTCTTCACGATCCTGCTGTCGGGCGACGAGACCGACGACCAGTACGGCGCCTGGACCATGAAGGCGCGCCAGGGCGACCGGATCCCCGCGCACACCCACCTGAAGACGCACGAGATCTTCTACGTCGTCGACGGCGAGATCTCGGTGTGGATGGACGACCAGGACGAGTACCACTCCAAGTCGACGCTCGTCACGGGCGACTTCGCGTACGTGCCGGCCGGGATCGTGCACGCGTTCCAGGTGCACAACAGCACGAAGGTGTTCGGTTGCGGCACCGCGGGGTTCGAGCGTTTCTTCCACGGCATCGGTCAGAAGACCGAGCTGGACGAGCCCGAGGGCGTCTTCGTGCCGCCGTTCGAGGTCATGCGCGCGGCCGGCGAGAAGTACGCGACCGTGTTCATGCCCGAGTTTCAGTTCAAGGACTGATCGGGCGACGAGGACGGAAGGGGCGCGGATGCAGCAGCATCGCGTGATCCGCGACCTCGGGTTCGCGGCCGACGCGGGCTTCCGCCCGCTCGAACTCGACCTGCACCTGCCCGAGGGGCCGCGCCCGCACCCGGTCGTCCTCGAACTGCACGGCGGTGGATGGCTCCGCGGCTCGCGCCGCGAGTTCACTCCGCTCGTGTCGGAGGCCGAGTCGTTCGGACGCATCGCTGACGCCGGATTCGCGGTGGTCGCCGCGAGCTACCGGCTGAGCGGCGAGGCGGTGTTCCCCGCCCAGGTCGACGACGTGCGCCGCGCCCTCGCGTGGATCTCGTCGGATGCCGCGGCCGCGCACGGGCTCGACCCCGACCGGGTCGTGCTCTGGGGCGGCTCGGCGGGCGGCACCCTGGCCGCGCTCGTCGGGCTCGAACCCGGGGCGCGCGTGCGCGGCGTCGTCGACTGGTACGGCCCGTCGGACCTGTTCGCGATGGAGGAGCACACCCGCTCGCTCGGCGTCGACGCGCCCGGCGCTTCGCGTGAGGACCGCTGGATCGGCGGCCCGGTCCCGGACCTGCCCGACGTCGCGCGCGCCGCGAGCCCGGTCTCGCACGTGCACCCCGCCGCACCCCCGTTCCACCTCGCGCACGGCGATGCCGACGACGCCGTGCCGCTCGCGCAGTCGCTCGCGCTCGCCGACGCGCTGCGCGCGGTCGGGGTCGAGGTCGAGCTCCTCGTCGAGCCCGGTGCCGGCCACTTCTGGCGCGGCGTCGCGCCCGAGCGCGTCGCCGCGCTCTTCGACGCGGCGATCCGCTTCGCAGCCCGCGTGACGGCGACGCAGCCCACCGCATGACCCACGAACAGGACTCCATGGAACCCATCGACGTCGCGCTCAGCGCGGCCGGCCACGACTTCACCGTGCGCGTGTACCGCGCCGAGGAATCGAACGGGACCACCCTCGTCTGGTTGCACGGCGGCGCCTTCATGTTCGGCGACCTCGAGATGCCCGAGGCCGATCGCACCGCACGCGACCTCGCCGCGCGGGGGACCACGGTCGTCTCGGTCGACTACACGCTCGCCTCACTCGACGCCGCGAAGCACCTGCCGCCGCCCGAGGCGTTGCCCGACTTCCCGCTCCCCGACGGGCTCGACCTCGAGGACCCGGGCGACCGCCCGCGCGCGGCCTACCCGGTGGCCTCGCAGCAGGCTGCGCACGCCGTCGCGTGGGCGGTGGAGCACGCAGCCGACTGGGGCGGCGCCCCCGAGCGCGTCGCGATCGGCGGCGCGAGCGCGGGCGGCAACCTCGCCGCGGGCGCGGCGCTGCGCCTGCGCGACGGCGACGGCGTCGACGCGTTCGCGCAGGTGCTCGTCTATCCCGTGCTGCACCGCGTGCTGCCCCCGATGGACGCGGACCTCGAGCGCATGATGGGCGAACTCCCCGGGTGGATGCGGTTCCCGCCGTCGGCGACGCGCGCGATCAACGCGAACTACCTCGGCGGCGAACCGGATGCGCAGCACAGCGCCGAGCCGTACGCGTTCCCGGCCGGACACGACCTGCGCGGTGCGCCGCGCGCCCTCGTCATCACCGCGGAGGCCGACGACCTCCGCCCGTCCGCGCAGGGCTACGTCGGCGAGCTCGCGCAGGCGTGCGTGGATGTCGCGTACGCCGTCGAACGCGGGTCGACGCACGGATTCCTCAACATGCCGGGGCATCCGGCGCAGCGCGACGCCATCGAGCGGATCGCGAGGTTCCTCGCCGCCGAGGCCTGACCTCGTCGCCTGCGCGTCGGCTGCGGATCCGGCAACTGGGACTCACGGTTCCGCCTGATCGGGCGTATGGTGTCCTGCATGTCGCGTTATATCGCGTCTTCGGATCAAGGCAGCGGAAACCGGGGGTGGTGCCCATGACCGGCATCGAGTTCGTGCTCGTCGTGCTCGGCGGGCTCGTGCTGATGTCGCTGGCGGTCGTCGTGACGGCCGTGCTCGTGGTCAGGGCGGTGTTCCGCCGCTTCCGCCGGAGCCGGGCCGTCGGCCCGCTCCGCATGCGGACGAACCTCAGCCACGGGCCGAAGCGGAGCGTGCTGCGACTGCGCACGCGGCTCGCCGACAGCCTGCGCAGCGGGCAGGCGGCCATCGAGCTGGGCGCGGGCGGCGCGCCCGACACCGTCGGAACGGGCGGCGGCCGATCGAGCGGATCGGGCCGTTCGGGTTCCGGGCGCCCGGGCGCCGGACACGCCGGCCGGCCGGCCGGTCCCCGACGCGAGCTCGCGAGGCTCTTCGCGCGCATCCAGGACGAGGCCCGCGTGCTCGACCTCCAGTTGCAGCTCCTGGAGAGCGAGTTCGACTCGGGCGTGCTCCAGTCGGAGCTCGGCTCGGCGCGGCGCCGCGTCGAACAGGTCGAGCACCTCGTCCGGCAGGTGCGCTCGGCCGTGGCATCGGGCCTGTCCGGCACCACCGACGACACGCTCGCCGATCTCGACGCCGAGGTCGAGCGCGAGGTGCAGTCGCTGCACGCCGGGATCCAGCAGCTCCAGGACCTGAACCGCCGCGACCACGCCGGCCGACCGCAGCCCGCGGCCGCCGCGGCGCCCGCCGCCGCTGCGACGCCCGCCGCCGCCCGGCCCGCCGCCCGCGACGCGCTGCGCGAGCCCGTGCGCGAGGCGATCCGCGACGCCGTCCGCGACACCGCGCACCGTTCGGCCAGGGGAGCCGACTGGGGCGCCCACTGGGGTGCGAACTGGGCGGCGAACTGGGGTCCCGGCCAACGACAGCCCTCCACAGCCCGAGACAAGGGGAACCGATCATGAGCAACGGCAACAGCGCGCGCGTGCGGACCATCTTCCGGTCCAAGACCTCGAAGGTGCTCGACAAGCTCGAGGATCCGCGCGACACCCTCGACGACAGCTACGACCAGCAGGTGAAGCTCCTCCAGCAGGTCCGCCAGGCCGTCGCCGAGGTCGCCACCGCCAAGAAGCGGATCGAGCTCCAGGGCCAGGAACTCGGCTCCCGCTACCAGCGGCTCGGCGCCCAGGCCTCGGAGGCGCTCGCGCAGGGGCGCGAGGATCTCGCCCGCCAGGCGCTCGAACGGCGCGCGATGCTCCAGGGGCAGGTCGTGCAGCTGCAGCAGCAGTACACGTCGCTCGATCAGCAGACCGCGCAGCTCCAGGAGCGCGAGCGACGGCTCACCGACCAGGTCGCCGCGTTCCGCATCGAGAAGGAGACCATCAAGGCGACCTACACGGCCTCCGAGGCGCAGGTGCGCGCCAATGAGGCGGTGTCGGGCATCAGCTCCACCATCGAGGACGTCGGGTCGAGCCTCGACCGCGCGCGCGACAAGGTCGCGCAGATGCAGGCGCGTGCGGCCGCGACGAACGAGCTCCTCGCGTCCGGCGCGCTCACCGACCTCACGGCCGCACCCGACGCCGACATCGAGCGCCAGCTCGCGTCGCTCTCGGCGCAGGCCGACATCGACCGCCAGCTCGCGGCGATGCGGAATGCGGGCGGCGCGAGCGGCACCGCGGGTCCGGCGGCGCCCAAGGCGATCGACGGCCCCGACGGCTGGCTCGACATCGGGCACGGCTGAGTTCGAGTGCGACGGATGCCCCAGGCCGGGGCCCCGGTCGTTGAGCGAGCGAAGCGAGTCGAAACGCCCTCGCGCCGTTTCGACTCGTCGCTCCGCTCCTCACTCAACGACCACCGCGTAATCCCGTGCGGGCATCCGCTCAGTCCTGGAACGGCTCCGCGTTCGACTCGGCCGGCGTCGCGATCGAGATGACCTCGTCGGCGCGGTCCGACTCGATGGCCTCTTCGACCGCCCGCTGCTGCTCGGGGGTGAGGCGCAGCCGCTGCGCCTTCGTCGGCCGGATCGCCGGCACGTCGCCGACGATCGGCACGGGCGTGCGGTACCACCGTGCGCCGTAGCGGGCGGCGAGCCCGACCATGGTCGTCAGCCGGTTGCGTGAGCCGAGCAGGCTCATGATGTGCACGAACAGCCACACCGCCCACGCCCGGAAGCGGGTCAGCGTGATGGTGCGGGCGAATCCGGGCACCTTCTGCAGGAACCGGATCGAGTGCAGGACCGGGAGGTTCGCGATGCCGGGCAGTTCGCCGACGGCCGAGCGGCGGCCGATGATCGCGAGCTGGCCCTTGTCGTAGTACTCGAAGCGCTGGGTCGGCTGGCCCGCGATGAGGCGGAGGATCTGCCGGCCGACGTGCGCGCCGCCCTGGATCGCGGGCTGCGCGAGCTGGGGCAGGTCCTGCGGCGCGATCGCGACGTCGCCGGCGGCGAACACGCCGGGCAGGCCCTCGACCTGCAGGTCCTCGCCGACGCGGATCCGGTCGTGCGCGTCGAGCGGGAGGCACCAGTAGCGCACCTCCTCGTGCGGTGCGACGCCCGTGGCCCAGATCGTCATGTCCGACGGCAGCGACGTGCCGTCCGAGAGCTCGACCGCGTCGGCCCGCACGGCGGCGACGCCCGCGCCGAACCGCAGTTCGACGCTGCGGCGGCGGAGCTCGGATTCCGCGTACCGGCGCAGCTTCGGCACGAAGGGCTTCAGCAGCTCGTCGCTGCGCTGCACGAGCGTGATGCAGAACGCGTCGCCCTCGAGCTCCGGGTAGGCGGGACGCAGGCCCTGGTCGCGGAGCTCCGCGAGCGCGCCCGCCATCTCGACGCCCGTGGGCCCGCCGCCGACGATGACGACCTCGAGGCCGCCCGTCCGGCCGCCCTGCTGGGTCGCCCGCTCGAGCCGGGTGAAGAGCGTGTCGCGGATCCGGATGGCCTGCGACCGCGAGTACACCGCGAACGCGTGGTCCTTCGCGCCGGGCGTGCCGAAGTAGGTGGTCGTCACGCCGTTCGCGAGGACGAGGTAGTCGTACGCGATCTCCTGGCCGTCGAGCAGGCGGATCCGCTTGGCATCCGGGTCGATCTCCATGAGGTGCTCGTGCACGATGTCGAGGTTCCGCTGCGAGACCCGGAGGCTGCGGAGGAAGTGAGTCACGTCGCCGGGGTTCAGGCCGCCCGTCGCCACCTGGTAGAGCAGGGGCTGGAACGTGTTGTACACGCGCCGGTCGATGAGCGTGACCCGCACGGGCGCATCGCGGAGGGCGCCGGCCGCGTTCACGCCGGCGAAGCCGCCGCCGACGATGACGACGTGCGGGAGGGGGGAATCCGACGGAGGAGGTGTTCCGGTCACCGGACAACGGTACCCAACCGCGCGGGGCGGCCGCGCCGGGGGCGTGGCCGACCGGCGCGCGACGTAGCATGGCAGTCCCACCTCCGATCGTCCGGCGGGAGGCGACATGGTGCAGGTCCGCGTGCTCGGCATCGCACTGGATGCCACGGGCAAGCACGTCGTCCTCCTGAAGCCGCTCGGCGAGGCGGAGGGCGAGGGCCGCGTCGTGCCGATCTGGATCGGCGGCCAGGAGGCGACGTCCACGCTCATCGCGCTGAGCGACGAACCCGCGCCGCGCCCGATGTCGCACGACCTCATGGCGACGATCCTCGGCACGGTCGGGGCGAGCGTGGCGCGCGTGGAGGTGACACGCATCGAGGACGGCACGTTCTACGCCGAGATCACGCTCGACACCGCGACGGGACGCACGATCCTCGACGCGCGCCCGTCGGACTCGATCGCGCTCGCCGTGCGCGTCGGGGCGCCGATCCACGTCGCCGACGAGGTCGTCGACGACGCGGGCGTGCCCGCCGCGATGGTCGAGCCGGCGGCCGAGGAATCCGCGGGCGAGTCGGGCGGATCCGAGGCGGGCGGTGCGGATGCCCCGGCGCCCGCCGGCACGGCCGAGGAGCAGGTCGACGAGTTCAAGCGGTTCCTCGACGACGTCGAACCCGAGGACTTCGAGGGCTGACGTCGGGCGGGGCATCCGCGCGGGGGAACCGTGCGGGGCATCCGCGCGGGGGAGAATACCGAGGTGACCCCGTCCCTGCCCTCGCTCATCGAGATGCCCGCACCGCAGGTCGTGATGTCGGCCGAGGGCCGGCGGCTCGCGACCTACTCATGGGGCGACGAGGATGCCCCGACCGTCCTCTGCGTGCACGGCTTCGCCTCGAGCTGCCGCGACAACTGGGTGAGCACCGGCTGGGTGCGCGACCTCACGCGCGCGGGCTTCCGCGTCATCGGGCTCGACCAGCGCGGGCACGGCGCGAGCGACACGCCGCACGAGGCATCCGCGTACGCCATGGACCGCTTCGTCGCCGACGTCGTCTCCGTGCTCGACGCCTACCTCCTCGACACCGTGCGCTACGTCGGGTACTCGCTCGGAGCGCGCGTCGGCTGGCAGGTCGCCGTGCAGGCGCCCGGGCGCATCGACCGCGCGGTGCTCGGCGGGATCCCCGACGGGCGCCCGCTCGCGCGACTCCGGGTCGACCAGGCGCGAGCGCTCGTCGAGCACGGCACGCCCGTCGAAGACCCGATCACCCAGGCGTACGTGACGCTCGCCGAGCGGGTCGCGGGCAACGACCTTCGGGCGCTCATCGCGCTCGCCGAGGGGATGCGGCTCGGCGACGCGGATCCGGATCCCGCGAACCCGCCGCGCGTGCCGGTGCTGTTCGCGACCGGGACCGAGGACGCGATCATCGAGCGCTCGCGCGCGCTCGCCGAGGCGACGCCCGGCGGCGAGTTCGTCGAGGTCCCGGACCGGCACCACTTCAACACCCCGGGCTCGCGCGTCTTCCGACAGGCCGGTGTGGAGTTCCTCCTCCGCTCGGTCCCCTCGGTGATCGAGTAGCGCCGACGCGCAGCGGTGACGCGTATCGAGATCCGGTTCGTGGTCTCGATACGCGCCGACTCCACCGGCGCTCGCCGACTCCGGCAGGTCAGCCGCGGAGGAATGCGAGGAGCGCCTCGTTGACCTCGTCGCCGTGGGTCCACAGCAGGCCGTGCGGGGCGCCCTCGATCTCGACGTAGGTCGCGTCCGGCAGGAGCTCGCGGAATCGGCGTGCGGTCACGTCGATCGGCAGGATCCGGTCGGCGGTGCCGTGCAGGATGAGCGCCGGGACATCCAGCTTGGGGATGTCGGCGCGGAAGTCGGTCGGCCAGGTCAGCGGCGCCGCGGCGATCGCGACGTTGCCGGCGTGGTTCGCGACCGCGACGCTCGCGTCGACCGCCTCCTGCGAGATGCGCGAGCCGAGGAACTCGTCGAGATCGTAGAAGTCGCGGAAGAACCCGGTGAGGAACGCGTACCGGTCGGCTCGCACGCTCGCCGCGATCCCCTCGAAGAACTCGATCGGTCCGGCGCCGCCCGGGTTGTCGTCGGTCTTCAGCAGGTACGGCTCGAGCGAGCCGAGGAACGCGACCTTCGCGACCCGCGCGCTCCCGTAGGTCGCGACGTACCGCGCGACCTCGCCGGTGCCCATCGAGAAGCCCACGAGCACCGCGTCGTGGAGGTCGAGCGCCTCCATCAGCGCGTGGAGGTCGGCCGCGAACGTGTCGTAGTCGAAGCCGGACGAGGCCTTGCTCGAGGCGCCGAACCCGCGCCGGTCGTAGCTGATCACGCGGTACCCGGCGTCGATGAGCGCCGCCTGCTGCTTGCCCCAGGACTCGCCGTTCAGCGGGAACCCGTGGATCAGCACGACCGGCTGCCCCGCGCCCTGGTCGTCGTAGTGGATCGAGAGCTCGGCCGAGTTCTCGCTGCCGACGGTGATGCGTGCCATCCGTTGTCCTTCCCCGAGGCGCTGTCGCCGCTGTCACGCTAGCCCGCGCTCGCGGACGGTGGAAGGGGGTTGCGGGTGAACTCGGGGCGACCGCGCGGTCGCAGGCCCGCGCGGGGTTAGGCTGCGGGCATGCTCCCGGACGTGCTGCCGGACGCCGCCATCGACCTGGGCGGCGGGGTCGTCCTCGCGCTCCGCGACAGCGGGACGGTCGACGAGATGCTGCGCCTCACCGAACGCAACCTCGACCGGCTCCGCGAGTGGGAGGGGTGGGCGCACGGCGACCAGACCCGGGCCGGCATGGTCGAGTACACCGAGTGGAACCTCGCGGCGTGGCGCGGGGGAACGGTGGCGCCCATGGTGATCCGCGTCGGCGGCGTGCCGGTCGGCTCGATCTCGCTGCGGCTCGAGGAGGATCGCCGGGTCGCGGAGATCGGCTGGTGGATCGACGGCGAGTGGGAGGGACGCGGCCTGGTCACGCGTGCCGCCGAGGCCCTCGTCGAGCTCGCGCGCCGGAGCGACCGGATCGACGTGGTGCAGGCGCGCATCGGCCTCGGGAACGTGCGCAGCCGTCGCGTCGCGGAGCGGCTCGGGATGTCCGTCGAGCGCACGCTCCCCGGGGCGCTGCAGGTCGGCGCCGTCCGGCACGACGCGGCCCTGTACGTGCTCGACGTGGCGACCGCGCACCAGGGGGATTCGTCGGAGGAATTCGACATGTCGGATATTTCCGACGTATAGTCCTGGCATGCCCGATGTCTTCACGGCCCTCGCGAACCCCACGCGGCGGAGCATCCTCACCGAACTCCGGCACCGGCCGCAGTCGGTGAACGAGCTCGCCGCGCACTTCGCGATCGGCCGGCCGTCGGTGTCCGAGCACCTCCAGGTGCTCGCCGCCGTCGGGCTCGTGCGCGACGAGCGCGCGGGACAGCAGCGCATCTACCACCTCGAGGCGGGGCCGCTGGCGGATGCCGCGGACTGGCTCGAGCCGTTCGAACAGTACTGGAAGGGCCGACTGCGCGACCTGCGCGCGGTCCTCGACGAGGAGCACCGATGACCACCACCGACGCCGCGATCGAGCTCGACGAGTTCCTGGCCCACCCGGTCGACGCCGTCTGGCGCGCGATCACGACCCCCGAGACCGTCGCGAAGTGGTGGTCGGCCGGCGACCTCCGGCCCGTCGTGGGTCACGAGTTCACCATGGAAATGGGGCCGTGGGGCACCCAGCGCTGCCGCGTCCTCGAGATCGAGGAGGGCCGGATGATCCGGTACTCGTTCGCCGAGGGCGTGCTCGACTCGACGCTGACGTTCCGGCTCGAGCCCGAGGGCACCGGCACGCGACTGTTCTTCACGCACGCGGGTCTCGACCTCGACAGCCCGCTCGGCCGGCAGGCGTACGAGGGGATGGGCCGGGGCTGGCCGGGCGTGCTCGCCCGCATCCCGGCCGCGATCGGCTGACGCGGCGCGGTCGGCTGACGGGCGCCCGGGGCACGGTCGGCCGACCCGCCGCCGCCGGCCCGCGGCTCACCGCAGGTCGAGTCGCATGAGCACGCGGGGGAACCCGTTCAACACGCTGGTCGTCTCGGCGGCGACCTCGAACCCGGCCCGCTCGAACAGCGCGCGCGTACCGACGTACGCCATCGTCAGGTCGACCTTCCGTCCCCGGTTGTCGACCGGGTACCCCTCGACGGCGGGCGCCCCGTTCGCGCGCGCGAACTCGACCGCGCCGGTGAGCAGGTGGTGCGAGAGGCCCGTCCCGCGGTGCCCCGGCCGGACCCGGATGCACCAGACGCTCCACACGTCGAGGTCGTCGACGTGCGGGATCCGCCGGTTGCGCGCGAAGCTCGTCTCGGCGCGCGGATGTACCGCCGCCCACCCGACGACCTCGTCGCCGTCGTAGGCGAGCACGCCGGGCGGCGGATCCTCGCGCATGAGCTGTGCGACCCGGTCGCCACGGTCCGTGCCGCGCAGCGCCTGGTTCTCGACCGAGCCGATGCGGTAGCTGAGGCACCAGCACACGTTCGCGTCGGGTCGCTTGGGCCCGACCATCGTCGCCACGTCCGCGAACGACGTCGCGGGTCGCACCTCGATCCCCACCCGGTCAGCCTGGCACGCCCGGCCGACATGGCGGACGTACGCGTCGGCTCATTTATTCGGGTTCGTCGTCGCTCCGTCGAGCCAGAGCGTGTCGGACGGGTCGCTGTGCGCGGTGCCCGAGTCGACGTGCTTCGCGGCGATCTGCGGACCCTTCGTGATGACGTGCACGAGCGCCATCGCGTGGCCGCGGCCCAGGCCGTAGTCGGCCGCGAGCCACTCGACGATGGGCGTGGCCTTGGTGGTCTCGTCGAAGCCGCGTTCGTGCGCGAGTTCGATGAACTGACGCGGCGTGAGGCCGGTCTTCTGCTCGATGTTGTCGAGATATGCCTGGAACGACATGCGGCTCCTTCAATCGGTTAGGTCGGGCGGTGGGTTGGTCGGACGGTTCGATCGGTCTTCGTCGTCAGGATGGGGCGCCGCCGCGCCGGCGCCGCTCGATCAGGCCGCCGCGGCGTCGAGCACCGGCGCGGCCCAGCGCAGCACGCGCAGCGCGCGGAGCGTGTTCCACGGGCTCGGCTCGCCGGGCGGCGCGTCGATCTCGTAGCGCTCGGTGCCGGCCCAGCGCCGGCCCGCCGGCCACCGGCCGTCGTCGCCGCGCTGCGCGAGGAGCACGTCGAGCGCGGGCGCGATCCGCGGGTCCGGTGCGCGGCCGGCCGACCGGAACCCGTCGAGCGCGCGCAGCACGTCGTAGAACCAGTAGGTCGGCATGCCGAAGTTCAGGTACCGCTCCTTCACGACCTCGCCCGTGGAGAGCCGGCGGTAGAGGTTGCGTTCGAGCAGCACCTCCTCGCCGCTGCGTCGGGCGGCGTCGAGCGCGGGGTCCGCGTCGCCGGTCGCCGCCTGGTAGCCCCAGATCCCTTCGAGCACGCACAGCGTGGAGTCGAACGAGGACCGGTCGGAATCGGGTTCGCAGTTCCAGCCGCCGTCGCCGCGGACCTGCCCGACGAGGCGCGGCACGAGGTCGGCCGCGCCCGCGTCGAGCATGCCGAAGTACGACGCCTGCGCGAGCACGCCGCCGTTCGCGCATTCCTCGATCTCGCCCGAGAAGAACGGCCGACCGCCCTCCTCCTCGGTCCAGGCGACGCCGTCGCGCACGCGCTCGACCGCGCGTCGCACCGCGGGATCCGCCGGATCGATGCCGAGTCGCCAGAGCGTCTGCATGGTCCACATGACCGTGTTGCGCTCCCGATGCGGCCCGTACACGAGACCGCCCCAGTACCCGTCGTCGGCCTGGGCGTCGAGGAGCCGACGCCCCCAGCCCTCGACCGCGACGCGCGCGCGTTCGGCGGCGACCTCGTCGGGCGGCGCGTCGAGCAGGTCTCGCTTGGCCTGCCACGCGACCCCCGGATCGGCCGAGAGCAGCCAGTCGACGACCGCGGCGTCGAGGATGGTGACGCCCGGGTCGCCGACGTTCGGGTCGGTGAATTCCGGGTCGGTCGCGTTCGTGTTGGCAGCCATGTCGCTCATGCTCCGATCGGACGGTTGGCGCGGATCACGCCGTCGGGATCGACGCGCCGCTTCACGGCGGCGAGTCGCTCGACGACCTCGCGCGGGTACGCGTCGGCGAGCGTGGTCCCGCGGCCGAGGAACGTGGGCACGACCCGGTCGCCGGGATGCCTCGCCGCGAGTTCCCGGAGCGGCCGGAGCGCCGCCGGGGCGTCGATGCTCGGGTCGAGGAGCACGACGCCCGAGTTCAGGAACCCGCCGGCGTGCACCGCGCCGACCGCGGCGAGGTCGGCCCCGAGCTCGTCGGCGATGGCACCGCCGAGCGCCCGGACGCTGACCCGCATGAGACCGTGGTCGGCGCCCGCGAGGAACGCGTCGACGAGTTCCGCGGCGAACGCGTCGTCGAGCGCGTCGATCGCAGCGCCGAAGTCGGCGTTCGGCATCGGAGCGGTCGGTTCCGCGGCGACCGCCGCGAGGGACCCGATCGTGAAGGCGGTCAGCGTGTCCGCGACGGGAGCGGCCACCGCGGTCAGCCGGTCGGCGTACGAACGCCCGGTCGCCTCGTCGCCGACGTGGACGAGTGCGACCGTCGCGACCGTCCGGCCGCGCAGGGGCGGCGGCACGAGCGGCAGGTCGGGGAAGCGCGCGAGCCCGAGGTCGAGCCCGAGTTCGGGCACGTCGCGCGCGAGCGCGAATCCGGCGCGGAGCACCTCGACCCCCGACTCGATCGGGAACGCGAGGCTGCCGCCGAACAGCGCATCGGCGGGGAACAGCGCGACCTCGATCGCCGTGACGACGCCGAACAGGCCGCCGCCGCCGCGCAGCGCCCAGATCAGGTCGGGGTCGGACGCGTCGTCGATCCGCCGGGCCTCGCCCGAGGCATCCACCAGGTCGACCGCGATCACCGAACGCGCGGTGAGGCCGAATCGCCGACTGAACATGGACTGCCCGCCGTTGAGCGCGAGCGCGACGGCGTTGACCTCGGGGTTCGATCCCGCGAGCGCGATGCGGCCGGTCCCGTCGAGCCGGGCGAGCGCGCGGCCCCAGTTCACGCCGGCCCCGACGCGCAGCACGGATGCCTCGACGTCGACGGTGATCTCGTCGAACCGGCTCGGCCTGACCAGCACGACGCCCTCGAGGTCGGCGTCGGCGCCGTGCCCGTTGGGCTGGGTGCTGACGCCGAGGCCCGCCGCGCGCGCGGCCCGCACGATCGCCTGCACGTCGGCGACGTCTGCCGGGGTCGCGACCGCCGCGGGGCGTTGGTCGACCGCGAGGTTCCACGCGGCGCGGGCCGCGTCGTACTCGGGCTCGCCGGGCAGCACGAGGGTGCCGGTGAGCTGGCTGCGGAGGTCTTCGAGGTGGCCCATGTCGTCCCTTCCGTCGGGAGCCGGCGCACGACGGGCGCACGGATGGCCCCGCGCTGCGCGACGTACGGAGGGCACGCTATCGCGGGGCGCCGACATCCGCACGGGTCGTCCACGGGGCATCCGTCGCGCCGTCGGATCGAAGCCCGATGCGCCCCGGAGTCAGATCGCCCGGACCGAGTTGTTCCGCTTCTCGTGCGTGAGTTCGGCGAGCCCGAGGTGCTCGAGGAGCGGCGGCAGGTACATCCCGAACCGGCCCCGGTAGCCCTTGCGCAGCCCGTACCAGCCGCCGACCGGGTTGCCGGGGTCGCGCCCCCAGGCCTCGACCGACCCGGGCGGGGCCGGCTTCTGCTCGTCGGCCGCGCCGAGCGGCACCCAGTCGCCCTGTGCGACGAGCCACGCGTGCAGGTCGTCGACCGCCGAGGCGTGGTAGCGCAGCGTGGTCGTCCCGACCTGGCAGACGAGGGAGGGCGGATCCATCGCGTCGTCCCGGTACATCGTGTAGGCGCTCGAGCCGGGCGCCGTGGTCAGCTGCCAGGGGTCGTCGCTCGTTCCGGTGCCGCTGCTCGTTCCGCTGCCGCTCATGGGATGCTCCGTTCCCGTCCGGGGTGCCGATGATGCTACTCCGGCGCCGACCCGGCCGTGCGGGTGCCGGCGAGGTCGCGTGCGGTGGACGGAGGGCGGTGCCGGCGCGCGGCCTCAGCGGGGGGCGGGCCCGCTCGACCGCCGGGCCACGACGTGGGGCTGGGCGATGGGGTCGAAGGTGCGGGGCGCGCCCTCGATGGTCGCGATGAGCTCGAGCACGGATGCCTGGCCCTGGGCCTCGAACTCGAGGTGGAGCGTCGTGAGCGGCGGGTCGAAGTACGCGGCGTCGCCGATGTCGTCGATGCCGACGACGCTCACGTCCTCGGGGATCCGGACGCCGCGCTCCTTGAGCGCGAGCATGACGCCGAGGGCCGTCTGGTCGTTCGCCGCGACGTAGGCGGTCGCGTGGGGCAGGGTCGGGAGCGACATGATCGCCTGGTAGCCCGACCGCGACGACCAGTCGCCCGGCAGCACTCCGACGGAGGTCAGTCCGAGCTCGTCGACCGCGCGCTCGTACATCTGGGTGCGCCAGCGCGCCGCCGGCCACTCGACCGGGCCCGCGATGTGCACGAACCGGCGGTGGCCCAGGGCTGCGAGGTGGTCGACGAGTTCGTGCAGGTGCGTCGCGGCGGGGTCGTGACGACCGCCGTCGGAGTCGCTCGAGACGGCGATGAGCGCGGGTACGCGGAACCGCGTCTCCTCGAAGGCGCGGGTCATCGCGTCGGTCGAGGAGAGCGCGAGCACACCGGCGAGGTCGTGCTGGGTGAGGAGTTCGAGGGACTCCTCGATCGATCGCGCGTCGTCCACGTCGAGCGCGACGAGGTCGAGCACGTATCCGGCTTCGCGGGCGGCGGCGCCGGCGCCCGCCGCGATGCGGCTCGGACCGACGTGCGAGACCTCGTGGGTGAGCGCGCCGATGCGGTGCGATCGGCCCGACTTCAGGCTGCGCGCCGTGAGGTTGGGTCGGTAGCCGAGTTCGTCGAGCGCGCGCTCGACCTTCTCGCGGGTCTCGGGACGGATGCCCTCGAATCCCTTGAGGAACCGGCTGACGGTCTGGTGCGAGACGCCGGCCGCCTGCGCGACGTCGTAGATCGTCGCAGGCCTGCGTGTCACGGCGGACTCGCTCGACTCCATGTGCGGCTCCTTTCCGGCGATGGCCGCGCTCCCACCGTAGCGGGCGCGGGACACGCTCGGAATTTCTGCTTGACAGACGCAATGTTATCGACAACATTCGTGTTGTGCGGTGATGTTTCCGAAAACATTCCCTGCGGACCCCCAGACGACGACAACGGAGTACGTACGCGAGATGAACGACCCACGACCCGCCCAGCCGCTCAGCGGAATCCTCTTCGGCGCCGCCTACTACGCCGAGTACCACCGCGACGAGCGCACCGAGGCCGACCTCGACCTCATGCAGCAGGCCGGGTTCACGGTGATCCGGGTCGGCGAGTCGGTCTGGTCGACGTGGGAGCCGCGCGACGGCGAGTTCGACCTCGACTGGCTCCAGCCGGTCCTCGACGGGGCGCACGCCCGGGGCATCCGCGTCATCCTCGGCACGCCCACCTACGCGGTGCCGCCGTGGCTGCAGACCGCGTACCCCGAGATCGCCGCCGAGCCCCGCACGGGCGAGCCGATGCCCTGGGGCGCCCGCCAGGAGGTCGACTACTCGCACCCCGCCTTCCGGTTCCACGCGGAGCGGGTCATCCGCGCCGTCGTCGGCCGCTACGCCGATCACCCCGCGGTGATCGGCTTCCAGGTCGACAACGAGCCGGGCATGGTGCTGTTCCACAATCGCGGCAGCTTCCAGCGGTTCGTGCGACGCCTGAAGGCGAAGTACGGCGACGTCGACACGCTCAACCGCGAGTGGGGCCTCACCTACTGGTCGCACCGGCTCGGCGACTGGTCGGACCTGTGGACGCCCGACGGCAACACCCTGCCGCAGTACGACCTCGCCTGGCGCCGCTACCAGGCCGACCTCACGACCGAGTTCATCGCGTGGCAGGCCGACCTCGTGCGCGAGTACGCCGCGCCCGAGCAGTTCATCACCACGTGCATCGCCTACCCGCGCCCGGCGCTGGCCGACGACCGGCTCGTCGAGGCCCTCGACGTCACCGCCGGCAACCCGTACTACGCCATGCAGGACCACCTCGACGCGACGCTCGAGCTCGAGCCGATGACCCCGTGGACCACCTCGGGCGTGGCGGGCATGCTCCGCCAGGCCGACCGGCTCTACTCGTCGAAGCAGTCCCGATTCCTCGTGACCGAGACCGACGCGCAGTCGATCGGCGGCTCCGACCTCAACCTGCCGCCGTACCCGGGCCAGCTCGCGCAGGCCGCGTTCGCGTTCGTCTCCCGAGGCGCCGCGATGATCGAGTACTGGCACTGGCACACGCTGCCCTACGGCACCGAGACCTACTGGGGCGGCGTCCTGCCGCACAGCCTCGTCCCCGGCCGCGTCTACCGCGAGGTCGCCGAGCTCGGCGCCGCGTTCGCCGCCGTCGGCGACGCCCTCGACGGGTACGAGCCCGACGCCGACGTCGCGATCCTCTGGTCGAATGACAGCCGCTTCGCGCTCGAGTTCTTCCCGCCGCTCGCGACCGCCGACGGGCACCCCGACCGGCAGTCGTACCAGCGCATCGTCGACGCCTACCACCGCGGCGTGCTCGAGGCCGGCGCCCAGTCGCGCATCCTCCACGTGGGCCAGGCGCAGGCGATCGGCGCCGCCGAGCTCGCCCGACGGTTCCCCGTGCTCGTCGCGCCGGCGCTGTACGCGGCATCCGACGCCGACCTCGACCTGCTCCGCGACTACGCCGCCGCCGGCGGCCATCTCGTCATCGGCATCCGCACCGGCTACGGCGACGAGGAGGCCCGCGCCCGCGTCGAGGTCGCGCCCGCGCGCCTCGCCGAGGCGGCCGGCGTGCGCTACGACGAGTACTCCAACGTCCGCGACGACGTGCCGGTGACGGTGGATGCCCCGATCGAGGCATCCCGAACCGTGGGCGGGCCCGCCATCGGCGGCGCCGCCGGCGAGCGCACCGCGCGCGTGGGCGGGCCCGCCATCGGCGGCGCCGCCGGCGAGCGCACCGCGCGCCGGTGGATCGACGGGCTCATCGTCGACGACCCCGACCGCGTCGAGGTGCTCGCCCGGTACGAGCACCCGCGCTTCGGCGACTTCCCCGCCGCGACCACGACCGCGCACGGCGACGGGCGCATCACCGTCGTGGGGACCGTCCCCTCGCCGGCGCTCGCGGCCGACCTGGTCCGCTGGGCCGTGCCCGCACCCGTCGCCGACGCCCTCGCGCCCGCCCGCGACCTGCCCGTCACCGTCGCCTCCGGCACCCTGCCCGACGGTCGGCGCGCGTGGTTCGCCTTCAACTGGGGGTGGGCCGAGCAGCGCCTCGCGCTCGCCGCCCCCGTCACCGACCTCGTCACGGGCGAACCGCTCGCGGCGGGGACCCACGTCTCCCTCTCCGCATGGTCGACGCGCGCGTTCGTCGACGTCGCCACCGGCGAGTGAGCACCAAGGGATCATCGCGATCCGCCCGATCACAGAAGGAACTCATCATGAAGAAGACACGGAGAACAGCACTGGCGCTGACGTGCGGCGTCGTCTCGATCGGCCTCCTGCTCACCGGATGCACCCCGAGTTCCGGCGGCGGCGCCGACCAGGGGCCGGTCAGCCAGGACGACATCGACAAGGCGATGGAGACGCCCACCGAGCTCACGTTCTGGACGTGGGTGCCCGACATCGAGAACGAGGTCGCGCTGTTCGAGGCGAAGTACCCCGCCATCGACGTCAAGGTCGAGAACGTCGGCCAGGGCCTGCCGCACTACCAGAAGCTCCGCAGCGCCATCGAGGCGGGCGAGGGCGCACCGGACGTCGCGCAGATCGAGTACCAGTACATCCCGTCGTTCGTGCTCCCCGAGTCGCTGCTCGACCTCACCCCGTACGGCGCCGACGACCTGTCGGGCGACTACGTGGAGTGGGCGTGGAACCAGGTCTCGCCCGCCGACGAGGTGTGGGCGATCCCGCAGGACGTCGGCCCGATGGGCAACCTCTACCGCGAGGACCTGCTCACCCAGGCCGGCATCACCGAGCCGCCCGCGACGTGGGACGACTACGCGGCCGCCGCGAAGGCCGTGAAGGACACGACCGGGTCGTACATCTCGAACCTCGGCGCGACGCAGGCCGGGCAGATGATCGGCTTCTTCTGGCAGGCGGGCATCAAGCCCTTCGGCTACGACGGCAAGGAGACCGTCAAGATCGACGTGAACAGCGACGCCGCGAAGGAGGTCGCGACCTACTGGACCGACCTGATCCAGCAGGACCTCATCTCGACCGACGTCGACTTCAACGACACCTGGTACCAGGGGCTCGCGAACGGCAAGTACGCGGGTTGGCTCACGGCGGCATGGGGGCCGATCTTCCTCCAGGGCACCGCCGAGAGCACGTCGGGGCTCTGGCGCGCCGCGCCGCTGCCGCAGTGGACCGCCGGTGAAGAGGTCTCGGGCAACTGGGGCGGCTCGTCCGACGCGGTGCTCGCGTCGTCGAAGAACCCCATCGCGGCGTACGAGCTCGCGAAGTTCATCAACAACGACCACGAGTCGGCCATGAAGCTCGCGACGGAGCAGTTCCTGTTCCCGCCGCAGGTCTCGGTGCTCGAGGACCCGGCGTTCGTCGACCAGGCCTCGGAGTTCTACGGCGGCCAGCAGGTCAACAAGCTGTTCGCCGAGATCTCGACGACGGTCGACACCGACTTCGAGTGGGTGCCGTTCATGGACTACGTGTACTCGACCTACGAGGAGACCATGGGCACGGTCATCGCCGACAAGGGCGACATCGCCGCCGCCCTCGACACGTGGCAGGACCAGCTCGTGAAGTACGCGGAGGACCAGGGCTTCACCGTCGAGTGAGCCGCGCGGGCGCCCGCCGCATCCTGCCGGCGGGCGCCTCGTCCTCCATCAGCTGAGAGAAGGAGCCACCATGTCCGCAACGCAGGCGCTCACCACCGTCGGGCGCCCCGCAGCCCCGCCGGGGCGGCACCGCACGAGCACCACGAAGCGCAAGCAGTACCTCGCTGCGTACCTGTTCCTGCTGCCGTTCTTCATCGTGTTCATCACGATGCTCGTGGTGCCCCTCGTCTACTCGGGGTACCTCAGCCTGTTCGAGAGCAAGCTGGTCGGCGGCGAGGTGTTCACCGGCCTCGGCAACTACGTCCGGGCGATCACCGACCCCCTCTTCCTCGAGGGCCTCGGCCGCGTGGCGTTGTTCTTCGTCGTCCAGGTGCCGATCATGCTCGGCCTCGCGCTGTTCTTCGCGCTCGCGCTCGACAGCCTCCGGGCCAGGGGATCGAAGGCGATCCGCCTGCTCATCTACATGCCCTACGCGGTGCCCGCCGTGGTCGCCACGCTCATGTGGGGGTACCTGTACGGGCCCGACTTCGGCCCGCTCGCCCAGATCTCCCGGGCGGTCGGCCTCGGGACGCCCGAGTTCCTCTCGGCCGAGAACATGCTCGGGTCGATGATGAACATCGTCACGTGGGAGTTCGTCGGCTACAACATGATCATCATGTACGCGGCCCTGCGGTCGATCCCCGGGGAGCTGTACGAGGCCGCCGAGATCGACGGCGCGGGCCAGTTCCGGCTCGCGTGGAGCATCAAGATCCCGGCCATCCGCCCGGCGATCATGCTGACCGTGATCTTCTCGGTCATCGGGTCGTTCCAGCTGTTCGCCGAGCCGAGCCTGCTGTCGATCGTCGCGCCCAACGTGGTGATCAACTCCTACACGCCGAACTTCTACGCCTACAACCTCGCGTTCGTGAACCAGGAGCTCAACTACGCGGCATCCATCGCGTTCCTGCTCGGGATCGTGATCGCGGTGGTGTCGTACGTCGTCCAGCTCGGCACGCAACGGCGCGAGCGCCGGGAACGGGGGCAGTCATGACCTCCACCGAGACCCGCGCCGCGGTCACGATCGGCGACGCGACCGGATCGCGCCGCACGGGCCGCCGATTCGCCCCCGAGCGACGCCGGAGCACGCTGCTCACGGTGATGCTGTGGTTGTGCGTGCTGTACTTCGTGCTGCCGCTGTGGTGGCTGCTCGTCTCCGCGACGAAGGACAACGCCGCGCTCTTCACGACCTTCGGGCTGTGGTTCGGCGGCGACTTCTCGCTCTGGGAGAACCTGCAGACGCTGTTCTCGGTGCGCGACGGCATCTTCACCCGCTGGCTCGTGAACACCTTCGTGTACTCGATCAGTGCCGCGCTCGGCGCGACGCTGCTCTCCACGATGGCCGGGTACGCGTTCGCGAAGTACGAGTTCCCCGGCAAGAAGGCGCTGTTCAGCGCGACGCTCGGCGCGATCATGATCCCGCTCACGGCGCTCGCGCTGCCCACGTACCTGCTGTTCACGGCCGCGGGCCTCACGGACACCCCGTGGGCGGTGATCGTGCCCTCGCTGGTCAGCCCGTTCGGCGTCTACCTCATGCGCGTGTACGCGGCCGACGCGATCCCGGACGGCCTCATCGAGGCCGCGCGGGTCGACGGCGCCGGCGAGTTCCGCATCTTCTGGCAGGTCGGGCTCCGCCTGCTCGGGCCCGGACTGGTCACGGTGTTCCTCTTCTCGCTGGTCGCGACGTGGAACAACTACTTCCTGCCGCTGATCATGCTGAACAGCTCCGACCTGTACCCGATCACCGTCGGGCTGGCGCAGCTGCAGTCGGCGGCGAGCCAGGGCGGCGGCTCGCAGGCGCTGTTCTCGACCGTGATCACGGGCTCGCTCGTGTCGATCGTCCCGCTCGTGCTCGCGTTCCTGTTCCTCCAGCGCTACTGGCAGTCGGGGCTCGCGACCGGGAGCGTGAAGGAGTGACCGGGCCGACCCCGCGGAACCGCGAGGATGGACGGATGACTTCGACGAGGAAGGCGGGATCGTGACGATCTGGTACGGCGGCGACTACAACCCGGAGCAGTGGCCGCGCGAGGTGTGGGACGAGGACGTGACGCTCATGCGCCGCGGCGGGATCTCGCTCGCGACGGTGGCGGTGTTCTCCTGGGCCCGGCTCGAGCCGCGGCCCGGCGAGTACGACTTCGGATGGCTCGACGACGTGCTCGACACCCTCCACGCCGGAGGCATCCGCGTCGACCTCGCGACCGCGACCGCGTCGCCGCCGCCGTGGCTCGCGAAGCTGCACCCCGAGACCCTGCCGGTGACCGAGGACGGCGTGCGGCTCGCGGTCGGCAGCCGCCAGCAGTACTGCCCGAGCTCGCCCGTCTACCGCGAGTACGCGAGACGCCTCGTCGAGCGCCTGGTCGAGCGGTACGCGGGGCATCCGGCGCTCGAGCTCTGGCACGTGAACAACGAGTACGGATGCCACGTGCACCACTGCTACTGCGACGCGTCGGCGGCGGCGTTCCGCGGATGGCTCGAGGCGAGGTACGGCTCGATCGAGGAGCTCAACCGGGCGTGGGGCACCGCGTTCTGGTCGCAGCGGTACGACTCGTTCGACGAGGTCGACCCGCCGCGTGCGGCGCCGACGTTCCGGAACCCGACGCAGCTGCTCGACTTCGACCGCTTCTCGAGCGACGAGCTGCTCGCGTGCTACCGCGCCGAGGTCGAGGTGATCCGGGCTGCGAGCGACGTGCCGATCACGACGAACTTCATGGGGTTCTTCAAGCCCGCCGACTACTGGAAGTGGGCGAAGGAGGTCGACGTCGTCTCCGACGACGCCTACCCGGACCCGGCCGACCCGCTGTCGACGCCGTACGCGGCGATGCTGCGCGACCTCATGCGCTCGCTCGGCGGCGGCGCGCCGTGGATCCTCATGGAGCAGGCGCCGAGCGCGGTGAACTGGCGCGAGCGGAACGCGCCGAAGGCGCCCGGGCAGATGCGCGCCTGGTCGTACCAGGCGGTCGCGCGCGGCGCCGATGGGATCCTCTTCTTCCAGTGGCGGCAGTCGGCCGCGGGGTCGGAGAAGTTCCACTCGGGGATGGTCCCGCACGGCGGCACCGACACGCGCGTGTGGCGCGAGATCGAGGAGATGGGCGGCGAGCTCGCGCAGCTCTCGCGCCCCGAGGTCGGGCTCGCGGGGTCGCGCGTGGCGTCGAACGTCGCGATCGCGCTCGACTGGGAGAGCTGGTGGGCGCTCGAGCAGCCGGCCTCGCCGACCGCCGTGGCATACCAGGAGGTGCTGTTCGCGTGGCACGTCGCGCTCACGTCGCTCGGCCTCGCGGTCGACTTCGTGCGCGCCGACCAGGACCTCTCGGCGTACCGCGTCGTCGTCGCTCCCGCGCACTTCGTGCTCACCGACGCGCAGTCGGCGAACCTCGCGGCGTACGCCGAGGCGGGCGGCTCGCTCGTCGTCGGCTTCGCGACCGGCGTGGTCGACGCCGACCTGCACGTCCACCTCGGCGGATACGTCGGCGGGGAACGGCTGCGCGGCACGCTCGGCGTGCGGGTCGAGGAGTTCGCCCCGCCGGCCGCGCCCGACCTGCGTGCCACCGGCGGCGGCGAGGCCCCGCCGGTGGCGCTCGCGGGCGACGTGTTCGACGGCGACGCGGTCGGCACGGTGTGGGCCGAAGTCGTGCACGCGACCGACGCCGAAGTGCTCGCGACCTTCGTCGACGGCGCGCTCGCCGGGTCGCCCGCGGTCACGCGTCGGACGACGGGCGGCGACAGTGGCGGCAGCGGATGGTACGTCGCGACGCTGCCCGAGCCGGGTGCGCTGACGGAACTCGTCGGCCGGATCGCCACCGAGGCCGGGGTCGAGCTGCCGAGCGGGCTGCCCGCGGTCGGCGGCACGGTCGAGGTCGTGCAGCGCGGCCCGGTCGTGATCGCGATCAACCACGGCGACGAGGGTGCGATCCTCGAGCTCGACGGGACCGACCTGCTGACCGGCGCCGAGGCGCGCGGGCTCTGGCTCGGCCCGCAGGGCGTGGCGGTCGTCTCGCGGGCCTGACCCGAGCGGCCCGACGCGCGAACCGACGCGGATGCCCATCCCCGGCGTGGGGAGGGGCATCCGCGTCGACTCAACTCCGGCTCGGCTCCGCGGCGTCGCGCGCGAGCGCGATGACCTCGGCAATGGCCGCCGCGAACGCCTCCGGGGCCTCGGCCGGCAGTTCGTGGCCCGCGCCCGGCACCTGCCGGTGCACCCTCGGGCCGGTGAAGCGCGGCGCCTGCACCGAGGCATCCGTCGCCGGGAAGTTGCCGTCCGCGAGCCCGTCCAGCGTGGCCGCCGGCACGATGATCGGCGGCAGCGCGGCGAGCGCCCCCTCGTCGCGCAGGTAGGCGGGCGCGCCGGGCACGTGGTTCAGCCGATGCCGGTAGGAGTGGATGACCACGTCGACCCAGTCGGGGTTCGCGAACGCGTCCGCCGCCAGGTCGAGCGCGGCCTCGTCGAGCGGCCGAGACGGCGAGTTGCGGCGCCGGATCACCTCGGCGACGCCCCTCGGGTCGGCCGCGAGGCCCGCGCGTCCGCGCTCGGTCAGGAAGTAGAAGAAGTACCAGAGCCCGGCCTCCTGCTCGGGCGGCAGCGGATGCATCGAGGCGTGGAGGTCCTGGATCAGGTAGCCGTTCACCGAGACCAGGCCGGTGACGCGCTCGGGGTGCAGGGCCGCCGCGACGCACGCGGCCCTGCCACCCCAGTCGTAGCCCGCGAGGACCGCGTGCGCGATCCCGAGCGCGTCGAGGAGGTCGACGACGTCCCGACCGAGCGCCGCCTGCTGGCCGCTGCGCGGCGTCGCCGCGTCCAGGAACCGGGTGGGCCCGTGGCCGCGGAGGTACGGCACGATCACCCGGAAGCCGTCGTCGGCCAGCAGCGGCACCACGTCGACGTAGGAGTGGATGTCGTACGGGAACCCGCGCAGCAGGACCACGGGCGGCCCGTCGGCGGGCCCGTGCTCGACGTACGCGACGTCGAGCACGCCGGCCTCGACGTGCCGGATCGGCCCCAACCGCGGGGACTCGGTGTTCACGACACCGCTGACGGCGACGCCCACGATCCGAACCCCTACCGCACGGGGCTCGCCTGCGCGGCGAGCCACTCGGCGAACGAGGTGGGGGCGAGCTGCGCGTCGGGCCCCGGGGTGAGTTCGTCGCCCGCGAGCAGCGTGCCGAAGTACGGCGACTGCGCGTCGGCGACGATCTGCCGGTCGTCGCCGTCGGTCTCGAGCCGGCGGCCGAGGAACTCGGCCATCGAGAGCTTCTCGGGCCCGCCGATCTCGACGATGCCGTCGACCGGGTCGCCGACGGCCGCGCGTGCGACCGCGGCGGAGACATCCGCGGCGGCGATCGGCTGCATGGATCCCGTCGAGACGCGCGCGACGCCGTCGACGGTCGCCTCGTCGGCGATCCGCTTCGCGAACTCGAAGAACTGCGTCGCCCGGACGATCGTGTAGGGCTGCCCCGACTCGGCGATCAACCGCTCCTGGGCGACCTTCGCCCGCAGGTAGCCGCTGTCGGGGAGCAGGTCGGCGCCGACGATCGAGAGGGCGACGTGGTGGCGGACGCCGGCGTCGCGCTCGGCGTCGAGGAGCGTGCGCGTCGAGGTCGTGAAGAACGCGAGCACGTCGTCGTCGGCGAACGACGGCGAGTTCGAGACGTCCACGACGACATCGGCGCCCGCGAGCGCGGCGGCGACGCCCTCGCCGGTGATGGTGTTCACGCCCGAGTTCGGCGAGGCGGCGACCGCCTCGTGCCCGTGCTCGGCGAGCAGCGAGACGACCTTCGAGCCGATGAGGCCGGTGCCTCCGATGACGATGACCTTCATGGTCGGTTCCTTCCGTTGGTGGGTGGATACGTGATGGACGGGTGGATGGATCGGATGGAGCGGGTGGAGCGGGTGGATCGACGGCCGCTCAGGCGGCGTCGGCGATCCGCGCGGACGCCGCGGCGAACGCCTTCCGCAGCTCGGCGATCGCGAGTTCGATCGCCACGGTCGACGCCGCGGTCGCGCGGACCGGGTTCAGCATCATGAAGTCGTGGATGGTTCCGTTCACGCGCACGCTCGTCGTGCGGACGCCCGCGGCGGTGAGCTTGCGCGCGTACGCCTCGCCCTCGTCGCGGAGCACGTCGTTCTCGTCGACGATCACGAGCGCCTCCGGCAGTCCTGCGAGGTCGTCGAGGGTCGCGCGCAGCGGCGAGGCCGTGATCTCGGCGCGCCTCGAGGCATCCGGCAGGTAGTTGTCCCAGAACCAGGCCATGCTGTCGGCGCGGAGGAACGGCCCCTCCGCGAACTCGCGGTAGCTGGCGGTGTCCTGCGCCGCGTCCGTCACGGGGTAGTACAGCGACTGGTGGACGAAGTCCACGTCGCCGCGCTGCTTCGCCAGGATCGCGACGGCCGCGGTCATGTTGCCGCCGACCGAGTCGCCCGCGACCGAGAGCCGCGACGCGTCGAGGCCGTGCTCCGCGCCGTGCGCGACGATCCACCGGGCGGTGGCGTACGCCTGCTCGATCGCGACCGGGTAGCGGGCTTCGGGGGAGCGGTCGTACTCGACGAAGACGACGGCCGCGTCGGCGCCCGTCGCGAGCTCGCGCACCAGCCGGTCGTGGGTGCCGGCGTTGCCGAGCACCCAGCCGCCGCCGTGGATGTACAGGACGGTCGGGAGCGGGATGCCCGCGGCGGAGCCGGCGGGCTTCACGATCCGCACTCGGACGTCGCCGACCTCGGCGGGCACGGTGACCCACTCGTCGTCGACGGCGGGCTTCGCGATGGGCGCGGCCTGCACGTCGTCGAGCACCTTCCGTGCCTCGGCGGGGGTCATCTGGGCGAAGTACGGCGGGTTCGCGGTGGCGTCGGCGAGCGCTCGGGCGGCGGGTTCCAGCACGTGGTCGGTCATGGCGGCGGTCCTCTCGATGTGCCGGCCCGTCGGGTGACGGGCGCGGGCGATGTCGTCGGGTTCACCAGCGTCGACCGGGTGGCGTGCGGGTCTGTGACATCCGCTCCGCAGATCGCGACCTGCGTGGAGGCTCGCTACCGCCGGCTCGGCGCGTCTTCGGCCGATCCGGCGCGGGGGTTCATCGGTCGCCGCGCTCGTCGGCGGCGCGGATGATGCCGCGCAGCACCTCGAGCGCCGCCTCGCCGCGCTCGGTGCCGAATCCGAACAATTCGCTGATCGCGGGGTAGACCTCAGTCGAACGCGCCTTCAGCGCCTCGCCCTCCTCGGTGAGCGAGACGAGGACGGTGCGTTCGTCGGCGGCGCTGCGGGTGCGGCGCACGAGCCCGCGCTTCTCGAGGCGTTGGAGCAGCGGCGTCATCGTGCCGTAGTCGGACTGGATCCGCTCGACGAGCGAGCCCACGGGCTGCGTCCCGTGCTCCCAGAGGTTCGCGAGGACGAGGTACTGCGGGTACGTGAGGCTGAGCGGTTCGAGCAGCGGCCGGTAGGCGGCTGTCACCGCGCGCGCGGCCGAGTACAGGTTCCAGCAGACCATGTCGTCGAGGTGCACCGGGTCGCCCGGTGGCGTCGCAGGTTCGTCCATGTGCAGATCCTAGCAAATGTCTCGTGAACTATCGACTCGTACACGAGGTAATGGCATCGTGAGTGCGGGCCGACGGAACGGGGGTGCGGGTCCGATGCCGCACCGCGATCGGCCTGGGAGCCGAGGACCATGCCATGCGCACGCACGACCTGTTGAAGACGACGAGCCCGATGATCCGCATGCCACGACGCGCGTGGCGCGTGGACGCGGACGCCGCCGATCCGCCCGATCTCGCCGACGCGGTCGCCGTCTTCTCCGCGCTCCGCCCGCGCATCTTCGGCATCGCGTACCGGATGCTCGGCAGCGTCGCGGATGCCGAGGACCTCGTGCAGGAGACCTGGATCCGCTGGCAAGGCACCGATCGCACGGTCGTGCGCGAACCCGGGGCGTTCCTCGCCACCACGGCGACCCGGCTCGCGATCACCCACCTCCAGTCCGCGCGCGTTCGGCGCGAGGCGTACGTGGGCCCCTGGCTGCCCGAGCCCATCGACACGGCCGCGAATCCCGAGGTGCTCACCGAACGCGGCGGCGACCTCGGGTTCGCGTTCCTGCTGCTGCTCGAGCGGCTCACGCCGCCCGAGCGCGCGGCGTACGTGCTGCGTTCGGCATTCGACTATCCGTACGACCGGATCGCAGAGATCCTCGGCGTCACCGTGGTGTCCGCGCGCAAGCTCGTGAGCCGCGCCACCGCGCACCTCGGAGAGGAGCGGCGGCGCGCGGTGCCGGCGGCGCGGCATCGCCTGCTCCTGGACGCGTTCCTCGACGCGGCCCGGTCGGGCGACCTCGTGGCACTCGAGCGGCTGCTCGCGGAGGACGTCGTCTCGTACTCCGACGGCGGCGGCAAGGCGCAGGCGGCGCGCATCCCGCTCGTCGGTCGCGCGCGGGTGGCGAACTTCCACCACGCCCTGTCCGAGTGGTTCTGGAACGACGTCGAGGTGCACCCCGTCGAGGCGAACGGCCAGCCCGCCGTGCTGCTGTCGGCCTGGGGGAAGACGTTCGGGCTGATCGCGGTCGACGTCTCGGACGCCGGCATCGACCGGGTCTTCTGGATGGTGAACGCCGAGAAGATCGGCGCCGCGCTCCCGTCGGCATGACCGCGGCCCGCCGCGGGTCCCAGGTCCGGTCCGGGACCGGGGACCCGGGGCCCGTTCCAGGTCCCCGTGCCGCGTCGGTCGCGAAGGCTACGCCGCGGCGCGCTCCGCGCTCGCCGACCGGACGGCCAGCAGGATCACGGCCGCGACCGCGTCCGGTTCGGAGACCGCGACCGCGTGCGAAGCGCCCGCGATCTCCTGCGCGAAGCGGGCGTTCGCACGCTCGGCGCCGTTGCGCGTCACGGCCGCCGGGATGTTGCGGTCGAGCTCGCCCCAGACGTGCCACGACGGGAGGGTCGCCCAGCCCGGCTCGGTCGCGAGCACCGGGTCCGTCAGCGCGGCCTGCGTCACGGGTCGCTGGGTGGCGCCCATCAGGCCGGCCGTCTTCTGGTCGACGTCCGCGGCGAACTGCTCGTGGAACTTCGCGCGCTGGATCACGAACTCGACGCCGCCGCCCGCGATGGGGTGCGGCTCGATCGCCTCGCCGAGCGTGGATCCCGGCTCGCTCGCGCTCAGCGCGAAGGCGCTGTCGCCGGTGTCGGGCGTGAATGCGGCGACGTAGACGAGCGCGGCGACCTGGTCGTTGCCGGCGGATGCCTCGCTGATGACGAGCCCGCCGTAGGAGTGGCCGACGAGCACGACGGGCCCCTCGGCCGCCGCGATCGGGGCGATGGCGTCGCGGACGGCCTGCGCGTCGCCCGCGAGGCTCCGGAGCGGATTGGCGACCGCGGTGGCCGTGACGCCCTCGGCGTGGAGGCGTTCGATGACGCCGTCCCAACTCGCGGACTCCGCGAAGGCGCCGTGCACGAGCACGACCTGGGGCTGCTGATCTGACATGGTCTGGTTCCCTTCCCGAACGGTGGCCTCCGATTGCCTCGGAGGCGGTGTCGAGAAGCTCTGACCGATGGCGTGGCCGGGATGTGACATCCGGCCGAGCCCGCTGCGATGCGACGCGCGTCGAGGCGACCGCATCGAGATCCCGTTCCGGCCTCGCTCACCGCGCGCGCAGCGCGACCTCGGCGCGCCCCGGGGTCCTGGAGAAGAGGAGGATCGGCAGCGGCGCGGTGCCGGTCGCGCCGATCCTGACCGACGCGTCGTGCCGGCAGCTCGGCTCGATCGCCCAGAAGTCGTCGTCGAGGCCGCCGCCGAACGCGACGTTGAAGCATGCGGTCTCGAATCCCGAGACATCCCACTCCTGCACTCGCGTCTCGGACTCCGGGAGGAGCAGCACCCCGTCGCCGATTCCGGAGAGGGTGCCCTGCCACCCGTCGCCGGCGGTGAGGTCGTCCGCATCGACGATCGTGGGCGTCGGATCGACGAACACCTCGACCCGGACCTCGCCCGCGTCGTCGCCGTCGGCGCGCAGCACGAACGTCCGGTCGCCGGCGGCCCCGGCGAACCCGTACGCCTCGCCGTCGACGGTCGCTCCCGACGGATTGTCGAACCCGATCCGCGGGCCGCACAGCGACACCGGCAACGGGGTGCGGTCGTCGCCGACCGTGCCGATCTCGACGCGGATCGACAGGTCGGCGCCGCAGTCGTCGGTGCGGAACACCACCGTCGCGCCCTCGCGCAGCGCCACGACGCCGAGGTCGAGCGGCTCGGAGCCGAACGGCGCACGCGTGCCGGCGAGCACGAGCGCGGGTTCGCCCGCGCGTGCGTCGGCGGCGGGCGGCAGTGGGTCGGGTCGTTCGGTCGGGGTTGCCGGGAGCACGACGGGCACCCACTCGACGTCCTCGAGGTCGAGCCGGGCGTCGACCACGGCCCGGTGCGCGTCGACCTGGGCGCGCAGGCCTGCGGCGATGAGGTCGATCGCGCAGGCCGAGACCTCTGCCTCCGTCGCGCGCGGTCCGAGGGCGTCGCGGCACTGGTCGACCTCTTCGCCGCGGAGCACGGCGGGGTCGCCCGCGGCGCCGCGATACGACTCGGGCGTGCGGCCGGCGTCGTAGTCGAACAGGCTCGACTCGTCATCGACCCACCACGACTGGGCCCAGTCGTCCTCGAGGTCGGCGTCGGGCGGGAGCACGGTGCCGTCGGGCAGGCTGAGGTCGTTCGACGCGTCGCCGTCGGCCGAGCCGAGCAGGCCGACGAGCCTCGATGCGCGTTCCGCGTCGAACGACAGGTCGACGAAGAACCAGGCGGTCCAGGTCGCTTGCACGGTCCCACCGTCGGCGAGCGTGACCGTCCATCGCCGGGATCCGTAGTCGGACTCGTCGCGCACGACCCGTGCACTCCCGAGCGCGAAGTCGTCGGTGCCGACCACGCGTCCGTCGACGCGGGTGACCACCTCGGCGTCCAACGAGAATCCGTCGCCGGTGAGCGTCATCCGATGCCCGTCGACGGCGATCGCGATCGCGCTGTTCCCGGATGCCACGCCGGTGCCGCCGCGCACCGCCTCCTGTCGGCCCTGCACCTCGAAGCCGTCCTGCTCGTCCCGGGCGACGACGAACTCGCCTCGGGTCATCATGTCGAACCGGAGGCCGTCGAAGGTCGCGAGATGCGGGTCGCCCCAGTCGCCCGCGGTCTCGCGCTTCGGGGTCATGCACCAGCGCTCGTCCCACCGCTCGGCATTGACCGCGAACGCGCCGGTGGTCCGCGCCATCGGGAGCGCGACGACGAGCGACCTGAGGTCGTCGAGCTGTTCGGCGTTCGAGGCGGAGCCCTCGGGACAGCGGCACCCGGAGGGGTCGAGGCAGTAGCGCACCGACTCGCCGTCGGCGACGGGTCGGCGGCCGTTCTCGCTCAGGATCTCGAGGTCGGTGGCCGACGGCACGATCGTGACGAGGCCGACCTCCCCGGTGAAGTCGAGGCGCGACGAGGGGTGCAGGAACTCGCCGGCGGCTTGGGGTTCGAACGTCACCAGGTCGATGCCGAGGCTGATCGCTCGGGCCGTGTCGTGGGGGCCGAAGCCCGGCGAATCCGACGGCCACGCGAGATTCCAAGCCGGATCGGAGGTGGGGAACTGCGAGTTCCTGACGGCCGCGGTCGACGCGCGCATCAGGAATCGCGGATCGTCCAGACGCGCCGCGTGGAGCGCGTACGCGGTGCCGGAGGCCTGCAGTTCGATCAGCCTGCGGATGGTCGCGTAGGGGTCGCCCTGCATCTGCCGGAGCGTCTCGTAGAGCGGCCAGGCGTCGTACGAGGCGACCGCGAGCGGCCTGGTCTTGTCGGTGAACCACGTGAGTCCGGCGATGTTCGGCGGCGTGCTGAGCGTGTGGCGGAACAGGTCCAGCATCGCCCAGTCGGCGGACCCCTCGACGATCCAGGTCGCCTGGTCGTTCGTCCCGCCGTCCCAACGGTCCTGGATGCAGTGGAAGAGCTCGTGCGCGATCACGTACGACCACTGATCGTCGGTCTGCTTCGCGGCGATGCCGGCGGGGTAGATCGTGATCCGGCACTGCGGTCGCGCCGGGTCCGGACCCGTCGTCCCGATCGTCGCGCTCGCGAGGGCGTGCTGGCCGCTCTCGGGGACGCGGTAGTCGACGGAGGACGACAGGATGACCGGATCGAATCGGAGGAAGTCGGGCCGGTACTCGAACCAGCGCTGCGCTGCGCCGTCGGCGAGGCGCAGGATCCGCAACGCCTCGTCGGCGTTCGGAGCGCGCGAGGCGACCGGTCCCGCGGCGGGCACGCGGGAGACGGATGCCACGCCCGCGCCGGCCGACGCCGTCGACGCGGGCAGGGTGATCGCGGTGCCGGCCCCGGCGATGGGCGTGCCGGTCGCGGCGTCGAGTGCGGCGAGCTGCTCGACGCTGAGCTCGCCGCGATGCGCACGGAGCATCCGGAGCGCGGTATCGGCTCCGACGCCGTCGCCGAGCGGCATCCCCTCGTCGGGCGCGTCGGCGATCGTCGAGCCGGGGATGTCGCCGAAGCTCAGCGCGTAGGCGTCGAGCGCCTGCTGCAGCGTCGAGCCGCCCTCCGCGAGGGAGGCGTCGATGTCGAGCAGGAGTCGATCGGTGCGCGTCGCCGGTTCCCAGCTGTCGAGCTCCCGCGCCTCGATCTCGCCGTCACGGGCGATCCGCACGGCATCGCCGTCGGCGGTGCTCGGGCCGCCGCCCGTGTCGCCGCCGGGCGTGGTGCATGCGGCCAGCGTGACGACGAGTGCCGCCGCCAGGGTCGCCGCCCATACGGACGCCGATTTCCGGTTCATGCGTGCATTCTGGCCGTCCGGGCTCCCGGGCGGAATCGGGGCGCGCACTGACCACCCCGACGCGCGGCACCCGCGCAGCGGGTAACGTCGCCGGGGTGACCCCCGACTCCGCGCCGATCCCCGTCTACCTCGACTGCGACACCGGCATCGACGACGCGGTCGCGCTCGCCTACCTGCTCGCGCATCCCGGCGTCCGGCTGGTCGGCGTCGGCTCGGTGTCGGGCAACGTCGCCGCCGAGTCGGGTGCGCGGAACACGCTGGGCCTCATGGCGGCGGCGGGCGTCGGCGACGTGCCCGTCGCGGTCGGCGCCCACGATTTCCTCGACCACGCCTTCGTGCCGGCCGCGGTGCACGTGCACGGCGAGGACGGCGTCGGGGGAGTGGCATCCGACCTGCCGCCCGCGCTGCGGGCCGTCGAGCCGGGGCTGGATGCCGCGGGGCTGCTGCTGGAACTCAGCCGCCGCCACTCGGGCGAGCTGCGCGTGCTCGCGGTGGGGCCGCTCACGAACCTGGCGCTCGCGCTGCGCGCGGACGCGTCGCTGGCCGGTCGCGTGCACTCGGTGACGGTCATGGGCGGCGCGGTGGATGCCCCGGGCAACGTGTCGCTGGTCGCCGAGGCGAACTTCCGCAACGATCCGCTCGCGGCAGCCGAGGTGCTGGGCGCCGCCTGGCCGGTGACGCTCGTGCCGCTCGACGTGACGATGTCGCACACGTTCGACGAGTCGCACCGGCAGCGGCTGCTGTCCGCGGGCGGCGAGCTGCCGCGCCTGGTCGGGCGAATGCTGGACACCTACCTCGGGTTCTACACGCCCCGGTACGGCGACCGGCGCTGCGCGCTGCACGACCCGCTCGCCGCGGCCCTGCTCGCGGGCGACGTGCCGAACCCGGTGTGGCGGCACGGGTGGTTCGACGTCGAGGTCGAGGAGGGCCCGGACCACGGACGCGTGGTCGAGGTCGAGCTCGAGGACGACCGGGACGCGGTGCGGACCGGTGCGGTCATGGCGACCGACGACCCGGTGGCCGAGGCGCTCCTCGAACGTATCCTCGCTCGCTTCGGGTGAACTGACATGCAATCAAACGGTTGCAATCGGTGAGGAAACATGCAACTCTGTGGTTGCAATAATCCGACCGAGGAGGAACCATGGAGTCCATGACGATCAACCCGCCGTCCACCGTCGACCGGGAGGCCTTCGCCGTCCGGCGGACCATCCGGATCGCCGCGCCCGTCGAACAGGTCTGGCGCGCCGTGACCCAGCCCGAGCACATCTCGAAGTGGTTCGGCATCGCCGAGTTCTCGGGCACCGCGGTCGGTGCGACCGGCACCCTCGAGTTCCCCGGCTACGGCAAGGTCCCGCTGCGCATCGAGGCGATCGACGAGCCGCGCTCGATCAGCTACCGCTGGGGCAACGACGACGCGCTCGGCAGCCTGCCCGACGCCGTCGACGACGCGACGTCGACCGTGTTCACCTTCACGCTCGAGCCGATCGCCGACGGCACGCGCCTCACCGTGGTCGAGACGGGCTTCGAGCGCACGTCGAACCCGGCCGAGAACCTCGCATCCCACGGCGAAGGCTGGGTCTCCGAGCTCGACAAGCTCGTCGCGCTGGCCGACGCCGGAGGACTCGCAGGGTGACCGTGGAAACGCTGGTCCCGGTGTTCGCCGCACTCGGGGACGAGACCAGGTGGAGCATCCTGGCCGCACTCGGCGAGGGCGACGCATCCGCGTCGGCCCTCGCCGGGCGGCTGCCCGTCACGCGCCAGGCGATCGCGAAGCACCTCGCCGTCCTGGCGGAGGCCGGGCTCGTGGAGCCCGTCCGCGTCGGGCGCGAGGTGCGCTACCGCGTGCTCGGCGCGCAGTTGAGCGCGACCGCGCACCGCCTCGACGCCATCGGCGCCGAGTGGGACCGTCGCCTCGCCGCGATCAAGGAGATCGCCGAGGGACTCTAGCGCCGACCCGCGAACGCCGGCGCTGCCGGTCAGTCGTGGATCCGCACGCTCACGACCTCGAGCTCCCCGCCGTCGTCCTGGACGATGCAGCGCACGTCGGCGGTGTGCGTCGAGCCGTCCTGCTCGAACGTCACGGTGCCCTGCATGCGCCACGCGCCGCCGCCCTGCGTCGTGATCTCCGACGCGCCGGAGACCTCGGGTTCGGTGCCGCCCTGGACGCCGACGTCCTGCTCGATCGCGGACCGGCAGGCCTGGGCGATGCGGTCGGCCGGATCGGCGGACGACCCCGGGCGCACCAGCAGCGCGACGAGCGCCGCGAGCGCCGCCAGCAGGACGAGCGCCCCGATGATCCACGCCCAGACCGGGATGCCGCGTTTCGGCGACTGCTCGGAACCCGTGCGTTCCTCGCTCATGGGCCGGATGCTAGTCCGATCGAGGCGCGGCGGCACCACCCGGCCGTGCCCGGCCCGAGCGGGTCGAGGGCGCGCGTCCCCGGCCTTCGGGGAACAGCCGGGCGCGGCATCCGGTTCGCCCTGTCATGGATGCCTCGAACCCGGCGACCCCCGCGACGCCGCCCACCTCCTCCACCCCGGCGCCACGCGCCGTGCGCCAGCTGCGGCTCGTCGTCTCGGTGCCGGAGGGCGCCGACTTCGACCAGGTGCTCGCGTTCTACCGCGACGTGCTCGGGATGCCCGAGCAGGAGGCGTACGAGGGCGAGGACGACGCGCGCGTGGTGATCCTCGACGCGGGCCGCGCGACCCTCGAGCTCTCCAATCCCGCGCAGGTGCGCCTGATCGATCGCGTCGAGACCGACGGCGGCACGAGCGCGCCGCTGCGGGTCGCGCTCGAGGTCGACGACTCGGCCGCCACGACGCGCGACGCCGTCGCCGCGGGCGCCGAGCTCGTCGCGTCGCCCCGCGAGACGCCGTGGCGCTCGCTCAACGCGCGCCTCGAGGGTCCGGCGGGCCTCCAGCTCACGCTCTTCCAGGAGCTGGACTAGGACTCCTCGACCAGCTCGAAGACCGGATGCTTGTCGGCCTCGGCGATGAACGCCTCGATCGGGGCATCCTTCTCGGCTGCGAAGTACGGCAGCACGATCGGGGCGACCCGCACGTAACGCCGGAGGACCGGACCGGCCACGGCCGGCTCGACCTCGCGCAGCGTGAATCGGCGGACGGACCGGCCCTTCGTGAGCGTGACCGCCGGGTCGACGCGCACGTTCCGCACCCACGCGACCTCGCCGTACGGCGCGACCAGCCAGTGGCGGCCGTCGACGTCGATCGGCGTGACCGGCGTCGAGCGCGGTTCACCGGTGCGGTTCCCCCGTGTCGTGAGGATCGCGGAGGCCGGCACGAGCCCGCGGCGCGCGAACGCCGTCATGATCCGGTTGACCGCGCGCCGGGCCGGACCGTGCCGGTACGTCCTGGGAGTCTTCGCGTCGTCCATCGAGGCCGATTCTGCCCCACGCGGGCGGCCTCCGGTCAGCCTGCGAGCACGGCGTCCAGGCTCTCGCGCACGATCGCGAGGCCGCGACGGAGCTCCTCCTCGGTGATCGTGAGCGAGGGGAGGAACTTCAGCACCTCGTCGAACGCGCCGGAGGTCTCGATCACGAGCCCGCGCGTGAACGCCTCCTTCGAGACGCGTGCGGCGAGCGACCGGTCGGCGTCGCACGCGATCCCGTAGAACAGGCCGCGACCGCGCACGACGAAGCCCTGCTCGGGGTGCTCGGCGGCGATCTGCTCGAGCTCGGCGCGCAGGATCGCCGACTTCGCGGCCACGCCGTGCATGAACGCGTCGTCGGCCCAGTACGTCTCGAGCGCGACGCGCGCCGACACGAACGCGAGGTTGTTGCCGCGGAACGTGCCCGTGTGCTGGCCCGGCTTCCACACGTCGACCGCGGGACGCAGCATCACGAGCGACATCGGCAGGCCCGATCCCGAGATCGACTTCGAGACGGTCACGATGTCGGGCACGATGCCCGACTCCTCGAACGCGAAGAACGTGCCCGTGCGCCCGATGCCGGCCTGGATCTCGTCGAGGATGAGCAGGATGCCCCGCTCCTCGGTGATCGCGCGCAGCCGCTGGAGCCACGTCGGGCTCGCGACGTTGACGCCGCCCTCGCCCTGCACGGCCTCCACGATGACCGCCGCCGGGAGGTCGAGGCCCGATCCCGGGTCGTCCAGCATCTTCTCGAACAGGTCGAGCGTGTCCACGCCCGCTCCGAGGTAGCCGTCGTACGGGAGTCGCGCGACGTCGTCGAGGCCGACGCCCGCGCCCGACCGGTAGTGGCTGTTGCCGGTCGCCGCGAGGCCGCCGAGGCTGAGGCCGTGGAACGCGTTCGTGAACGCGACGACCGTCGAGCGGCCGGTCGCCTTGCGGGCGACCTTGAGGGCGGCCTCGACGGCGTTGGCGCCGGTCGGGCCGGTGAACTGCAGCTTGTGGTCGAGGCCGCGGGGCTCGAGGACGAGCCGCTCGAACGCCTCGATGAACGCCTGCTTGGCGCTCGTCGCCATGTCGAGACCGTGGATGATGCCGCCGTGCTCGAGGTACGCGATCAGCGCGCGCGTGAACTCGGGGTTGTTGTGGCCGTAGTTCAGCACGCCCGCGCCGGCGAAGAAGTCGAGGTACTCGCGGCCGTCGGCGTCGATCAGCGTCGAGCCCGTCGCGCGGTCGAACACCGTGGGGAACGCTCGCACGTAGCCGCGCACCTCGGATTCACGGCGGTCGAACGTGGTCAGGTCGTGGGCGCCGCTCATGGCGGTCTCCTCTCGGCAGCGGTGGGGGTGCCATCGAGCCTACGGTCCCGTCGGGGAATCCACGCACTCGCCTCTGGTGCCCGGAGGTCGCGCGCCACTAGTTTGAGCGCATCGATGAGAGCGCGCTCACCCTCCTCGGCCGCGGGACGGAGTTGGACCGGATCCGCGGCCTCGTCGCGAGCGCCCGCAACGGTCGCGGCGGGGCGCTGCTCGTGCGCGGCGAGCCCGGGATCGGGAAGACGGCCCTGCTCGATGCGGCAGCCGACGGTGCGTCGGGGGTCCGGGTCATCCGCTCCGACGGCTACGAGGCCGAGTCCGCGATGCCGTACGCGGCGCTCCAACGGCTCGGCGCGCCGTTCGTGTCGTCCCTCGGGGTGCTGCCCCAGCGGCAGGCCGCGGCCCTGCGGATCGCCGCGGGACGCGACGACGGCGACCCGCCCGACCGGTACCTCGTCGGGCTCGCGGTGCTGTCGCTGCTCGCTGCGGCCGGCGAGGACGCGCCGATCCTCTGGATCGTCGACGACGCGCACCTGGTCGACGCCGAATCCCTGGAGGTGCTCGCGTTCGTCGCCCGGCGGGTGAAGGCCGAGTCGTTCGGCCTGCTCCTGAGCGCCCGCCCCGACGCCCGCACCGATCTCGTGACCGCCGGCGTGCCGGTGCTCGACCTCGCGGGCCTCGACCCGCTCGCCGCGGTGCAGCTGCTCGGCCGCAGCATCCGCGGGAGCATCGATCCGCTGCTCGCGACCCGCATCGCCGAGGAGACGGGCGGCAACCCGCTCGCCCTCACCGACCTCGCCGAGGTGTTCACCGCGACCGAGCTCACCGAGACCGTCATCGCCGCCACCCCGGTGCCGATCGGCGAGCGCCTCGAACGGCACTACGCCGAGCAGCTCGCGGCGCTGCCCGCGTCGACCAGGTCGTGGCTGCTGGTCGCGGCGGCCGAGACCTCTGGGCGGCTGGATCTCGTCGTCGCCTCGGCCCGACGGCTCGGACTGCCCGAGGATGCCGCGTCGCCGGCCGAGACCGCGGGATTCGTCGTCGTGGGCCGGACGGTGTCGTTCCGACACGCGCTCGTGCGGTCGGCGGCGTACAACGCGATGCCCGCGAGCGAGCGCCGGCGGGTCCACGAGGTCCTCGCGACGGCCGCCGACGAGCACGGCCGGACGGATCTCGCGGTGTGGCACGCGGCGGCCGCGACCGTCGGCGAGGACGAGGCCGTCGCCGCACGCCTGGAGCGCGTCGCGGACGCGGCCGCGGGTCGCGGCGGCACCTCGTCGCGCGCGCAGCTGCTCGCGCGGGCCGCCGAGCTCACGCCCGCGGGCGACCTCCGGAGCGAACGGCGCATCACGGCCGCGGTCGCCGCGACCTCGGCCGGGGCGGCGGGGCTCGCGCTCGAGCTGCTGGCCCGCGTCGACGAGGACGAGGTGGGTGCGGTCGGGCGGGGGCGCATCCTCCGCCTGCGCAGCAAGCTCGCGTTGTTCACGGGCGAGCGCGAGGGGATCCTCTCGGGCCCGGCGGATCTCCTCGAGGCCGCGCGGCTGTTCCACGGCCTCGCGCCCGAGCTCGAGCAGCGGGCGCTGCTCGACGCGTTCAACGCCGAACTGACGACCGAGGCGGCCGGAAGCCGGGCGGGCCTCCAGGAACTGGGGCGGCGATGCCGCGCCGGCGCCGACGCGGCGCCGGGCATCCGCTCGACCGTGCTGCGCGCGTTCGCGTCGCACGTCCTCGACGCGTACGACGTGGCCGTGCCGCAGCTGCGCGCGGCCCTCGCCGCCCTCCGCGACGCGGACGATGCGGTCCTGCACGAACTCGGGTTCGTCATCGTGCCGATCTGCATGGGCCTCTGGGACGACGCGGCGTGCGCCGAACTCCTCGAGCGGACCGCTCGCGCGGCGCGCGACGCGGGCGCGCTGCAGGCGCTGGACACGATCTACTGGCTCCGCAGCGTCACCGAACTCGTCACGGGCGACCCCGCGGCGTCCGGCCGGTACATCCAGCAGGTCCGCGAGCTCCGGCGGGCCATGGGCTACGACGCCGAGCAGGTCGTGAACCCGTCGTACCTCGCGTGGACCGGTGCGCCCGTCGAGGTCGTGGAGCAGATCGCCCAGGGCGTGCTCGACGCCGGATGGGCGGGTGTGCAGACGATCGCGATCACGAGCCTGTGCGCGCGCGCCATCGCCGAGGGGCGCTACCGCGAGGCGTTCGACCGCCTCGACCCGCTCGTCGCGCGGGACTACATCCAGGTGAGCTACCAGCAGGTGCCCGACCTCATCGAGGCCGCGGTCCGCTCGGGGCTCGCCGATCGCGTCGGCGCCGCAGCGGAACGGCTGTCGGAGTTCGCCGCGGGGAGCGGCACGCCGTGGGTGCGCGGGCTCGAGGCGCGCTCGCTCGCGCTCCTCGCGGCCGACGAGGACGCCGAGGCGCACTACCTCGCCGCCATCGACCACCTGACGGCCTCGTCCTCGCCGGGCGACCTGGGCCGCGCGCACCTGATCTACGGCGAATGGCTGCGTCGGATGCGCCGCCGCAGGGAGGCCCGCGAGCAGCTTCGCCACGCGCTCGCCGTGTTCACGCGCGTCGACTCGCCCGCCTTCGCCGACCGCGCCCGGCGCGAGCTCGAGGCCACTGGCGAGCACGTCGTGCACGGCGAGCCCGGCGAGATCGATCCGCTCACGCCCCAGGAGTCGACGGTCGCCGCGCTCGCCGCCGAGGGCCGCACCAACGCCGAGATCGGCGCGATGCTCTTCATCAGCGCGAACACGGTCGACTACCACCTGCGGAAGGTGTTCCGGAAGCTCGGGGTCACCTCGCGCCGCCAGCTCGCCGAGCGGTTCGGGTAGCCGGGACCCCGACGCCCCGACCCTGCGACTACGCGCCCCACGTGGTGCGACCGCGTGCGCACGCGGGCGAGCATGGGGCATCCGCCGCGCCGGCCGACGCACCGGCGCGGCGGGCACCGGGGACATCGAGGGGGAACCATGCCGCACATCACGACCGAGGACGGCGCGCAGATCTTCTACAAGGACTGGGGCACGGGCGGGTCGCCCGTGCTGCTCAGCCACGGCTGGCCGCTGAACGCGGATGCCTGGGAGGCGACCGCCCTGTTCCTCGCCGAGCACGGGCACCGGGCCATCGCGCACGACCGGCGCGGACACGGGAGGTCGAGCCAGACCTGGCAGGGCAACGAGATGGACACGTACGCCGACGACCTCGCGTGCGTCATCGAGCACCTCGACCTGACCGAGCTCGCGCTCGTCGGGCACTCCACCGGCGGCGGCGAGGTGCTGCACTACCTCGCCCGGCACGGCAGCGCCCGCGTCGGCAAGCTCGTGCTCGTCTCGGCGGTGCCGCCGCTCATGGTGCAGACGCCCGACAACCCGGGAGGCCTGCCGATCGACGTGTTCGACGGCATCCGCGCGGGGGAGGCGCACAACCGGTCGCAGCTGTACCGCGACCTCGCCGACGGACCGTTCTTCGGCAACAACCGCACGGGCGACGTGCCGCAGGGCACGCGCGACGCGTTCTGGTTGCAGGGCCTCGCGTCGGGCACGCGCAACGCGTACGAGTGCATCGCCGCGTTCAGCGCGACGGACTTCCGCCCCGACCTCGCGAAGGTCGATGTCCCGACGCTCGTGATCCACGGCGACGACGACCAGATCGTGCCGTTCGAGCTGAGCGGGAAGCTGTCGGCCGCGCTCGTCGACGGCGCGAAGCTGCTCGTCTACGAGGGCGGGGCGCACGGCCTGCCCGACACCGAGCGCGAGCGGCTGCACGCCGACCTGCTCGCGTTCATCGACTCCTGAACGACACCTGATCCGAAGCGAAGGGACACCGACCATGACCGACACTGCAGCCCCCGACACCATCGTGCTCGTGCACGGCCTCTGGATGACGCCGCGCAGCTGGGAGGGCTGGAAGCAGCGCTTCGAGGAGCGCGGATTCACCGTGCTCACGCCCGGCTACCCCGGCTTCGAGATCGAGGTCGAGGCGCTCCGCGAGCAGCCCGACCTGATCGCGGACCTCACCGTCCCCGATACCGTCGACCACCTGGCCGGCGTCATCGAGGCGCTTCCCGCGACGCCGATCATCATGGGCCATTCCTTCGGCGGCACGCTCACGCAGCTCCTGCTCGCGCGCGGGCTCGGAGCATCCGCCGTCGTGGTCGACTCCGCGCCGACCGAGGGCGTGCGCGTGACGCCGCTGTCGCAGGCGAAGTCGCTGTTCCCGGCGCTGAAGAACCCGGCGAACCGGCACCGGGCCGTCGCGTTCACGCCCGCGGAGTTCCACTACGCGTTCGCGAACACGCTCTCGCGCGAGGAGTCCGACGCCGTGTGGGAGCGGTACGCGATCGCGGCGCCGGGCAACTGGGTGTGGGCGTACGGGCTCATCGCCAACTTCAAACCGGGCCATCAGGAGACCTGGGTCGACTACGCGAAGGACCGCGCGCCGCTGCTGTTCATCGGCGGCGAGCAGGACCACATCATGCCGCCGAGCGTCAACAAGTCGAACGCGAAGCACTACGCGAAGTCGCCCGCGGTCACCGAGTACGTCGAGTTCCCCGGGCGCTCGCACTGGATCTGCGCCGAGCCGGGTTGGGAGGAGGTCGCCGACCACGCGCTCGAGTGGGCGCTCGCGCACGCTCGGTCTGCGGCGCCGGCCTCGGCCTCGTAGGCCCGCCCCGCATACCTGCGGCCCCGCGTGCCGGCCGGCCCCGCTCACCGGCCGGCTTCGGCGCGCCGCCGGCGCTCGAGCCCCTCGAGCAGGAGGTCGAGTCCGAACTCGAACTCGAACTGATCGTCGCACCATCCGAGCGTCGTGTCGGGCTCGTCGTGCACGACGTCGCCGAGCATCGCCGCGAGGTGCGGGGCGATCATCGCCAGCTGCTCGAGGGCGACCGGCGTCGGCGTCGCCGAGTCGTCGCCGAGCTCCTGCACGTAGCCGAACAGGCGGCTGCCGAACGCGTGCAGCGCGTGGTGGATCAGGTCGTGCGAGAGGCCGCCCGCGCGCATCACGCCGACGAGGCCGTCGACGTGGCGCATCGCGTTCGGCCCGGCGGCGCCGCGCTGGTTCATGAGCAGCGGCGCCCACGGATGCCGCAGCAGCACCCGCCGGGCAGCGAGGATGCGCCCGCGCAGCGCGAGTGCCCAGGTCGCGGCGTCGACGTCGTCGGGTGCGGCGAAGCCGCCGACCTCCTGCTCGACCTCGGCGAACACGGCCTCGATGACGCCGTCGAGGACCGCGTCCTTGTTCGGCAGGTGGTGGTAGAGCGACATCGCCTCGACGCCGAGCCGCTCGGCGAGCGCGCGCATCGTGAGCGCGGGGATCCCGTCGTGGTCGGCGATCGCGAGGGCGGCCTGCAGCACGCGTTCGCGCGTGAGCGGGGTCCTCCTCGACGTGGGGGTCGCGGTCCTCGTCGCCATGATTCACCTTACAACGTGAGGTTCGTCCGCCAGGGGCTGGACACCGGGCGGGTCCAGGCGTATCTTACGCCGTAAGGCTTACAACGTAAGGGGAACGTCATGCACACCACCGAGGGGCGACGCGCCGAGGCATCCGCACCCGAACCCACGACGCGGGCCGAGCCGGCATCCGCGCCCGCATCGCGACCCGGGCCCGCACCGCAGGCCGGGCTCGAGCCCGTGCCGCCCATCATGCGCGCCGCGATCGCCGACCGCTTCGGCCCGCCCGAGGTCGTGCGCATCGGGGAGACGCCCACACCGACCCCGGGCCCGCGCGAGCTGCTCGTGCGCGTCCGCGCGACGACCGTGAGCATCGCCGACCACCGCCTCCGGGCGCGCGACATCCCGCGCGGGCTCGGCCTGCTCGTCGCCGCGAAGATCGGCCTCCGCCGCCCGCGCACCCCCGTCCTCGGCATGGACGCAGCGGGCGTCGTCGCGGCCGTGGGCGCGGAGGTGACGCGGTTCGCACCGGGCGACGAGGTGATCCTGATGCGTGGGCAGGACTTCGGATGCCACGCCGAGTTCGTCGTGATCGCCGAGGACGGCGAGGTGGCGCGGAAGCCCGCCGGGCTGTCGTTCGAGGAGGCCGCCGCGATCGTGTTCGGCGGGCACACGGCACTCCGATTCCTCGAGGGCGTCGCGATCGGGCCCGGCAGCGAGGTGCTCGTCAACGGGGCATCCGGTGCCGTGGGATCCGCGGCCGTCCAGCTCGCCGCCGACCGCGGTGCGACCGTCACGGCGGTCACGAGCGGCCGCAACGAGGCGCTCGTGCGCTCGCTCGGCGCGAGCCGCGTGATCGACCACGCGCGCGAGGACTTCCTCGCCGACCCCGAGGCCCGAAGCCGGTACGACGTGATCGTCGAGTGCGTCGGGAACGCGTCGTTCCGGCGCTCCCGGCACCTGCTGCGGCCCGGCGGGACGCTCCTGCTCGTCATCGTCGACCTGCGCGACCTGCTCACCGCCGCCCGGCGCGCGCGTCGGGCGGGCCTGGTCGCCGACGCCGGACCCGAGCGGCTCGGGCCCGACGGGATGTCCCGACTCGCCGCGCTCGCCGAGTCGGGCGTGCTCCGGCCGGTGATCGACCGGACGTACGCGTTCGACGAGATCGTCGATGCCCACCGGTACGTCGACACCGGGCACAAGCGCGGGAACGTGGTCGTGCTGGTCTCGGACGAGTGACGGTCCGATCCGGCGTCGGCGCGGCGGCGTCGATCAGTCGTCGTCCGGCATCGAGCGGCGCTCGCCGACCGGCCCGGCCGCGAGCGGGAACGCGAGCGTCCCGGCGGCGGTCCACCACTCCATGACGTCGTACGCGAGGCGCCCCGCGACCACCGACGGGTCGGCGTCGCTCAGGCGCGCCGCCTCCGCGGCGTCGCACGCGAACACCGACATGCCCCGATAGGACTCGTCGCTCTGCTCCAGGAACGGGCCGTTGACGACGAGGATGCCCCGCCGGCGGAGCTCGGCCCGGTACGCGAGGTGCCGCGCCTGCAGCGCGTCGAGCTCCGCGTCCGGGAGGTCGGGCGCGTCGGTCGGGCGGCGCAGCACGACGAGCGTGACGACGTCGAAGGCGTCCGGGATGTCGGGGGTGCGGGGCATCCGGCGCCCTACGCCTGCTCGAGCTCCGCGATCACGATCTTCTTCTGCTGCATCATCACCTGGACCTGCGCGGGCGTGCGGGTCAGCTCGTCCATGTTCGCCGGGACGATCTGCCAGCTCACGCCGAAGCGGTCCTTGCACCACCCGCACTGCTCGGACTCGGGCACGTGCGAGAGCGCCGCCCAGTACCGGTCGATCTCGGCCTGGTCCTCGCACGTCACGACGAACGAGACCGCCTCGGTGAACTGGAAGAGCGGCCCGCCGTCGAGGCACGTGAACTCGACGCCGTCGAGGACGAACCGACCGTTCAGCACCTTGCCGCGCATGCCCTGGAAGTGCTCGTCGAGCGACTCGTCCGGGTACTCGTCGATGCGCGTGATCCCCGAGTTCGGGAACAGGTCGACGTAGTACTCCATGGCTTGCCGCGCCTGGTCGTCGAACCACAGGCAGGGCTGTACGCGTGCGAATTCCGGCATCGGGACCCCCTCGTTCGAATGCTCGCCGACCACGCTACGCCGCCGCGGCGGAGCCCGCGAGGGGCTCACGTGGCGAGCGGGTCGGGCGTCGACAGCCTGAGCGGCAGGCCGAACGAGGGCAGCACGGTCGACTCGAACCGGGTCAGGGCGCCGAGGCGGTCGCCGGCCCGGGTGAGCACGAACAGCCCGACACCGTGCACGGGACCGGTGCCGCGCCGGAGGTACGCACCGAACGCTGGCTGCCCGTTCGCCGCGGTCGGCACCAGGGCGAAGCGCCGGCCCGCGGCGAAGATCGCGCCGAAGAATCCGGCCGCCGACTCGCGGCCCACGTACTCGAACGGCATCGGCGGCATCGACACGAACACGTCGTCGGTGAGCAGGGCGAGCACGGCCGGCAGGTCGGCCGCCTCGTACGCGCGCGCGAACCGGTCGGCGAGCGCCGCGGTCTCGGCGGCGTCGGGCGTCGTCGGCCGGGGCTCGGGCAGTCGCGCGCGCAGCGACGAGCGCGCACGCTTCAGGGCGCTCGTCACCGAGTCGACCGTGGTGTCGAGCATCCCGGCGACCTCGGCCGCCGGGTAGCCGAGCACGTCGCGCAGCACGAGCACCGCGACCTGCCGCGGCGGGAGCAGTTGCAGCGCGGTCACGAACGCGAGCGAGATCGCCTCGCGCTGCTCGACGCGCACGTCGGGCCCGGGCGACGGCTCGACCGGGCTGGGCAGCAGGGCGTCGGGGAACGGCTCGAGCCAGGCGACCTCGCCGAGCCGGGTGGCCTCGGGCGGATGCACGCCGGGGACGTCCCACGCCGTCGCCGGCCGTCGCGCCGCGGCACGACGGGCGTTGAGGCACCGGTTCGTCGCGATGCGGTAGAGCCACGTGCGCACCGAGGATCGGCCGTCGAAGCCCGCGAGGCCCTGCCAGGCCGCGAGGAGGGTCTCCTGCACCGCGTCCTCGGCGTCGCCCAGCGAGCCGAGCATCCGGTAGCAGTGCACGAGCAGTTCCCGCCGGTGCGGCTCGACCAGGGCGCCGTACGCCCCGGCGTCGCCGGCGCGCGCCCGCGCGAGCGCCTCGCGCGCTTCGATCGTCATTCCCCCGACCCCCCAGGTTCCCGTCCCACTGTATGGACACCGGCCGCTCCTCGGAATGGTCGCGTCCGCGGATCCGCGGATCCGCGTCGACGTGGTCCGACGCGGGTCCGACCAGGTCGGACCGGTCCGCCCAGTTCGCGCGTCCCGCGGTGTCTGCATCCTCGACGGCGGAACGCCGTCCGGATCGGAAGGGAGCGGCGCATGCTGCTGGAGGAGAAGGTCGCCGTGGTCTACGGCGGTGGAGGATCGGTCGGCGCGGCCGTCGCGCGCGCCTTCGTTGAGGAGGGCGCGCACGTGTTCCTGACCGGATCGCGGCGCGACGCCGTCGAGGCGGTCGCCGACGCGATCCGCGCCGGCGCCGGCGCTGAGGGCGACGACGGGGCCGACGCTGCGGCCGGAGCCGTCGAGGCGGCCGAGGTCGACGGGTTCGACGAGCGGGCGATCGACCGCCACCTCGACCACGTCGTGGAGCGGGCCGGGCGGGTCGACATCTCGTTCAACGCGGTCGGCATCCCCGACGCCGACGTCGTCGGGGTGCCGCTCGTCGACCTCGACGTCGACCGGTTCCTCCGCCCGATCGAGGCGTACGCCCGCACGACGTTCCTCACGTCGCGCCTCGCCGCGCGCCGCATGGTCGGCGCGGGCTCAGGCGTGATCCTGCGGGTCACGGCGCTGCACTCGCGCACGGGCATCCCGCTCGTCGGCGGCTACGGCCCCGCGATGGCGGCGATGGAGTCGCTCACCCGGAGCCTATCGGCCGAGCTCGCGCCCCGGGGCATCCGCGTCGTGGGCCTGCGGCCGCAGGCCATGCCGGAGTCGAGCACGATCCGCGAGGCCTACGAGCCGCGCGCGGCCGCGTCCGGCCTGACCTGGGCGGAGTGGGAGCAGGCGCTCGCCGCCCGCACCCACCCCCGCCGGCTCATGACGCTGCGCGAGTTCGCCGACGTCGCCGCGTTCGTCGCCTCCGACCGCGCGAGCGGCCTGACCGGCACGACGGTCAACCTCACGATGGGGTCGCTCGACGACTAGGAGGCATCCGCCCCGACGTCGATGAGCACCTTGCCGACCGTGCCCGCCTCGACCGCGTCGTGCGCCGCCGCGGCGCGCTCGAGCGGGAACCGGGTGAGCGGCAGGCCGGCCGCCTCGCCGACGGGCAGCGCGCCGTCGGCGACGGCCCGGGTCACGTCGATCGCGGCCGCGGACAGGGCCGCGTCGCCCACGGTGTAGAGCAGCAGGAACTGGTACCGCACGTTGAGCGCGAAGTGCCGGCGCACGTCGAGCGTCATCTCCGCACCGCCGTCCGTCGCGTACACCGCGATCGACCCGTGGTTCGCGATCACGCGGCTGTTCAGCTCGGCGTTGCGCGCGGGGGAGACCTCGACGACCAGGTCGACCCCGTCGGGCGCGATCGCGCGGATCGCCTTCGCCGCGTCATCCGCGCGGTAGTCCACGACGTGGTGCGCGCCCGCCGCGGTCGCGAGCGCGGCCTTCTCGGGCGAGCTGATCGTCGTGACGACGGTCGCACCCGACCAGCGGGCGAGCTGGATCGCCGCGTGCCCGACCGCGCCGGCGCCGCCGGCGACGAGCACCGTGCGCCCGTCGAGCGCGCCCGGGCGCAGCCGCTCGGGGCCGCCCTCGTGCACGGTCAGCGCGCGGTGCGCCGTCATCGCGGGCACGCCAAGGGATGCCCCGAGCTCGAAGCTCGCGGTGTCGGGGAGGTGCACGACGCGCGACGCGGGCAGCACCGCGAACTCCTGCGCGGTGCCCGTCGGCCGCTCGTGCGCGGCGAGGAACACCCACACCCGGTCGCCGACCGCGAATCCGGCGACGCCGTCGCCGACCGCGTCGACCACGCCCGAGCCGTCCTGATTCGGCACGACCTCGGCGAACGGCGTCGGCCGGCCCGCCTGCGCGCCCGCGCGGGCCTTCCAGTCGGTCGGGTTCACGCCCGAGACGACGATGCGCACGCGCACCTCGCCGGGGCGGGGGTCCGGCACGTCGCGCTCGACGAGCTGGAGGACGGAGGAGTCACCGGTCTGCGCGTACGCCACTGCTCTCATGCCGGGTGCCAACGTGCGCGGGGACGCGGTTGTTCCGACCTTCCGTCCGGTCGCGCGTTCCGCCGGGTCGGGCCGGACCTGTCCGGGGAGGACGGGAGGAGAATGGACCTGAGATCGCCACCACCATCCCCCCGAAGGAGGCGACGCCATGGCCCTCGACACTCCCAACGGCACGCGCGGTGCCCGATCGCCCGCCGCGAGCCGATTCGCCCGCTGGGCGAACCGCAAGATGGCAGACCGCATCCGGCGGAAGGGCTCGAGCAACGGACACGTCCTCGTGCTCGTCACGGTCGGCAAGCACAGCGGCCTCGAGCGGATGACCCCGGTGCGCTGGTTCCCCGACCGCGACGACACCCGGCTCATCGTCGCCTCGGCGGCCGGCGCGGCCGCCAACCCCGCGTGGTACTACAACCTCGGCGCGCACCCCGACCGCGCGAGGATCGAGTTCGCCGGGCAGCGGATCGACGTCTCGCCCGCCGAACTGCACGGCCCGGAGCGCGACGAGGCGTGGCGGCGCATCACCGCCGAGGCGCCCGGGTTCGCGAAGTACGAGCGCGTGACCGACCGGGTCATCCCCGTGATCAGGCTGACGCCCCGCGGGCGTCACGCCGCAGGCTGACCTGCGCGACAATGGGTGTCGACGCGAAGGGGTCGGGAACATGGGCGAGCTGAGGACGGATTCGACGAGCGATGCGACGGTAACGGCATCGGTGCCGGATGCCCCGCCATCGGCGCACGTGCCCGGCCATCGCGCGATCGGCTGCCCGGAGTGCTTCGAGGAGCTCCAGCGCAACCACGACTGGTGGAAGGCCCGGCCCGAGGGGTCCCGACTCGTCGGCCTCGTCGTGGCCCGCCCCGACCTGCCGTCGGTGGTCGAGCAGCGCAACGACCTGGCCCGGTTCGGCGTGGCGATCCTCGACTTCAAGCACCCGGCGCCCGAGCTCCCCGAGACCTGGGAGCAGCGGCTCGGCCGCCTGTTCGACACGCTCCAGGCGGGCGACGTGCTCGTGGTGTCGAGCGAGCGCACGCTCGGCCGCACACCCGACGAGGTGAGCCGCACGATCCGGACGCTGCGTCGCCACCAGCTCGTCGTCAAGGTGCTGAACCACGGCGCACCGCACCTCGAGGACGCGCAGGACTGACGGCGTCCGCCGTCGGCGGGCGGGCCTACGCTGCCGGGGTGACCACCGATCGCGAGATCGCCCGACGCCGCCTGCATGCCCAGCTGCTCGCCGCGCCCGTCGAGGATGCCGAGCAGGTCGTGCGCACGCTGCTCGCCGTCCAGGCAGAGAACCCGTCCCAGTCCGCCTGGGCGGTCGCCGCGCGCACCGCGTCGCCCCGGCAGGACGATCTCGGGGGCGCCCTCGCGAGCGGCCGCGTGCTGCGCACGCACGTGCTCCGCCCGACCTGGCACTACGTCCACGCCGACGACGCCGCGTGGCTGCTCGAGCTCACCGCGCCGCGCGTGCTGCCCGTGGTCGACCAGCAGCTCCGGCCGATCGCCGATCGACTGCCCGCGCTCGCCGCGGCGGTCGACGAGACGCTGGGCGAGGCATCCGATCGCACCCGCGCCGAGCTCGCGACGGCGCTGGCCGATCGCGGGCACGAGCTCACCGGCCAGCAGCTGATGCTGCTGCTCGCCCGGCTCGAACTGCACGCGCTCGTGTGCAGCGGCGCTCCACGTGACGGCGAGCACACCTACGCGAGGTTCGCCGACCGGGTGCCCGAGCCTCGGCGGCTCGACCGCGACGAGGCGCTCGCCGAGCTGGCCCAGCGGTACTTCGCCTCGCACGGGCCCGCGACCGAACGCGACCTCGCGTACTGGGCGACGCTCACGCTCACCGACGTGCGTCGGGGACTCGCGACCGCGAGCGCGTCGCTCGCGTCGTTCGAGCACGACGGCCGGACCTTCTGGCACGCGCCGGGGGAGGACCCCGGTCCGGCGTCGCCGCCGGCGCACCTGCTGCAACTGCTCGACGAGATGTACCGCGGCTACCAGGACTCGCGCTGGGTGCTCGACGCCGACGGGCTCGTCTCGCGCGGGCGGGAGACGGCGATGGGCATGGCCCTGGTCGACGGGCAGCTCGTCGCGGGCATGAAGCGGAGCGTCGGCGCGACGGCGGTGACCTTCGACGTGCGCCCGCATCGGACGCTCGCCGCGTCCGAGCGGGATGCGATCGAGGAGGCCGCAGCCCGCTACGCGGCGTTCCTCGGGCTCGCACCGGTCGTCGTGGAGGGCTGAGCCCGGCATACGGAACGCCCCGCCGCCCGGGGGATCCGGGTGACGGGGCGTCCGGTGCGGCGTGCGAGTCGCGTGCGGATCAGCTGAACTTGCGCCGGTAGATCGCGACGGCCCAGATGTACCCGCCGACGAGGATCCCGACGAGCCAGGCGAGCGCGATCCAGATGTCGCCGCCCACGGGCTGCTGGGCGAACAGCGCCCGCATGGTGTCGACGATCGAGGTGACGGGCTGGTTCTCGGCGAACCAGGCGACCGGTGCCGGCATCGAGTCGGTCGGCACGAACGCCGAGCTGATGAACGGCAGGAAGATCAGCGGGTAGCTGAACGCGCTCGCGCCGTCCACGGTCTTCGCCGAGAGGCCGGCCACGACGGCGAGCCACGTGAGCGCCAGCGTGAAGAGCACGAGGATGCCCGTGACCGCGAGCCAGCCGCCGACGGATGCCCCGGTGCGGAAGCCCATGATCAGGGCGACCCCGACCACGATCGCGACCGACACGAGGTTCGCGACGAGCGACGTGAGCACGTGCCCCCAGAGCACGCTCGACCGGGCGATCGGCATGGACTGGAACCGCTCGAAGATGCCGCCCTGCAGGTCGAGGAACAGCCGGTACGAGGTGTACGCGACCCCCGACGCGATGGTGATGAGCAGGATCCCGGGGAGCATGTAGTTGATGTACGACTCGTCGGATCCGGTGTTGATCGCCCCGCCCAGCACGTAGACGAACAGGAGCATCAGCGCGATCGGGGTGACCGCCGTGGTGATGATCGTGTCGGGACTGCGGAGGATGTGGCGCAGCGAGCGGCCGGTGAGGATGCCGGTGTCGCCGATCACGTGTGCGGTGCTCATGTCAGGACTCCTTCGCGGTGGATTCATCCGAGGCCGCGCCCTCGCCGACGAGGGCGAGGAAGACCTCTTCGAGGGTGGGCTGCTTCTCGACGTACTCGACCGTCGCGGCGGGGAGCAGCTGCTTGAGTTCGGCGAGGGTGCCGTTCTGGATGATCGTGCCCTCGTGCAGGATCGCGATGCGGTCCGCGAGCTGCTCGGCCTCGTCGAGGTACTGCGTGGTCAGCAGCACGGTGGTGCCCGAGTCGGCGAGCTGGCGGACGGTCTGCCAGACCTCGATGCGGGCCTGCGGGTCGAGGCCCGTGGTCGGCTCGTCGAGGAAGATGACCGGCGGGTTGCCGATCAGGCTCATCGCGATGTCGAGCCGGCGGCGCATGCCGCCCGAGTAGGTGGCCGCGCGGCGCTTGCCCGCGTCGGTCAGCGCGAACCTGGCGAGCAGGTCGTCTGCGATCGCGCCGGGGTTCTTCAGGTGGCGGAGCTTCGCGACCAGCACGAGGTTCTCGCGTCCCGTCAGGACCTCGTCGACGGCGGCGAACTGCCCGGTCAGGCTGATCGATTCGCGCACCTGGTCGGCCGCGGCGGCCACGTCGTGGCCGTTCACGGTCGCGGTGCCGGCGTCGGCCTTGAGCAGCGTCGACAGGATCCGCACGAGCGTGGTCTTGCCGGCCCCGTTCGAGCCGAGCAGGGCGAAGATGCTGCCGGTGGCGACGTCGAAGTCGACGCCCCGCAGGACGTGCAGGTCCTTGAACGACTTCTCGATGCCCCGGACGGTGAGTGCCGATGCGGTCATCGCTCCTCCTCCTTCTTCGCTTCGTCGATCGCCTGCACGAGGCGAGCGCGCTCCTTGTCGATCCATTGCGTGCCGCCGTAGGCCTGGGTGAACTCCTCGGCGAACCCGACCGGGTCCTCCCCGACGATCGCGCTGACGGGCGTCCCGTCGACGGCCGCGCGCTCCCAGAGGTCGGCGAAGTCGCCGAGCATCGTGACGATCGTGTCGCCGTCGGTGATCCCGCCGTAGTACATGAAGTACCGGTCGAACGCCTTGGCGGTGGTCCGGTACGGCTCGGGCAGGGCCTCGATCCGCGCCTTGTACTGCCGGTACTGCTTCTTCTGCTCGAGCGATCCGGTGATCGTCTCGATCCACTTCGCTGCCATGTCGGTTCCCCTCGTGATGAACTGCGTGTTCGTTCGTTCGTTCGTGTGCGTGTGCTGCGTGTCCTGCGGCGCGCGGCGGTCAGGACCGCTCGGCGTCCTCCGCGTCGTCGATCGCGTGCTGGAGGCGCGATTGCTCCTTGCGGATCCAGCTCCCGCCGCCGTAGTTCTGCATGAAGGCCTCGGCGAACTCGACCGGGTCGCTCCCGACCACGTCGCGGAGCGGCGTGCCGGCGGCGACGCTCTGCTCGAGCAGGTCGGCCAGGTCGTCGAGCATCGCGACGAGGCTCTTGCCGTCGTCGCTCGGCCCGATGTTGAGCAGGTACCGCTCGAGTGCGACGGCGGCCTCGCGGTAGCCGGCGGGCAGGGCCTTCACACGGGCCCGGTACTCCTTGTAGTGCTTCTTGTCCTCGAGCGATCCGGTGATCGTCTCGATCCACTTGGCGGCCATGTCAGTTCCCCTTCCGGTGGAGGTGTTCGATGCGGTCGGCGAGGAAGCTCCACGTTCCCCAGAACTCGTCGAGGTCGGCGCGGCCCCGCTCGTTGAGCGAGTAGACCTTGCGCGGCGGCCCCTTCTCGGAGGGGACCTTCTCGACGTCGACGAGGCCGCGCTGCTCGATCCTGACCAGGAGGGCGTAGACGGTGCCCTCGGCGATGTCGGTGAAGCCCTGCTCGCGGAGCCGAGCGGTGATCTCGTAGCCGTAGGCCGGCTGGATCGCGAGGAGCGCGAGCACGATGCCCTCGAGCGTGCCCTTGAGCATCTCGGTCATCTGCTTTCCCATGACGCCTCCCTTCATTGCTGCTGTCGGTGTCACTACTTGGTGTCACTGGTATTCGGTGTTGCTGAGTACCACTACATAGTGACACGGAATACCGGTACTTGGCAAGAGTGAGTACCAGAATTCTGTGACACTGAGTACCGAGCGGGTGCGGATGCCCCGGGGCGCGCGGAATCGAGGGTGCGTGCCGCGCACGCGGATGCCTCGAAGTCGCCGTGATCCACGGTGCGGGTCCGCCGCGGACGCCCGCGGTCAGCCCGTCGGGAGGTCAGGCGGCCGGGCTCGCGAGCCCCCGCCAGACGAAGGAGATGGTCTCGTTCGCGGCATCCCGCCAGTCGACGCCGTCGAGCAGGTCGTCGGTCGCGAGCGTCGCTACGCCGTGCACCGCGGCGAACGCGACGAGCGCGTGCCGTGCCGCGTCACCGTCGCGCACGGCGCCCTGCGCCTGGGCGTCGGCGAGGAGCCCGACGAGGGCCGACATGCCGGCATGGCCGAGCTCGACGAGTTCGGCGGATGCCGCGGGGTGGTGCTTGGCCGAGTACATGAGGTCGAGGATCGCGGGGTGCGCGACGGCGAAGCCGATGTACGCGAGCCCGGCCGCGCGGAGCCGCGCCTCGAAGGCGTCGGCGCCCGGGCTCGCATCGGGCGCCGCGGCCGGGCCGGCTCCGGAGACCGCGTCGGCCAGCGCCTCGTTGAGGCGGTCGAAGCCCGTGATCGCGAGCGCGTCGAGGAGGGCCTGCCGGTCGCGGAAGTGTCGGGCGGATGCCCCGTGGCTGACGCCCGCGTCGCGCGCGAGCCCGCGGAGCGAGAGCGACTCGACGCCGCCGCGGTCGACCGCGTCCCACGCCCGGTCGAGCAGGTCGCTGCGGAGGTTGCCGTGGTGGTAGGCGCGCTCGGTCGGTTCGCGGAGCTCGGTCACGTCGCGAGTCTACCTACATGTAGGCGTTGACAACAATGCTGTCAGTGCCTACTTTTGTGACATGACCAAGGACCACCGCGGCACGACCGCCCTCATCACCGGCGCGAGCTCGGGCCTCGGCGCCGAGTTCGCCGCCCAGTTGGCCCGTCGCGGCGCCGACCTCGTGCTCGTCGCCCGCCGCGAGGACCGCCTGCGCGACCTCGCCGACCGACTCGAGCGCGAGCACGGCGTTCGGGTCACGGTGCTCGCACAGGACCTCGCCCGCGCGGATGCCGCGGGGGCGCTCCGCGCCGCGCTCGATGCGCGGGGCATCCGCATCCAGACCCTCGTCACGAACGCGGGCTTCGGCATGAAGGGAGCCTTCGCCGACGCCGACCCCGCGCGCATCGGCGAGATGGTGCAGGTCAACGTGGCCTCCCTCGTCGCGATCACGCGCGAGTTCCTCCCCGACCTGGTCGCCGACGGTCGCGGCGCGCTCGTGAGCATCGCGAGCACGGCCGCCTACCAGCCGTGCCCGAACATGGCGGTCTACGGCGCGACGAAGGCGTTCGTGCTGAGCTTCACCGAGGCGCTGCGCTACGAGACGCGCGGCTCGGGCCTCGACGTGCTGTGCCTCAGCCCCGGTGCGACCCGCACCGAGTTCTTCGACGTCGTCGGCGGCGAGGGCGCGGCCGTCGGTCGCATGCGGACCTCCGAGCAGGTCGTCGCGCTCGCCCTCCGCGAGCTCGACCGCCGCAATCCCGCACCCAGCATCGTCTCGGGCGCGTCCAACGCGGTCGCCGCCCGGCTCGTCCGCCTGGTGCCGCGGCGGTTCGCCCTCGCGGTCAGCGGGCGCATGCTGGCCTGAGGCCGGCGGGCCCGCAGGCCCGCAGGCCGGCAGGCCCGCCGGCCGAGCGGCCGCAACGCATTCGTGTCACACCGCGCGCCCGGTCGGTGTCTTCATGTCGACGGATCATCCGGACACCGATCGCCCGGCGTCGACACCGCAGGAGGACACGATGACCACCGCGCAGACCCGCATCCCGCCGACCGAACTCACGGGCATCTTCGGCTCGGTCGTGAAGGTCGCCGCCCGCCGCATGATCGGCCGGGTGCCCGACTCGATGGGCGTGCTCGCGCACCACCCCGCGCTCATGCGGGCCTCGATGGGCATCGGCCGCAAGGTCGACGCGCTGCACGAGCTCGACCGCGACCTCGCCTCGTACGCCGTGATGGCGACCGCGGCGACCATCGGGTGCAGCTGGTGCCTCGACTTCAACTACTACAAGGCGCACAACGAGGGCCTCGACGAAACGAAGGCGCGGCTGGTGCCGGCGTGGCGCGAGGCATCCGCCTTCACGCCCCTCGAGCGCGACGTCATGGAGTACGCCGAGGCCATGAGCCTCACGCCGCCGGCCGTCACCGACGAGCTCTCGGCGCGGCTCCTCGCCGCGCTCGGGCCGGCCGCGCTCATCGAGCTCACCGCCAAGGTCGCGTTCATGAACATGAGCTCCCGGATGAACGTCGCGCTCGGCATCCACTCGGAGGGCTATGCGGATTCCTGCGAGCTCCCGCCGCTCGCGACCCGGTCGGGCGCACCGGGAACGGATGCCACGCAGCCGGATGCCCCGCGGCCGGCGCCGTCCGCAGTCGTAGGCTCGGCCGCATGAGCGACGACGCCTTCGTCACCCACCGCAGCCTGCTCTTCACGGTCGCGTACGAGCTGCTCGGTTCGGCGGCCGACGCGGAGGACGTGCTGCAGGAGTCCTGGCTGCGGTGGGATGCGGCGGACCGGTCGGACGTGCGCGATCCGCGCGCCTACCTCGTGCGGATCGTCACCAGGCAGGCGCTCAACCACCTGCGCACGCTCGCGCGCCGGCGCGAGTCGTACGTGGGGGAGTGGCTGCCCGAGCCGCTGCTCACGAGCCCCGACGTCGCGGACGACGTCGAACTGGCCGAGCACGTGTCGATCGCGATGCTCACGGTGCTCGAAACGCTCGCGCCGACCGAGCGCGCGGTGTTCGTGCTGCGCGAGGTCTTCGACGTGCCGTACGACGAGATCGCGGTCGCGGTCGACAAGTCGCCGGCCGCGGTGCGCCAGATCGCGCATCGCGCGAAGGCGCACGTCGCCGCGCGGCGCCCCCGCGTCGCCGTCGAGCGCGCCGAGCAGGAGGCGGTCGTGGCGCGGTTCGTCGCGGCCGTGAACTCGGGCGACCTGCAGGGGCTCATGGATGTGCTTGCCCCCGACGTGGTCTCGGTCGCCGACGGCGGCGGCCTCGTGCGCGGCGCCGCACTCCGGCCGATCGTCGGCGCCGACAAGATCGCCCGCTACCTGCTCGGCGGACTCGCGAAGCTCGGCCTGCCGTTCGAGGCGCGGCCGACGTGGGTGAACGGGCATCCCGCGATCCGCGGCGAGGTCGACGGCGCGCTCGCCGGTGCGATCTGCTTCGAGATCGAGGGCGGCCGCATCACGCGGATCTTCTCGATCGCGAACCCGCACAAGCTCGGCCGGCTCGACGCGGAGGCGGAGCTCTCGCGGTAGCGACGGATCGGCCGCCACACCGGGTCAGGCGCGCGGCGTGCGACGGCTCGCGATCTCCGCGAGCCCGACGATGACCACGAGCGCGCCCACCGCGAGCGCGATCGCCGCGACCGAGCCGACGACGAGGGCGGCCGCGCCGACCGCGAGCGAGAGCAGCAGGGCCGGGACGGCCCAGCGCAGGACGTCGCGCGGCTCCCGGCCGAACCGCAGCGACACGATCGCGTTCGCGAGGTAGAAGATCGCGAGGCCGCCGCCGAGTGCGATCGCGGAGGCCTCGGGCAGCGGCTCGTCGGGGTGGTGGATCGCGCTGCCGATCGCGGCCGAGATGGCCGTCACGCCGACCACGACGAGGAACGGCAGGAACGCGACGGTGTCGCGGATCGCCCGGACGTCGGCGGCCTCGCGCAGGCGCTCGAGCCCGGCGTGCATCTCGTCGGTGCCGTAGATGAAGAACGACCACGCGAGCATCGCGATGACGGCGAGGCCGAGGATCGCGGCCAGGCCCGACGCCGGCGTCCACGATTCGTTCAGCGCCGCGACGCCCGTGAGCACCGACTCGCCGAGCACGATGACCACGAGCAGCCCGAACCGCTCGGCGAGATGCTCGGCGTTGAAGATCGGCAGCAGGCGGTCGGCCCACCGGCCGGTGCTCACGACGAGCAGCGTCACCTCGACGAGGATCGCGCAGCCCCAGAGCACGAAGTTCCACGGTGGCGGCACGACGATCGAGACGGCCCAGATGAGCGCGGTGACGCCGTTGTAGACGAGCAGGCGGACCCGCGACGCGGTGCCGACGCCCCACGCCTGCGCCGCCCAGAGGCCGAGGAGCACGATCCGCAGCATGGCGTTCCCGGCGGCGAACAGCCAGGCGCGGTCGCCGGTCGCCTCGGGTGCGGCGACCGCGATCGCCCCGACCGCGAACATGGCCGCGATCATCACGCCCGAGAGCTGCCGCCGGGTGAGCCACGGCATGACGTTGACGGTGAAGGTCAGGTTGACCCACGACCACCAGACCGACGCGAACAGTGCCGTGAACAGCAGCAGCGCGGGAATCGTGGGGTGGTCGTGGATGCCGTGCGCGAGCTGGCCGACGAGCGCGACGAAGATGAGGTCGAAGAACAGTTCCATCCAGTGCGCGCGCGACGGATCGCGGTCGGCGGCCGGCGCCGGCCGGGATGCCTCGAGGTCCTCGGTCATCGGCCGCGCCCGCACCGATCGGGTGCTCGCCCGGGTGTCAGCGCCAGAGCAGCGCGATCGCGGCGTTCGCGAGCGTGAGGATGCCGATCGACCAGAAGATCCCGGGCGGCACCGAGCCGTTCTTGCGCTGGCGGCCGGCGCCGATGCCGAGCAGCGCGCCGATGACGATCAGGATCCCGAGCTTGGTCCCGAGCTTGACGTAGTTGAGGTCGTAGTCGATGCCCCACGGGGCGGCGAGCACGAGGCCGGCGGCGCCCGCGATCGCGAGGCCCCAGTTCATGAGCCGCGTGATGCCTCGCTTGCCGTTGACCAGCTCGACGACCCAGGCGCCGAAGAGCACGGCGAAGCCGATCAGGTGGATGAGCACGACGATGCCGCGAAGGGTTTCCATGCCGCACACGGTACCGCGCACCGCGACGGCGTGCTCAGATCGGCAGCGGCCGGTCGTCGACGATGGTCTTCATCACGAGGGTCGACTCGACGCGGCGCGCGCCGGGCAGCGCCGACAGCCGCTCGTCCCAGAGCCGCTGGTACGCGGTGAGGTCGCGCACCGCGACGCGCAGCAGGTAGTCGGGGTCGCCGAAGAGGCGCAGCGCCTGGATCACCTCGGGGATCTCGGCGACCGCGGCGTCGAACGCGGGCACGGTCGACCGGTTCGCCTGGTCCATCGTGACGAACACGAGCGCGTTGAACCCGAGCCCGACCGCCTCGGGATCGATGACCGCGCGGTAGCCGCTGATGGCTCCGGATGCCTCGAGTGCGCGGAGCCTGCGGTGCGTGGGCGAGGGCGTGAGCTGCACGCGGTCGGCGAGCTCGGTGAGGCTGAGTCGGCCGTCCTGCTGCAGCTCGGCAAGGATCCTGCGGTCGATGGCGTCCATGTGGTGGATTCTTCCATCTCATCGATCGTGAGAGGCGGAACTTGGCAGCGGCTTCCAGCAGGTCCCGCCTAGGTTCGTGGCGTGGATGTGCAGCTGCTGGTCGCGTGCTCGGTGATGATGACGCTCATGGTGCTCCTGCCCGGCCCCGATTGGGCGTACCTGATCGCGGCCGGCATGACCGAGCGGAGCATCCTGCCGTCGCTCGTCGGCATCCTCGTGGGCTACCTCGTGGTCGTCACCGCGGTCGCGGTCGGCGTCGGCGCCGCCGTCGCGGCGCTGCCGTGGGTGATCGTCGCGCTCACGCTCACGGCCGCGGCCTACCTGCTGCACCTGGGCGTGCAGGTGCTGCGGAAGCCGCCGGTCCTCGCGGCGGTCGCGGGCGGGGCCTCCGGCGTCGGCATCGGCATCGGCGACGCGGATGCCGCGGCCGTCGGCATCCCCGACGGCGACCCGCACGCGGCATCCGCTCGCCGCTTCTGGGCGCGGCTCGCGCAGGGCGCTGGCGTCAGCGGGCTCAACCCGAAGGGACTGCTCGTGCTCGTCGTGCTGCTGCCCCAGTTCACGGATGCCTCGGGCGCGTGGCCCATGCCCGTGCAGCTCGCGGTGCTCGGGCTGATCTTCGTCGGCAGCTGCGCGCTCGTCTACACGGGCGTCGCGCTCGGCGCGCGGACCGTCGTCCGCTTCCGGCCGTCGGCCATGCGCTGGGTGTCGCGCGTGTCGGGTGCGGCGATGATCGTGCTGGGGCTCGTCCTCGTGGTCGAGCAGGTCGCGCACGCCGTCGCGGCGTGAGGCGGTGCCGCGCGTCGTCTCAGACTCCCCGGATAGACTCGCCCGGCCGCGAACGCCGGCTCGAGGCATCCGCCTCGCCGGCCGCTGCCGCCTCGCCCCGCGCCGCCGCCACCCGGCCGCACCACCCGAAGGATGTCCCGTGAGCCTGATCCGCCTGAACGACGTGCACCTCGAGTTCGAGGGGCGGCCGGTGCTCAAGGAGGCGTTCCTGAAGCTCCGGCAGGGCGACCGGGTCGGCCTGATCGGCAAGAACGGCACGGGCAAGACGTCGTTCCTCGAGCTCGTGCTCGGTCGCCGGGAACCGACGTCCGGCACCGTCGACGTCACCCTCGGGACCACCGTCGGCTACTTCTCGCAGTTCTCCGAGCTCGACGGCGACCGGAGCGTGCAGCAGGTGCTCAGCGACCTGTTCGCCGACGTGCACGACACGCAGGCCCGGCTCGACGAGATCGGGCACCGGCTCGCCGAGCCGATGGATGCCACGGAGCTGGACCGGCTGCTCGCCGAGCAGGGCGAGCTGTTCGAGCGGATGGATCACATCGGCGGCTGGACCTACGAGACGACCATCGACACCGTGCTCACGCGCCTCGGCTTCGACGAGGAGCGCCGTCACCTCCCCGTCGATCGCCTCTCGGGCGGATGGCGCAACCGGGCCGCGCTCGCGCGCATCCTCGTGCAGTCGCCCGACGTGCTGCTGCTCGACGAACCGACGAACTTCCTCGACCTCGACGGCGTGAAGTGGATCGAGGGCTGGCTCGGCGGCTTCGCCGGCGGCGTCCTCGTGGTCTCGCACGACCGGCAGTTCCTCGACGGCGTCGTCGACCGGATCGTCGAGATCGAGAACTACCGCCTGCAGGAGTACGAGGGGAACTACTCGGCGTACGTGCACGCCAAGCAGTCGCGCCTGAAGATGCTCGAGCGCCAGTTCGCGCACGAGGAGGAACTGCTCGCCTACGAGCAGGCCGCGTCGACCGCGCGCCGCGAGGCCGCGCGCAACCCGTCGAACGCGGTCGCCCGGCGGCTCGCCGACATCAAGAAGCGCCAGGCGCCGCGCCCGATCGACCAGATCATCACGTCGATCTACGACGGGCTCAAGGTGTCGAACGACCTGCTCACCGTCACCGGGCTCGCGAAGGGCTTCGGCGCGGAGCCGCTGTTCGACGGCGTCTCGTTCGACCTGCAGCGCGGCGACCGGGTCGCGGTGGTCGGCTCGAACGGATCCGGCAAGTCCACGCTGCTCGACGTGCTGACCGGGGTCGCCGAGCCCGATGCGGGGACCGTGCGCTGGGCGAAGGGCGCCCGGTTCGTGTCCTACAACCAGGTCGTCGCCGAGCTCGACCTCGCCGACACCGTCGGGCACGCCGTGAACGCGTACCCCGACTCGCTCGCGTTCAGCGCGACGAAGAAGAGCGTCGCCCGGTTCCTCGCCATGCTGCAGTTCTCCGACGCGGACCTGCAGCAGAAGATCGGCACGCTGTCGGGCGGCCAGCGCGCGCGTGTCGCGATCGCGCAGTGCCTGCTGTCGGGCGCGGCCGTGATCGTGCTCGACGAGCCGACCAACCACCTCGACATCACGTCGACCCAGGTCATGGAGCGCGCGCTCACGCACTTCCCCGGCGCGGTCGTCGTCGTGAGCCACGACCGCTTCTTCGTCGACAAGCTCGCCGACCGGCTGCTCGTCTTCGAGGGCGGCGGCCGCGTCGTCGAACGCCCGGCGACCGGGGCGCTCTAGGCTCGCGGCCGATCCTGCAGGTGCCCGAGCTTCCGCGGGTTGCCGATGCCGTGGATGACCGAGATCCGGTCGCCCGCGAACTCGAGCGCGAGCACCGAGACGACCCGGCCGCGACGGCGCGCGACGATCCCCGGTTCGGCGTTGACCTCCGCGACCTCGAACTCGAGTCCCAGGCCGCCGACTCCCGCGAGGAACTGCCGCGCGACCGTCTCGGCGCCGACGACGACCTCGACCGGGGCATCCGGGTAGGCGCCGCCCGAGTCGAAGTGGCCGCGCGCGTCGTCCGCCAGCGCGGCGACGAGTCCGTCGAGATCGCCCTCGGTCGCGGCGGCCGCGAACCGAGCTGAGAGCCGTCGGGCGACCGCGGGGTCGACCGAGAACCGCGCCGCGCCCTGCGCGGCGATGCGCCGGCGCGCCCGCGACGCTGACTGGCGCGCGCTCGCCGGACTCACGCCGAGCACCTCGGCGACCCGGTCGAAGCCGAGGTCGAACACGTCGTGCAGGAGGAACGCCGTGCGCTCGGCCGGCGTGAGCTGCTCGAGCACGACCAACAGCGCCATCCGGACCGAGTCGTCCAGCGTGACGCGATCCTCCGGCAGGATCCGCTCGTCGGTGACGACCGGCTCGGGCAGCCACGGCCCGACGTAGGCGCGGCGCGAGTGCTCGTGCGCGCGCAGCCGGTCGATCGCGAGCCGCGACGCGACCGTGACGAGCCAGGCGCGCGGCTCGTCGAGCGGCGCGTCGCCGCGCGCGAGGAGCCGGACGTACGTCTCCTGCGTGACATCCTCCGCGTCGGCGACCGAGCCGAGGACGCGGTAGGCGACGTCGCGCACGACGCGTCGGTGCGCGGTCCAGAGTTCGGCGAAGTCGGTCTGATGGTCCTCGGTCATGACAAGGAGACGATCCACCCGCGCGCGGTGTGACGGCAAGGCCGGATGCCCCGGATGTCACATTCGAGGCGGCTGAGCCGTTCCCTCTGCATGGACGAGACTTCGCACCAGCAGGGCCCGCCGCGCCGGCTCGTGAACGCGACCGCGCCGGTCGCGCGCGCGCTCGCCGGACGGCGGTGGATGCCGCTGTGGGCCGTGATCCGGCACCGCGGCCGCCGGAGCGGCACGGCCTACGAGACGCCGATCGCGGTCGTGCCCACCGCGGACGCCTCGATCGTGCTGATCGGGCTGCCGTGGGGCGCGAAGACGAACTGGGCCCGGAACGTCGTCGCGGCCGGCGGCGCGTCGCTGCGGTGGCACGGGCGCGACCTCGACCTCGTGGACCCGCGGATCATCGACGGCGACGAAGCCCAGCGGCTCGCGCGGGCTCCCGTCCGGCCCGTGCTCAAGCGGTTCCCCGCGGCGATCGTGCTCGATCGGGCGTGAGGGTCGCATCCGTTGCAGCTGTCGCTGCCGGCGTCTCCACGCGATTCCGGCCGGTGTCGATCGAGGCCCCGCCCGTTCGACGCCATGATGAGACGGAATCCCGTCGCACTGATCCGGAAGGAACCGCAATGCGCACCCTCATCGTCACCGAGTTCATCACCCTCGACGGCGTCATCGACTCACCGGGCAACGGCGACCACCCGCGTGCCGGCTGGACGTTCAAGGAGGTGCCGTTCGTCGCGGCCGCCTACGAGATCAAGGGCACCGAGCAGCTCGCGGCGGGCGCGATGCTCATCGGCCGGCAGAGCTACGACGAGTTCGCGCCGATCTGGCCGACGATGGAGGAGTTCGCCGAGTACAACGCGATGCCGAAGTACGTCGTCTCGTCGACCCTCGCCGACCCCGAGTGGAACAACACGACCGTGCTCCGCACGCTCGACGAGGTCGCCGAGCTCAAGCAGGGCGACGGCGACCCGATCCTGGTGCACGGCAGCGCCACGCTCGCGCAGGGCCTCGCCGCGGCCGGGCTGGTCGACCGCTACCACCTGCTGCAGTTCCCGGTCACCCTCGGCGAGGGGAAGCGCCTGTTCGACGGGAACGGGCAGGGCACGCTGAAGCTCGTCGAGCACGAGGCCTACGAGAACGGCGTCGTCAAGCTCGTCTTCGACGTCGTGCGCTGAGGCCGGGACGCCGATCGGTCCGCGGGCGCCGGCTCACCCGATCCGTTCGGCGAGCGCGACGATGATGCCCGCGGGCCCGCGGAGGTAGCAGAGGCGGTACACGTCCTCGTAGTTCGCGACGTCGCGCAGCGGTTCGCCGCCGAGGGGACGCAGGCGTTCGAGCGTGGCGTCGAGGTCGTCGACCGCGAACATGATGCGGTGCAGCCCCAGCGTGTTCGGCGGCGGCACCGCCGGCGAGGGCGAGGATGCCTCGGGCCGCAGGTACCTGGTCAGCTCGAGCCGCCCGTGGCCGTCCGGCGTGCGCATCATCGCGATCTCGCTCCGGATGCCGTCGAGTCCGACCGTCTGGTCGGCGAACTCGCCCTCGATGAGCGCGCGATCCTCGAAGTCCAGCCCGAGGGCCGTGAAGAAGGCGATCGCCGCGTCGAGGTCGTCGACGACGATCGCGACGTTGTCCATGCGCTGGATGGTCATGCGGACGACCCTACGGCCGCCCGGCGACCACCGCACCGGCTGCGGCGCACCGGCTGCCGCGCCCGCAGCGGCCTCGATGGAGCGGCGTCAGTCGTCGAGCCACGAGGGGTCGGCGAGGAGCGCTTCGAGCTCGCGGACGAGCCGTGTGGTGTGGAATCCGTCGGCCGACGCGTGGTGGATCTGCACCGCGAGCGGCAGCAGGGTGCGGCCGTCGCGTTCGAGGTACCGGCCGAGCGTGAAGATCGGTGCGAAGTGGCTCGTGCCCCCGTCGATCTGCAGCGTGAACCCGGTGAAGCTCGCCCACGGGAGGCTCGAGATGTCGAACGTGCTCGCGGGGAGGTCGCCCTGCGGGAACATCCCGGTCGCGCGCGACGCGGTCGCGAGCACCTCGACGGCCGCGTCGTGGAACCGCCCGAAGTCGGCGTCGTACGGCACCCAGACCGCCGCGAACGTCTCGCGCTCGGGCTGGAAGACGGTGAACGCCGGGTCCACGACCGGCCACGTCGCGGGCGCGCCGTCGTCGGCGAGGGTCATCCGGAACTCGGCGTGCCGGTTGACGACGTTCGCGATCGCCCAGACCTGCGCCGGGTAGGTCTTGCGCGGCGACCGCGCCAACGCGGCGACGAATGCGGTCACGTCGAGCTCGACGGTGATCGCGTACGTGCACGGAACGCGGTGCCGGTAGTACTCGTACGTCTCGCGGCGCGGCCACGTGGCGAGGTCGATGGGTTCGGGGGTGGTCATGGGCGATCCCGTCGGGAAGTGGATGGGGTGGTGGTCTCAGGCGATGTCGGGCGGCGGAGGTTGCTCCGGGCGCTCCGGCAGGCCGACCTCGAGGATTCGAGTGAGCATGCGCACGGCCCGATCGGGCAGCAGGTCCGCCGGATAGAAGTCCTCGTACAGCTCCTCGGCGTCCTCGATCGTGCGGACATCGCAGATCGCCATGAGCTTGGCGATGTCGACGTCGTCGCGGCCCGGACGGTTCGCCCGCAGCTTCATCACGAGCATCGCCTCGGCCGAGGCGACCTGGATCGCGACCCGACCGTCGTCGTACAGCGTCTCCCACGTCGCGACTCGACGCCCGTACTCCGGGATGAAGCCGGCGGCCTGGTTGTTGAGCCAGTCGGCGGGCCATCCGTTCGCCGCAGCGATCTCTCGTCCGGCGGCGAGCACCCGCTCGGGATCGCCGATCGGGCGAGCGTCGATGTCGACCGTGGATTCCCGGTCGAAGTACCTGAGCGCCAGGGCGGCGCCGCCGATGATCCGGATGCCGGTGCGGTCGCCGGTCTCGCCGAGCTTCGCCACGAGTTGGCGCAGGCCGAGTACGAGCCCGTCGCGATCGAACCTGGTCATGCGCTCGCCAGCGTGTCCTCGTCGACGAGCACGCGACGCTTCGCGAACTCCGGGGGCACGCGATCGGGCGGGGGAGTGAGGGTGTACGGGCCTTCGCCGAGCACCCACGGGCGGCGGAGGGCGCGCTCCGGGGTGTCGGTCCAGTCGGGCAGCGGCAGTCGCTCGGCGCCGAGGTGGTGGGCGACGACCGCAGCGAGCGCGGCATCCCACTGACGACTGCCGGTCGGCTCCGGCGGCGAGATCGCGAGCGCGAAGCGGGCCGCACCGCGCTCCGCGCGGAGGTTGTCGTTGAGCTGGATGAAGCGGCGAAGCGCCAGGTCGTCGCGCCCGTCGGCAACGGCGATCCGGATGTCCGCGGCGATCGCCGCTGTGTCGTCGCGAACGGTCGGCACCGACACGAGTCGATGGCCGGCGGCACGAAGGGCGCGTTCGACGGCGTCGAACGACGGGTTCTGATGGCCGCGTTCGATGAGCGAGAGGTGCGGCTGCGAGAGCTGCGCGCGTCGGCCGAGCGCGCGCTGCGTCAGCTTGCGGCTCTTTCGAGCGGCGCGGATGAGGCTCCCGGCGGTCATGAATACCTCGATTCATTCGGTTCATCTAATACTAGCCCGCCTCCTGCGCTCGCGGGAGGGAGAGAATGGGACATGCTCGAACTCTCCGACGACGACTTCGAGCGGCTGGTCTCCGAGGTGTTCGAGGCGCTCCCCGACGAGATGGTGCGCGGCATCGAGAACGTCGCGATCTCGTTCGAGAACCAGCCGCCGGGGGAGCGGCCGCGCCTGTTCGGGCTGTACCGGGGACATCCGCTGACCACCCGCGGGGTCTACGGGTTCGGCGAACTGCCCGATCGCATCACGCTCTACAAGAACAACCTCGAGGCGCACAGCGCCGACCTCGACGCGCTGCGGGCACGCGTGCACGTCACGCTCGTGCACGAGATCGGCCACTACTTCGGGCTCGACGACGCGAGGCTCCGCGAGCTCGGCTGGGCGTAGCCTGCGCCGGACCGCTCGTCGGATGGATCGCAGGCCCCGCCGCCGGCTGCCTCGCACCCGGCACGCGTGCCGCACCGCGGACGTAGCATCGGCACATGTTCCTGTTCATCGGCGTGTTCCACCGCGAGCGGGAGCTCGCGGTGGTGCGGTTCCACTGCGATCACTGCCACGAGGAGGCGGCGCAGCACATCGTCGAGTCGGGCAGCCGGCTCTGGATCTTCTTCCTCCCGCTGTTCACGTTCTCGCGCCGCTGCGTCGTCGTCTGCGAGCACTGCGGCTGGATCACCGAGGTCAGTCGCGAGTTCGCGAAGGAGGCCGCGGCGCGGGCTCGCGCCTGAGTCGATCAGCGGTCCGGCCGCCCTCGTCCGAGCCGATCGGCGGGCCGTCGGTCAGCGGGTGAGCCGCCGCGCGACGCGCGTCCACGGCAGCGAGGCATCCGGCCGCGCGGCCGCACCGCGCGCCTCGCCGTCGCACCGGACGACCACGGCCCAGTCGTCGAGCGAGGTCCCGGATGCCTCGAGCCGATCCCGCAGCCTCCGCACCGCCTTCGCGGACGGCTCGCCCGGCACCGAGACGTGCGCCATGTGCGTCTCGGCGATCACGGCGACGGCGCGCACGAGCGGCTGCGGCAGGTCGAGTCGGCGCCCGAGCGAGCGGATCAGCTCGGCGCCGCGTTCGGCGTGGCCGTACGAGATGATGCGTCCGTCCTTCCGCCGCGTGGTGCCGGGCTTGCCGAGGTCGTGGAACAGTGCGGCGAGCACGAGCCGGGCGTGGCGATCCGGGTCGAGGTCCTGGTCGCCGGCGGTGCGGACGCGCCCGGCGTTTGGGTGGGCGTCGGCGTGCGCGGCGGCGAGGTCGGCCGCCCACAGCGAGTGCACGAGCACGTCGCCCTCGGGGTGCCACTGCGGGTCCTGCGGGGTGTCGGCGAGTGCAGCGAGCTCGGGGACGGCGTCGACGAGGCCCTCCTCGCGGAGCGCGCGGGACGGGACATCCTCATCGCGCGCGATGCGGAGCAGGGCGGCGCCGAGGTCGCGGTCAGTGCGGATGCCTCGTCCCGCCATGCCTGCCTCCCTCGCTCGCCGTCGCACGGGCACCGAGTCTAGGCGCGGGGCAGGTGCGCAGGCGCGGGCATGCCGCGACCCGCGACCCGCGACGGCGCGGCATGCGACCCGGCCGCGCGCCCGCGCAGGATCGTGAGCACGCCGACGGCGACGAGCCATCCGCTCCACAGGACGTATCCGATGAAGTTGGCCTGGTCGGCCAGAGGCACGTCGAACGGCACGAGCAGGCCGGCGAGGATGAGGCCGGCCGACGCGAGGCCGATCACGGCCAGCGTCCGGGCCATGGCGCCCGCCCGGCGGAGCGCGATGACGGCGAGCACGGTCCAGGCCGCCGTGAGCAGGTAGCCGAGCGTCTCGCCGATGACGGTGCCGAGCACGGCATGGAGCGTGGTGAACGTCGCGGAGAGGGTCTCGCGGTCGCCGGTGGATGCCCCGGGCACGGCGGCCGCGATCCACGGAACGATGAGCGGCCAACGCAGGAGCCCGACGACCTGCACCGCCGAGGCGGCCATGCCGACGATCGCCGCGGCGGTGCCGACGCGCCCGGCGGGGAAGTGTCGCGACAGCCGGACGGCGACGGGCGCGAGCATGGCCGCGCCGAGCGCGAGGAGCGCGAACGTGCCGCCGATGAGCACGGGCTGCTCGGCGAACCGCGCGAGCACGTCGGCGGGAGCGTGCTGGAGCACATCGGGGTAGTCGAACACGGCGCCGAGCACGGCGAACGCGGTGTTGACGATGATCGCGCTCGCGATGAGGAGGAGTCCGGTGAGGGTGGTGGGGCGCATGATCGCTCGTTTCTGTACAGTGTCCAAGGTTGTCGGGAGTGAGCCTGTACGGTGTACAGTGATCTGTCAAGAGGGAGGTGCCGAATGGCCCAGGAGCCCCGTCGTCCCGGCCCCGAGCGGGCCTTCACATCAGGCCAGGTCGCCGACCTGGCCCTCGGCCTGCTCGACGAGCACGGGCCCGACGCGCTCTCGATCCGCCGCGTCGCCGGGCGCATGGGCGTCGCCCCGAACGCCGTCTACACGTACTTCCCCGACAAGTCGGCGCTGCTGCGGGCGGTCGTCGACCGGATCGTCGGCGAGCACGACACCCGCATCCTCGAGGCGACGGAGGTCCCGTGGCGCGAGCGCATCGTCGCGGTCGCGCTCGACATCCGGACTCGACTGCTCGCCCACCCGGGGTCGGCGCTGCTGTTCATGTCGGCGCCGATCGACGGACCGAATTCGCTCGCGCTCGGCGAGGCGCTGCTCGGCGCACTCGCCGACGGCGGGCTCGCGCCCGACGAGGCCGCGCGTGCGTCGTACGCGATCATCGTGCACGTGCTCGGGTCCGTCGCGCTCGAGGCGGCCGAGGTCGACCCGGCCGAGCCGTTGCCGAGCGAGGCCGACCGCATCGCCGGCCGTCGTACGGCGTTCGGGTCGGTGCCGGCCGAGGTCTTCCCGCGCACGGCGGGTGTCGCCGACGTGATGGCGGCGTACGTCGGTACCGAGCAGTTCCGGTGGGGGCTCGAACGGCTGCTCGACGGGTTCGCGGCGGCGGCGCGTTCGCGCTGAATGCGAATGCAACCTACCGGTTGCAATACCTCGTCAATTGTGCAACTCTAAAGTTGCACAATTCGAATGAGGGGGAATGGGCATGCTGCTGGAGGACAAGGTCGCCGTGATCCACGGCGGAGGGGGATCGATCGGAGCGGCCGCGGCGCGGGTGTTCGCCCGCGAGGGCGCGAGGCTGTTCCTGGCCGGCCGGAGCCTGCCGCGACTCGAGGCCGCCGCCGCCGCGGCGAGGGCCGAGGGCGCCGAGGTGACCGCGACGGTCGTCGACGCGATGGACGAGGCGGCCGTCGAGCGGCACCTCGAGGAGGTCGTGGCGGTCGCGGGCCGTATCGACATCGCGCTGAACGCCGTGGGCTTCGACCACGTGCAGGGCCTGCCGATCGCCGGGACGTCGCTCGAGGACTACCTGTACCCGGTCGCCGGGTACCTGCAGACGAACTTCGTGACGGCGAAGGCCGTGTCGCGGCACATGATCGCGCAGCGCAGCGGCGTGATCCTCACGATCTCGACGCCGGGCGCGCGCCTCACTGGCCGCGGCCTCATCGGCAACGCCGCCCAGTCGGCCGGGCTCGAGGGGTTCTCGCGCGCACTCGCCGGCGAACTCGGCCCCGACGGCGTGCGCGTGGTCTGCGTGCGGCCGCACGCGATGTCGGACGCGCTCGCCACGTCGTACACGGCCGACATGTTCGGCCGCATCGCCGACGCCGGCGGCATCCCGATGGACGACTGGCTCGACGGCCTGGTCGGCACCACCATGCTCGGCCGGCTGCCCGTGCTCGACGAGGTCGCGGAGTACCTCGCGTTCGCGGCATCCGATCGCGCCCGCTCGATGACCGGCGCGATCGCGAACCTGACGGCCGGCGCGCTCGTCGACTGAGGCATTCGAGCGCGGGTGGCTCACGCGCCCCGGTGGTTCGTGCGCGGTGCGCCCGCCGCCGCGGGCGCGGTCGACACCGAATCCCGGGCCGCCGAATCCTGCCCCGCCGAAGACCGAGCCGCCCGCCGCGCCGGCGTGTTCGCGAGGAACACGCCGGCGACGAGCACGAGTCCGCCGAAGGTCTCCCACAGGTTCGGGATCTGGCCGAGCAACAGCGCGGCGGACGCCATCGCCACCACGGGTGCGAGCAGCACCCAGGGCACGACCGACGCCGAGCGGTTGCGCGCGAGCAGCGCGTTGAAGATCGCGTAGCCGACGAGGGTGCACAGGCCCGCCGTGTAGAGCGTCGAGAGGATCGGACGCCAGCCGAACGCCGCGATGCCGGCGGCGATCGCATCCGGCCCTTCGATGAGCGCCGACAGGCCGAGCGCCGGCAGTGGCACGACGAGCGACGACCACACCGTCAGCGACAGCGCGCCGAGGCGCTTCGCGGGTGCGACGGGGCCGGCCTTGCGCGAGATGACGTTGCCGATCGCCCACGAGAGCGCGGCGAGCAGGCAGAGCACGACCGCGAGTGCGGGCGCGTCGCCGCCGCGACCGAGCGCGACGACGCCCAGGCCGACGGTGCCGACGAGCACCCCGATCGTCTGCATGCGGTTCGGCCGCTCGCGCAGCGCGAGCGCCGCGACCACGATCGTGAGCACGACCTGCGCCTGGAGCAGCAGGGCGGCGATACCCGGCTGCAGCCCCAGCGCGATCGACGTGTAGAGCAGGGCGAACTGGCCGAGGCTCATGAACAGCCCGACGCCGACGACGGTCCTCCAACTCGCGAGCGGGCGCGGCACGACGACCGCGGCGAGCGCGACGACGGCGAAGCGCACCGCGACGAAGAAGAGCGGCGGGATGCCCGCCATACCCCAGTCGATCACGACGAAGTTGAAGCCCCAGAGTGTCGCCACGGCGGCGGCCAGCAGCATGTCGCGTCTCGTCATGGGTCTACGTTCGCCCGAGGCATCCGGAAACACCAGCGATCATTTCTGTGCATGATTCGGTAGCATCGCTGCATGATCGATCTCGAAGCCGTGGTCGCCCTGCGCGCGGTGGCCACGAACGGCAGCGTTGCGGCGGCGGCCGACGCGCTCGGCTTCACGCCGTCGGCGGTGTCGCAGCAGATCAAGCGCCTCGAGCGCGGCACGCGCGTCGCACTGCTCGAACGGGCGGGCCGCGGCGTCGTGCTGACGGATGCCGGGCGTCAGCTCGTGACGTCGTCGGCGACCGTGCTCGCCGACCTCGAGCGGATCGAGGCCGACCTGCACCTCGCCGGCGGTGCCGCCGGGCGCGATGCGGTCGCCGGCCGCCGGGTCACCGGGGAGGTTCGCATCGGCGCGTTCTCCACCGCCGTGCGGGGCATCCTCACCGACGTGCTCGCGCGCCTGCGCGCCGAGCACCCCGACCTGCGCGTGCCGCTGCGCGAGAGCGAGCCGTGGGAGACCGTCGCGCTCGTGGCATCCGGCCAGCGCGACCTCGGCATCGTGCACCGCTGGGGCGGCGTGGCCCTCGCGATGCCCGAGCACCTGGTCGAGACGCCCCTGTTCACGGATGTCGCGGACGTGATCGTGCGGCGGGACCATCCGCTCGCCGGCCGCGCCGAGCTGTCCCCTGGCGACCTCGCCGGCGAGGGGTGGATCGCGACCTTCGACTCGACGATCTGCCGGCAGTGGCTGCGCCGCCTGTTCGACGGCGTCTCTAACGCGCCGCGCATCGTGCACGAGTCGATGGAGTTCGAGAACCACCTCGAGCTCGTGCGGGCGGGCCTCGGGGTCGCGCTCGTGCCGCGCATGGGCCGGCCGCCGCTGCATCCGGAGCTCGTCGCGATCCCGACGGTGCGCCCGGCGTCGACCCGTGACATCGCGGCGGTGCACCGGCGCAGCCAGGCCGACTCGCCCGCGCTGCAGGCGGTGCTCGACGCGGTGCGCGCGGTCTCGGGGGAGCGCACGCCTGAGCGCCCGCCCGCGTAGGCCCGGCGGCCGGAATGCCGTGCCGCGCGGCGGTGTGCCGGCTCACGCGGGTCAGGCGCGCGTGTACCACTCCACGACGTTGCCGCCGCTGAACGAGCGCACGTCGGCGAGCGCGAACGCCGTCGGCGAGAAGTCGGGCCCGAAGGCGGGCAGGCCGGCACCCGCGACGACCGGGTAGCGCTTGATGACGAGTTCGTCGATCTCGTCGAGGAGCTGACCCGCGAGCCGACCGCCGCCCGCGAGATAGATGCCGAGGCCGGATTCCTCGGCCTTGAGTGCGCGGACGGCTTCGAGCGGGTCATGCGACACGATCTCGACCGCCGGGTCGGGCTGCTCGAGGCTGCGGGAGACGACGACCTGGCGCAGGTGCGCGTACGGCGAGGTGATGCCGAGTTCGAGCGCGGGGTCGTAGGTGCGCCGGCCCATGACGACGGTGTCGAAACGCGTGAGCGGGGCATCCGCAATGCCGAACTGCGTGCGCGCCGCCGTGGGGAGTGCGTCGCCGTAGTCGCCGACCATCCACAGGAAGTAGTCCTCGGAGCCGGCGAAGAAATCGACCTCGTCGTTCGGGCCGGCGATGAAGCCGTCGATCGAGAGGGAGATGTAGTAGGTGAGGGTTCGCATCGATCAACCACTATAGCTATAGTGGTTACGGCGTCAAGAGGCCCGAGAGAGGGAGCGCGCATGGTTCGGAACGCCGAGCGACGGCGACAGCTGTTGGATGCCTCGGTCGAGGTGCTCGCCGCGCAGGGGAGCCGCGGGCTCACGTTCGGGGCGGTCGACCGCGAGGCGGGTGTGCCCGCCGGGACCGCGTCGAACTACTTCGCGACCCGCGACCAACTCGTCGACGAACTCGCCGCGCACGTGTTCGAGCGGCTCGCGCCCGACCCCGACGAGGCCGCCGCGCGCATGGCCGCGGGCCGCACCCGCGAGACCGAACGCGACCTCATGCACTGGCTCGTCGAACGCGCGATGGCGGATCGCGCCGCCCACCTCGCGCTGTTCGAACTGCGACTCGAGGCGACGCGGAACCCGCGGCTCGCGCCCGCGGTGACCAAGCACTTCGCGGGGAACCTCGCCGGGGCGACCTCGGACCACGTCGACGGGGGGTTCCCGGGCGATCGGTCGACCGTGCTGGTGCTGTACCTCGCGATGACCGGGCTGCTGCTGGAGCACCTGACGATGCCCGACCTCCTCGGCGCCGAGCGCGTCGCGGCCGTCGTCGACCAGGTCGTCGCGGCGGTCGTGCCCGCGAGCGACTGACCCCGGCGCCCACGCGGCCTCGGGCGGCGTCAGCCGATCCGCAGGTCCTTCCATCCGAACCCGCCGGGCTCCGGCAGGCTCTTGCGGATCTGCCCGGCCGTGAACATCCGCCGCGGTCGCAGGTCGTCGGGCACGGATGTCGCGGGCGGCGCGGCCTCGGTCACGCCCTCGGCGAGCATCCGCACCTGGGCCTTCGCGACGAGCGGCACCTTCATGGTCCACTCGGTGACCTGCGCGAGCGCGTACTGCGCCCACACCGGCCACGGCACGACCATCACGCGACGGCCGACGACGGATGCCACGCGCCGCACCGCCTTCGACAGCAGCAGCTGCTCGGCGCCCACGACGGCGACGGTCTCGCGAGGCATCCGCCCGTCGATCGCAGCCGTGAGGATGTCGGTGAAGTCGTCGATCGGGATGGGCCGGATCGGCCGCTCGCGGAAGCCGACCGTCGCGAACACGGGCAGGGTCTGCACGGTGTGGCTGAGGTGGTCGATGAGGTGGTCGCCGCGGCCGTAGATCATGCCGGCCTTGAGGATCGTGTAGTCGAGCCCGGAATCGCGCACGAGTTGCTCGGCCGCCCATTTCGACTCGTGGTACGGCGACCCGCAGTCGGGTCTCGCGCGCAGGAAGCTCAGCAGGATCACCTTGCGCACCCCGGCGCGCTTCGCCGCCTCGATCATGTTCGCGGTGCCCTCGATGTGCACGCGCTGGTAGGTCTGGTCGCCGATCTCGCGATTGATCCCCGCGAGGTGCGCCACGACCTCGCATCCCTCGAACGCCCGCGCGAGCGCCTCGACGTCACCGGTGTCGACGCCGGTGCGGCGGGAGATGACGACGGATGCCTCGGGCCCGAGCCGTTCAACCAGGTGTCGCCCGACGAAGCCGGTGCCGCCGGTGATCGCTGTGCGGGGGAGTTGGCTCACGAGTCGGATGCCATGGGAAGCGTGCCGACGACCGGGGCGAACCGCTCAGTGACGTCCGCACCCTCGCGTTCAGCGATCGACATGCGCAACAGGAAGCCATTGACGTGGGGCGACCATCGTGCCGCGGACTTGATCGCCTCAGGTGTCATCTCCCGCGCCCATCGCAGTCGGTACGTTCTGGCATCGAGCACGATGAGCGTGGCGATGTCGAAATCGAACGAACGGAACACGGAGAACACCGCACTGGGGCTCGTCGACGGAGCCCAGGTGCGCGCCTTCACCTGGATGAGGCGACCATCGGTGGTCTTGAGGTCGTAGGACTTCGCCGAGTTCGCAGCGAGTTCGCCACCGTAGACCTCGAGTGCGACGTACTCGGCGTAGTCGCCCAATGGGGCATTGCTGGTGCGCACGACGCCTCGCGCACGAAGCTCCGCAAGGATGTCCGCGTACTGGCCCAGGAGATCCGGCGTCGTCGCTCCCCGCAGCGGACGGCCGGACTCGCCGACGAGCTCACGTTCGACGACCGCCACCTGCTCGTCGGTCAGATCCCATCGAGTCGATCCCGTTTGCAGTGTGCCGTAGTGCGCCCGGAGCACGTCTCGCACGTGCTTCGGCGTGACGTCGTAGCGGCCGGCGAGTTCGGTCGGGGTTACGGGCATACACAGAATGTAGCCGTCAGGTCGGACACCGACATCGTGCCCCGACGCACCTGGTCGAGGCGTGACGGCGCTCACGCCGAGGCGCGGGTGTGCACCTTCGCGCCTTGCGGGTTGAACAGGCAGAGCACTTCGAGCAGGTCGGGGCCGGGGTTGGCGAACCCGTGCGGCACGCGGGTGTCGAACTCGGCGGCCTCACCCGCCTCGACGATGAGGTCGTCGTCGCCGAGCAGGAGTCGCATCCGACCGGAGATCACGTAGATCCAGTCCCAGCCGGGGTGCACGTACTGGCGGATCGGCTGGTCGGGCGTCGGCGGATGCACCTGCTTGAACGCCTCCCACGACCCGGACCCTCCCGAGAGCGGCACCGTCACGACCCCGTTCTTCAGCCGCGGCCGCGGGTGGATGCGCGGGTCGCCGAGCGCCGGTGCGCCCACGAGGTCGTCGAGCGGCAGCCGGTAGAGCCGCGCGAGCGGGAGCAGCAGGTCGAGCTGTGCCCGTCGTGCGCCCGACTCGAGTCGCGACAGCGTGCTCGTCGAGATCCCGCTGGCGTCGCTGACGGCCCGCAGGGTCAGGCCCCGGGACTCGCGGATGGCTCGCAGGCGATCGCCGATGCCGGCCAACTCGTCGCGGTGCTCCATGATCTCTCCGTGTTGCCGTTCGCCAGTTGCTGATACGGCAACAAGCATTGCCGATTCATCCGCCCGACACCAGCATGGACGCATGGAAGACCACGTACAGGAGCCCACGGATGTGGTGATCGTCGGCGGCGGCCCCGCGGGCCTCAGTGCGGCGCTCTCCCTCGGGCGCGCCCGTCGGCGGGTCGTCGTCATCGATTCGGGCGAGCCGCGGAACCGCACCGCCGCGCACATGCACGGCGTGCTCGGTCACGACGGCCTGTCGCCGCTCGCTCTGCTCGATCGCGGCCGCGCCGAGGCAGCCGGGTACGGGGTGCGGATGCTCCGCGGCGAGGTCTCCTCGGCGCGCATCGTCGACGACACCATCGAGGTCGACACGACTGAGGGAGCCATCCGAACGCGTCGGCTCCTGGTCGCGACCGGGCTCGAGGACGTGCTGCCCGACCTCCCCGGGTTCCGCGAGCAGTGGGGGAGCGGGGTCGTCGTCTGCCCGTACTGCGACGGGTGGGAGCACCGCGACGACGTCATCGGCGTCGTGGCGACCTCGCCGGGCAGCATCCACCAGGCGCAGCTGCTGCGGCAGTGGTCGGAGCGCGTCGTCTACTTCGAGAACGTCGTCGGCAAGGCATCCGGTGACGATCGCGACCGCCTCGTGCGCCGCGGAATCCGCATCGAGTCCGGCGCCGTCACCGGGCTTCGCGTCGATGGTGACCGGCTGACGGGCGTCGAGGTCGACGGCCGGGTCATCGAAGTGGGGGTCGTGTTCACCGGCCCTACCATGCGGCCGCGCGATGGGCTGCTCCGATCGCTCGGCGCGTCGACGACCGCGAGCGACCTCGGCGACTGGGTCGACGTCGACGGCGACGGGCGTACCTCCGTGCCGGGCGTGTGGGCGGTCGGCAATGTCGTGAACGTGCGCGCCAATGTGTCGGTCTCGCTCGGTCTCGGCTCCCTCGTGGCGGGCGCGATCAACGCCGACCTCGTCGACGACGACATCGAACAGCTTGCGGCGCAGGTGGTATCAGCGTGATACCAGCCGGTAGGCTTGCCGTCGGCGGAAGGAGCATCCATGGCCATGACGTTGCGCCTCGACGACGAGCACGACCGCCTGCTCGCCGAACTCGCTGCCCGTCTCGGGCGGTCGAAGACCGAGGTCGTCGAGTTCGCGCTCGACGAGCTCGCGGCTCGCGCCGACAAGTCCGCTCGGACGCGGGCGGCGTTCGACCGCGTCCGTGCTCGCGATGCCGAACTGCTCGACCTGCTCTCGCGGTGACGGACTACCTCGATCCCGAGGACGTGGAAGCCCTCCTCGACGAGGAGGGGTTCCATTACAAGGACGGCACGCGCGGTCGCAATCTGCTCCTCTCCGCGCTTGCGGCGCCCATGCCGGTCTTCGGCGAGGAGGTGCATCCGACCCTCGACGAGAAGGCCGCCGTGCTGCTCCTCTCGGTGATGCGCAACCACGCGCTCGCCGACGGGAACAAGCGGCTGGCGTGGCTCGTCACGACCGCCTTCTTCGAGCTCAACGGGGCCGACCTGGTCGTCGATGACGTGCGCGCGGCCGATCGATTCCTGCGCTCGGTGGCCGCGGGCGAGGTCGACGTGGACGGCGTCGCGGCGTGGGTGCGGGAGCGGATGCATCCGCTCGAGTAGCGCCCGACCTGGGGCTTTGATGACTCGGGCGATTGGCGCGAAGTGCGCCCTGCTTCCCCTTCTGCGAACACTCCTCGACTGTCTGCGGGCGGAGGCATCCCTCGACCAAGCGTCGAGTCAACTCGCAAGCGGAAGTTCGGCGTTCGACTCGACTCGCAATGCGCGCACAAGATCAACAAGTGCAACTGTCGAGGCATGAAGTTGTTCCGCGGTGAACTTCGGATTGAAGGTGTTCTCGGGGTGATGAATCGAGTTTCGAACGAATACTGGAAGTGATACTGAATACGACCGACCCTCAGCGCCGCCGACGGACCTCGTCCAGGTGAGCGAGTTTACGATGCCCTGATTGTTGAGGAACGCATTAACCGCCGTTTCGTCAGACTTGCCTCCGTTCGACTCCAGATGGCGTATAACCGCGCCGTAGAGTTCATCATGAAAATCAGTGGTAGGAATAGAGAATGCGCTGAACCCAACCTCACCGACGCTGGGTTTGCCTGAAATGACGAGGCCCATTTTTGTTTCATACTCGACAACTCTTTTGCCCTCGGCATCCCGACTCATGCAGATGACTCGATCACGACTCGAATTAAATTCGCCGAAAAGGTAAGGCGAGTGGGTTGTCACGAAGAGTTGTTCCGCCGAAGCTAGACTTCTCAGGGCTTCCGCGAGCCTGAGTTGGGCGCGCGGGTGCAGCCACGTCTCAGGCTCGTCGATTAGGAGAATGAGGGGCGATTGCAACGCTGCCCCGCCAAGTTTCCCGATCGTGCGCCCAAACTCTTGGATGACAGCGAGCGCGAGAGCCCTCTGCATTCCTGATCCCTTCGCGGAAAGCGGGGTTTCGCCCGAGCCATCATCGACATGCACCCTGCCAGATTTCAAGAACGTCGATGGATCTGGCATCTCGAAGACGAATCGAATGTCCGCTTGGCCGTACTGTTCCTTCACAACGCTGCTGAGCCGATCGGCGAGGGCGCTGGATCGATGGCGGAGAGAGTCGGGTCCATCGATAAATGCCGCTTCATGCGCGGTCTCAAACTGGCTCCATACTCCGGTCTCGAAGAAGTCGCCTACGTTGGTGGCGAGCATTTTTCCGAGCGTCTTGGTGGTATTGAAATCCACCACAGATCCAGGCTCAGTCGTAGCCCAGATTGGCTCAAGGTCGAGCAGGGACCGGAACACAGCGTCAATCCCCGTGGGGTTTTCGAACTGTCCGCGAATAGGGTGCCAAAGACAAAGCTTCTTGCCGTCCAAGGCCACGGATTTCCCTGATTGAGTCACGCTCCTTAGTGTGTCGCTTCGCTCTGCGCGGAGGCAGGTATCTCCGTCCTCGTCGGTGAAGACGTAGTCCCGATAGCGCGCGAACTTCTCGTCCGCTAGATGTGACTCAAGATCTATTCCGGCAATCCAAACCTCAACTCGCAGAGCACCGCCAGATTGTCGATGGAAGTTCTCTGGCCGGTAGTTCGTCGCTGCATAGAGCAATGCCTCGAAGACAGTGGACTTCCCGGAGTTGTTTTCGCCAACGAGGAGATTCAGGCCATTGGAGAATACGAACTCCTGTTGTTCGAAGCTTCGGACGTTCTCGACGACGAGTCGTTTGATGTACACAGGAACCCTTCGGCTAAGTCACAGCTAACGCCCAAACTCTATTTCCAAGCCGGGCCCCTGTGCGCGGCACCTCCGTCCCCAGTTTTGGGGCCGGGAATACCCGTGCCCCCATCGCGTTGAACTTGAGCGAACCCCACTCAAGTTCAAGGAGTACAGGTGCCCGAAGACTTCAACCCCGATGCCGGATCGAGCTCGTTCGACGACTTCCTCGCCCGGTATCTCGCGGGTGAGCAGGCGCGGCAGGCACGGTCGATCGACCTCAGCCGCTTCCTGACCGCCCGCACCCAGAGCATCCTGCAGCGTGCCGGACGCTTCGCGCTCGAGCGCGGCCAGACCGACCTCGATGCGCTGCACATCCTGCGCGTCATCGTCGAGGACGAGTCGGTCGCGCAGGCGATCCGCCGCGTCGGCGCGAGCCCCGAGCGCATCATCACCGCCACCGAGGCGCGGCTTCCCGCGACCCGCGGTGACGAGGGTGGGTTCGGCGACCTCAACGAGCGTGCCAACTCGGCGACCATCACGCCCGCGGCATCCCGCGCCCTGTTCCACAGCTACCAGGTGGCCCGCTCGTCGGGTGCGACGTACATCGACCCCGAGCACCTCTTCTTCGCGCTCGTGCTGGGACAGGATGCCCCCGCCGGCCAGGTGCTGGCGCGCGCCGGCGTGACCGCGGAGGCGCTGACGCAGCAGGTGCGCGAGACGATCGACGGCGGCCTCGGCGACGAGGGTTTCGATACGCGTTCGACTCCGTCGAGCGCTACTCAACCCACGGATACCCCCATGCTCGACAAGTTCGGCCTCGACCTCACCGCCCTCGCTGAGAACGGCGAGCTCGACCCGGTGATCGGGCGCGTCGACGAGATCGAGCAGACCATCGAGATCCTCAGCCGCCGCACGAAGAACAACCCCGTGCTGATCGGCGAGGCCGGCGTCGGCAAGACCGCGATCGTCGAGGGCCTCGCCCGCGCGATCGTCGAGGAGAACGTGCCCGAGGCCCTCCTCGGCAAGCGGGTCATCTCGCTCGACCTGCCCGGGATGCTCGCCGGCACCCGGTACCGCGGCGACTTCGAGGAGCGCCTCACGAAGACCATGGAGGAGATCGCCGCGAACAAGGGCGAGTTCATCGTCTTCATCGACGAGATCCACACGGTCGTCGGGGCGGGCGGCTCCGGCGACGGCGGCACCGACGCGGGGAACATCCTGAAGCCCCGCCTCGCGCGCGGCGACCTGCACCTGGTCGGCGCGACCACCCTCAGCGAGTACCGCCGCATCGAGAAAGACCCGGCGCTCGAGCGCCGCTTCCAGCCGGTGAAGGTCGGCGAGCCCTCCATCGAGGACGCCGTGCTCATCCTCCACGGCCTGAAGTCCGCGTACGAGCAGCACCACGGCGTCGAGTACACGGAAGCCGCGCTCCGCGCCGCCGTCGAGCTCAGCGACCGCTACCTGAGCGACCGCGTGCTGCCCGACAAGGCGATCGACCTCATCGACCAGGCCGGCGCGCGCCTGCGGCTGCGCCTCGGCGTGAAGGTCGACGTGAGTGTCCTCATCGAGCGCCTCGCGACCCTCGAGGCCGACAAGAACGCCGCCGTCACGGCCGAGCACTACGAGGAGGCATCCCGCATCCGCGACGAGATCCAGCAGGTGCAGGACCGGCTGGAGGTCGCGACCTCCGGCGGGCGAGGAGCGTCTTCCGGTGGTCGAGTAGCGCCTTCCGATGGTCGAGTAGCGAGCGCCAGCGAGCGTATCGAGACCACTGAGGGTGGTTTCGACGAGCTCAACCACCGGAGCGGCGACGAGCTCAACCACCGGGAAGCCGTCATCGACGAGGCCGAGATCGCGGCGGTGATCTCGCGGGCCACCGGCATCCCGGTGAACCGCCTCACCGAGGGCGAGCGCGAACGCCTCGCGACCCTCGAGGCCGAACTGCACGCCCGGGTCATCGGCCAGGACGACGCGGTCACCGCCGTCGCCAAGGCCGTGCGCCGCAACCGCACCGGCATGGGCGACGCGAAGCGTCCGGTCGGCTCGTTCCTCTTCCTCGGACCGACCGGCGTCGGCAAGACCGAGCTCGCTCGCGCGCTCGCCGACCGGTTGTTCGACGACGAGGGCGCGATCATCCGGTTCGACATGAGCGAGTTCGGCGAGCGGCACACGGTGTCGCGGCTCGTCGGCGCCCCTCCCGGATACGTCGGCTACGACGAGGCCGGGCAGCTCACCGAGCGCGTGCGGCGCAACCCGTACTCGATCGTGCTGTTCGACGAGATCGAGAAGGCGCACCCCGACGTGTTCAACCTGCTGCTGCAGGTGCTCGACGACGGACGCCTCACCGACGGCCAGGGCCGCACGGTCGACTTCCGCAACACGGTCGTGGTCATGACGAGCAACCTCGGTTCGGAGTTCCTGGCCTCGCGGTCGGGTGCGCTCGGATTCGTGGCATCCGCGGATGGTTCGGCCAACGGATTCTCGTCGCAGGACGACCTGCGCCAGCGCGTCATGGGCAAGGTGCGCGAGGCGATGCGCCCCGAGTTCCTGAACCGCATCGACGAGATCGTCATCTTCCAGAAGCTGTCGCAGCCCGAGATCGCGCAAATCGTGCGCCTCATGCTCGGAGCGACCGTGTCGCGGCTCGCCGCGCGCGAGGTCGCCTTCGAGGTGACGGATGCCGCGGTCGCCTGGCTCGCCGAGCACGGCTACGAGCCCGAGTACGGCGCGCGCCCGCTGCGCCGGCTCATCCAGCGCGAGGTCGACGACCGCATCGCCGACCTGTTCGTCTCGGGTGCGCTGGGCGACGGCGAGGGCGTGACGGTGGATGCCTCGGGCGACGCGCTCGTCGTGGCATCCGTGCCGCGCGTCCACGTGGACGTGCCGCGCGCGGCGTAGCCGCCGACCTCGGTGGTCGAAAAGCGCTGCCGGCATTCCGATGCTCGAGAAGCGCCGACGGCATTCCGGTGGTCGAGTAGCGCCGACGAAGGCGACGCGTATCGAGACCACACGGCCCGGCCCCTCCGAGGAGGGGCCGGGCCGTTCCTCGTGTCGCGACGGTCGGGTGTTCCTTCGAGGTCGGAGTCAGCCATGCGAGGCGGAGTGGTCCCCGTCGCCGGCAGGTGACTCGCTCGGCTTCAGCAGCTGACCGTTCGGGGACCGCTTGAGCAGGAGGGCAGCCCGATCGAGGGCCTTGCCGATCGCGTACTGGCGATCGGCGGCAACCGTTTCGCCGAGCTTGGCGTAGTCGTCGGACGCGGTGAGTTCGTGACCGCGTGCCGTCGAATCAACGCGACCGCGGCGCCGACGATCTCCGCGTTCAGTTCGAACTCGGTCGCGTCCTTCTCCCAGTCCCGTTCTCGTTTACTCCGAGCGTTCGTCGCCGCGATGCCCACCTACCGGTCGTCGGATCAGGGCGACCACTGATCCCGGGGCAGCCCACGCGGCCTAACATGCCGCCATGTGGGCCCCCGTCAAGGTCGCCGTCGGCACCAGCCCGAGGAGGCTGAGCCCGACCGACGCATCGAGGAGCGGGCCAAGGAGGAGCGCGCCGCGGCCCCGCCGAACGGGACGGCCGTTGCCTCCTCCGGCCTATCGTTCCCGCCCGCCCGCGCGGTCGACGACCCCGCAATCCGATTGACCGGTCGGCAACCCCGAATCCGGCGCGCAGGATGACGATCCCGGCAGGCATCATGTCCATGGCACTCGGCACACGACGATGGAAGCGGGCGTTCGTCGCGGCGTCCGTCGTGACCGGCACACTCGCATTGAGCGGCTGCGTCACGGCCTCCGAGGACGGCGGTCGTCTGAGCGATTGGACCACCGGCATCGGGGCCGGCTGGGACCGATTCATGACGGAGGTGCTCACCCCGCTCGGGAATGCCCTGTTCGCGATCCTGGTGGCTTGGGTCGCGATCGCCGTCGTCGCGCGCCTCATCACCTTGCTGCCGCTCATCCGGAACCTCCGGGTGTCACGGCGGACCGGGACGCTGTTCCGGTCGATCGGATGGTCGCTCCTCGTCGCCACTCCGATCGTCACCGTGCTGACGACCGCGTTCGCCACCGACCGCCTGGTCACGTGGCTGGCCGTCTCGACGCCGCTCGCCTGGCTGGCCGCCATTACGCTCGGGATCGGCCTCGCAACCCGAGCCCGTCTCGACGCGAAAGTCATCGCGCCGAGCGGCGAATCGAACGAGGCGTGGGCGATCGACGCGCTGATGCAGATGCGCAAGGTCTATCCCGTCATCCTCCGACGGCGGGTTCCGGAGGTCGGCGCGCCCGACCTCAGCGAATTCATCACGCTCGCCGATCGAAGCGGGAGCGGGATCGCCTCGGCGATCGCCTGGGTCATCCAGGCGCTGTTCAACGCGACACCGTGGCTGCTGCAGGTGACGATCTTCGACGGGCGTTCGGCTGCCGCGACGATCCGCCGGAACGGGATGGCGATCGGCGAGGTCGAACTCGACCTCGGACGTGGGGATCTCGACTCCGACCAGCACCGCAATCTCCTGGTGCTCGCCGCCGCGTTCGCCGCGTCGACGATGGAAGGGCGATATCCCGACGGCGGACCTGCGATCACGACGGCCTGGGAGCCCGTGGGCTATCGACTGGTCGCCGCGCGGTCGACGGGGGAGGAGCGGCAGCACTACCTCGCCAGGGCGAAGGCTGCCGAGTCGGCTGGCATTGATCCCGTGATTCCGGCGCTCGTCGAGGATTCGTGACCTGGTCTCGATACGCGTCGCCGCTTCGCGTCGGCGCTACTCGACCACCGGGTGGCGTCGCCGCTTCGCGCCGGCGCTACTCGACCACCGGGAAGCCTCGCCGCTACCCGACCACCGGGGCGGCCGCCGGGACCCGGAACAGCTCGGTGCGGGCGATGACGCGGTCGCGCTCGGGGGCGAGCTCGAGCCGGCGCGGGTCGGCGAGGTACGCGTCGAGCAGCGCCTGGCTCGGAACCCGGTAGAGCTGCACCTCGGTCGGATGCTCCGCCCCGCGATCGCTCCGGATGCGCTCGGTCACCTCGATGGCGTAGTCCGGCATGAGCGCGAGCACGCGATCCTCGTAGGCCACGAGGTCGTCGTCGAGCCCAGGGTGCGCCCAGAGCAGGCAGCAGATCGTGAACGCCGGCTCCGCTCCGGCGGGCGGGGCGGATGTCTCGGACGACGCGCCGCCCGGGGCATCCGCTCGCCCGTCCGCGCGCCGCGACCAGGTGCTCGGCTGCAGCAGCCCCTCGAGGCCCGCGTAGCCCGCGCTGTGCACGAACATCGCCACGAACGCGGCGACGAGCACGGCGACCCCGGCGATCCAGTTCACGTCCCAGAACGTCGTCACCATCCCGGCGACCGCCGTCCCCACCCCGATCGAACGCGCGACGGTCACGGATCGGGCCTTCGCCGCGCGGTGGCGATAGAGCTCCTGCCAGTTCAGCGCGATGAGCGCGGCGAGCACGGGGATGGCCACCGCGAAGAGGATGACGCTCGCGATGCCGAGCGGCGACGGCTCGCCGCTCGCGACGTACGGCTGCACGAGCACGATGCAGATGCCGACGAGGGCGCCGTACATCAGGTTGTTCTGTCGCAGCCATTCGTCGGCCAACCCCGACTCGACCTGCCGCACGTGCTCGGCGAGCTCGTCTTCCCGCATCGACGCCTCCGTTCTCGGACCCAGGGCGATTCTCGCAGCGATCCGGGCGTCAGGACCGAGCGCGGCCGCGGCCGACTCCCCGGAGCCCGCGCCCGCCCGCGCGGACGCTGCCGAAGTGGAATGCGACGACGAACGCCATCGCGACGGCGCCGAGCGCGACGGCGACGCGCTCGCCGGGCGTCCGGATGCCCCGGCCGAGCAGCACCGCAGCCACCACCGCATTGACCGCGCTCCACGCGACGTTCACGACCGGCGCGGAGAGCCCGACGCCCGGCGGCGAGGCGAACGGCGTCGGGAACGGTTCGCCACGCACGCCCGCGGTCCCCTGCGGGATCGCGTTGACGAGCAGCGCGCCGCCGGCGGCGCAGCGCAGGATCGAACGGGCGGTCGACATGCGGACACTCTAGGCCCGCTCGCTGCCGGGCCCGACTGCCGACTCGGGGCCGCCGCCGGGCGCGTGTCGGTGGCGCCCAATAGGTTCGGCGCCTGACCGAGACCGAGTTCTACGCCCTCATCGATGCCGCGCGAGTCGATGCCGGCCCGCTCGCGCCGAGCGCCGACCCCGACGCGCTCCGGGAGGTGCTCGCGTCGCTGCCCGACGAGCAGGTCGCGGCGTTCGGCGTCGAGTTCCGTCGGCAGCTCGTGCGACTCAATGACTGGGCGGTCTGGGATGCCGGGTACGCGGCATCCGGCGGCCTGAGCGATGACGCATTCCACTACTTCCGTTCCTGGTTGATCGGCAAGGGGGCGCGGGCGGTCCAGCTCGCGCTCGAGTCGCCCGACGAGCTGGTGCCCTTCCTCGACACCGACGAGCTCGAGAACGAACTGCTCGAATACGTGGTCGACGAGGTGCTCGAAGAGCGCGGTGTCGACCTCGACGAGGACGACGACGACGACGACGATGAGGACCTCCGCGGACTCGTCGACGGCGAACCGGCCGGTGAGCCGTTCGACGAGGAGACCTCCGACGATCGGCACCCCGGTCTGGCGGCCTGGTGGAATCGCGTGAGCGGCGGGGTGCACCCGTCCGATCCGGCTGAGGAGTTCGATCTCTGACGCTCGGCGATGCAGGCGCGCGGCCGAGTCGGCCTCGTGCGGAACGAGTTCGCGAACTCAGGGCTGGTCCGGATGCCGCGAGCCGCGGTCCGCGGCAGGCTCGGTGTCATTCGTGGGAATGCGCGCGCCGACCGGCCCGCGGACGAGGAGAGGGACGGACGGCGTGGCGACGCACCTGGAGCACGTGACCGGGCAGATCGGGGAGCGGTCAATCCTGCCGTGCGACTGCGAGCGCGGAGTGGACCACGCGCGGCCGACGTCGCGCGGCGCGTTCGACGGCTCGGACTGGGCGGTCGCGCCGGCGGGCCGCACGCACGCGCCGGTGGGGGACCGCGCCGCGAGCCGAGTCACCGAGTCGCCCCGAGGCGCTACTTCGAACCGCGGCACCGCGTCGACCCGGGCCGCATCCTCGACCCCGGTACGGCACGACCGACTCGTTCCCGCGCGACGGCTGTTCAGCCGCTCGCCCCGCGGCCGCCACTCGGCCTGATCGGGCGCGACCCGGTGCTGCCGATCCGGGACGGGGCATCCGATCGTCCGTCCGCGGTGGCCTGCGTGTCGGCCGCGGCGCCTACGGTGGGCACATGGACCTGAACTTCCGCGGAACGATCTGGTACTGGCGCGGGCCCGCGCCCTTCCACTTCGTCACGGTGCCAGTCGCCGAGTCGGAGACGATCGCCGAGGTCTCGCCGGCCGTCACCTACGGGTGGGGCATGGTCCCGGTGTCGGCGCGCATCGGCGACAGCACGTGGACCACCGCGCTCTGGCCGAAGGACGGCGGCTACATCCTCCCGGTCAAGGCGAGCGTGCGCGCGGGCGAGGGGGTCGACGTCGACGACGTCGTCGAGGTCCGCATGTCGATCGCGATCTGAGGCGGGCGGGCATGGCCGACCTCCCCTGGGACGTGAAGCGCGTCCACCCCGAGTGCTATGCGCCGAGACGCGGCGCGGACTTCGCGCTCGTCGAGGTCCCGCCGATCCGGTATCTCGCGATCGACGGACACGGCAACCCGAACTCGGCACCCGCCTACGCGGCCGCGCTCGGCGCGCTGTACCCGGTCGCGTACACGCTCAAGTTCACGGGCCGGCGCGAGCACGGGCGCGACGCGGTCGTCGCGCCGCTCGAGGCGCTCTGGCGCGCGGATGACCCGGGCGCCTTCGTCGCGCGCGACAAGTCCGCGTGGTCGTGGACGGTGCTCATCGCCCAGCCGGACTGGGTCGACGAGGCATCCGTCGACGCCGCCGTGGCCGCGGTCCGCGTGAAGAAGCGGCCGGATGCCCCGCTCGCGGCCGCCCTCGACGGGCTCCGCCTCGAACGGATGCACGAGGGGCTGTCGGCGCAGATCCTGCACGTCGGCTCGTACGACGACGAGGCGCCGACGCTCGCGCGGCTCCACGACGAGTGGATGCCCGAACGCGGGCTCGCGTTCGCGGGCGACCACCACGAGATCTACCTGGGCGACCCGCGCCGGGTCGCGCCCGAGAAGCTGCGGACGATCCTGCGACAGCCGGTGCGGACCGCGTAACCGCACCTGCGCCGTTCGGCCCCCCTGCCGCCGACCCGCGGAGCGCTCGGTCCCCCCAGTGAAACCGGGTGTTCGCGCGGGTCGGCGGCCTCCCCGCACGCGCACGCACGGCGGGGCTTCAGAAGGGAGACGCGGAACATGTCGATATGTGACAACCCTCCGGATCGGATAGCCTCGCGACCAACGGCATCCGTCGTGCAGCACCCGAACCCGATCTCCAACCCGATCTCCGAACCCGAGCGGAGGATCCATGCAGGCCGAGTCGTCACCCCCGATCGCCGTCGGGCCCGCCGAGGTGCTCCGCACGATGTTCGCCGAGCAGCCCGATCGGTTGCGCCGGCGCGCGGTCAGCCTCGGCCTCCGGCACGAGGACGCGGAGGATGCCGCGCAGGCGGTCGCCCTCACCGCACTGGAGCACGTCGAGGAGCTGCGCAGCGCGGATGAACCGGCGATCTGCGCCTGGGTCGACACGATCGCGCGACGCGTCGTGATCGACGAGTACCGCCGGCGCGAGCGCGAGCGCTCGATCATCGGCGAGGTCGGTCGCGGTGCCGAGTCCGACCCCGCCACCGGCGCGCGCGCTCGTGGCGTGCTCACCGTCGTGGTCGAGAGCGCCGAGGCGGCCTGGGAGCACCAGTCCCGGGTTCGGCAGACCGCGCTCGCGATCCAGGCGCTGCCCGACGTGCTGCGCGAGGTCGTGGAGCTGCGCTACGGCAACGAGCTGCCGACGCGCCGGATCGCCGAGGAGCTCGGCCTGTCGGATACCGCCGTCCGGCAGCGCCTCACGCGTGCGCGCGCCGCGCTCGCGGAGCAGGTGGGCGGAGCCGACTGAGACCCGGTCAGGGCCCGTCGGCGTGGCGGTGCACGACCTTCCAGGCGCCGCCCTCGCGGCGGTACACCTGCGTCGCGCGGAGCGTGAACGTGCGCGGTTCGGAGTCGATCGACGCGGTGATCCGCTCGTAGCCGACCGTGTAGGCCATGTCGCCGACGACGTCGTACGCGATCAGGTCGAACTCCCACGCGGAGCAGTCCGAGAAGTTCCGCGCGACTGCGTCGAACGCCTCGACGAGCGCGGCCCGGCCGACGGCGCTGCGCCACGCCCCGAACACGCTCACGGGATCGCCCGAGGACCAGATCGACCGGCGGGGCGCGTCGTCGCCGTTCATCATCGCCCGCTCGGCCTGGACCAGCTCGTCGTCGAGCCAGGTGAGGAACTCTTCACGATCGCTCATGGGTTCAGGATGCCGCGCCCGCGCGCCGACCACAATCGCCACGCCGCACGGGCCCGCGGGATCGTGCGCGCGTCGGACGCCTCTGCGAGGATGCCGTCGTGCGCGAGTTGAGCCGGCGCATCGAGTCCGGCATGCAGGTCTACCCCGGCGACCCCGAGGTGCGCGTCGAGCCGGCCCTCGACCTCGCCCGCGACGGCGCGGCCGTCGCGGCACTCCACCTCGGTTCGCACACGGGCACGCACCTGGATGCCCCGGCCCACGCGATCCCGGGCGGACGGACGACCGCCGCCGTCCGGCTCGAGGAACTCGTCGGCGACGCGCTCGTCGTCCACCTCGGTCCGCTCGCGCCTCGGGCCCGCATCTCGTTCGCCGACCTCGACCGCGCGGTCCCCGGCGGGCTGCCGGCGCGCGTGCCGCCGATCGTGGTCGTCGACACCGGGTGGGCGTCGCGGTTCGGGACCCAGGCGGCGCTGGAGCATCCCTACCTGGACCCGGATGCCGCGGCCGAACTCCTGCGCCGGGGCGTGCACGTGCTCGCGACCGACGCGCTGAGCCCCGACCCGACGGCGGGCGGCGAGACGGACCCGGCCCAGGAGGGCTCGGCGCAGGGCGGCCCGGCGCAGGTCGAGCCCGGATTCCCCGTGCACGCCGCCGTGCTCGGCGCGGACGGGCTCATCGTCGAGAACCTCGCGAACCTCGACGGCCTGCCGGAGCAGGTGCGGGTCGGGTTCTTCCCGCTGCCGATCGACGCGGACGGCGCGCCGGTTCGGGCGGTCGCGTTCGACGCCGAGCCCGACGACGACGAGCCCGACGGCGCCGGCCGATGACGGCCGATCCGGTGGTCGCGACGCTCGTCGTCGACCTCGCGAACGTCATGGGGTCGCGGCCCGACGGCTGGTGGCGCGATCGCGCCGGCGCGGCCGCGCGACTGCTCGCGGCCCTCGCACCGCTCGCGGGCCGCTCGGTCGCCGGGCCCGCCGATGGACCGGTGGTGCTCCGCGAGATCGTCGCGATCGTCGAGGGTCGGGCGAGGGACGCGGATGTCCCGCCCGGGGCATCCGGCCTCACCGTCGTCCTCGCGCCGGCCGACGGCGACACGACCGTGGCCGAGGTCGCGGCCGCGAGGGCGGCGGCCGGCGAGCAGGTGCTCGTGGTGACCGCCGACCGCGGCCTGCGCGCGCGACTGCCCGAGGCCGCGCAGGTCGTCGGCCCGGGCTGGGTGAACGCGCTGATCGGGCGCTGACGTCGCCGGTGGTCGGGTAGGGAGCGGAGCGACCGCATCGAGACCATGTCCGCGGTGGTGGTCTCGATACGCGTCGCCGCTGCGCGTCGGCGCTACTCGACCACCGGTGGGCGTCGCCGCTGCGCGTCGGCGCTACTCGACCACCGATGGACGGCGGGTGAGCTCGACGCGGCAGCGGTGGGCGGTCACGAACGGCTCGACGCGTCGGAGCGCGAGCGGACCGTCGACCTGCCCGAGCACGTCGCGCACGAGTTGCGCGTGCGTCGCGCAGACGAGCGCCGTGTCCTCGTCGAGGAGGTCGTGGTATCGGCACGGCGCCAAGTCGAAGGTGAGCGCCGACTCGTCGGCCTCGGGTTCCAGGCCCGCGTCGTCGAGGTGCTCGTAGAGCACGTCGAGCTGGGCCCGCAGGCCGTCGTCGCGGGCGGCCGTCTCCTCGTGGGCGTCGATCTCGCCAGGGCTGTCCGCCGCGCCGATCGCCGCGCGCAATAGCGCACCACGCCGGCGGGCGTCGGCGATCCGCTCGCGCGCGACCTCGCTCGACGCGGCATCCCGAACCGGGTGGTACCCGACCGGCGGGCGCCCGCGCGTCCGAGTCGGCATCGCCTCGCTCCGGATGAGGCCTTCGCGCTCGAGCACCTGGAGGTGGTCGCGCACGGTGTTCTGCGGGAGGCCGCAGGCCTCGGCGAGGTCGCGGACGCGCAGGCCGGGCTCGCGCTGGATCGCCCGGAGCAGGCGGAGTCGACTCGGCTGGGTGAGACCGCGGAAGTCTCCGACGCGACGGGGCACCGCTGGATTCTACGCCGTGTCGAATTTCTCCGGTCGAACGGCGGGCGGCCATCCGCGCCCGAGGTCGAGACTCGTGCCGACGCACTCGCGCACAGGAGCAGTCGCGCACAGGAAGGGAACATCCATGCAGCTCTCACCAGAGTCCGAAGCGATCGTCCGCGCCACGGCCGGCGTGGTCGCCGCGCACGCCGAGGAGATCACCCGCACGTTCTACCCCGCCATGTTCGCGGCGCACCCCGAACTGCTGCGGGTCTTCAACCGCGCGAACCAGGCGGTGGGCGAGCAGCCGAAGGCGCTCGCCGCCTCGGTCGTCGCGTTCGCCGTGCAGCTCATCGACCCGGACGCGCCCGACTTCTCGCCCGTCATGCGGCGGATCGCGCACAAGCACGTCTCGCTCGGCATCAAGGCCCGCGACTACACGATCGTCGGCCGGCACCTGCTCGACGCGGTCGGCACCGTGCTCGGCGACGCCGTCACCCCCGAGGTGCGCAGCGCGTGGGACGAGGTGTACTGGCTCTTCGGCTGCTCGCTCATCGCCGCCGAGGCGAAGCTCTACGCCGAGGGCGGCACCGACCCCGAGCACCCGTGGCGCGAGTACCGCGTCGTCGAGCGCATCGACGAGTCGGAGGAGGTCGTCTCGCTCCTGCTCGCACCCGTCGCGGGTGAGGTGCCCGCGCATCGCACCGGCCAGTACGTCGCGATCGCGGTCGACCTCCCCGACGGATCCCGCCAGCCGCGGCAGTACACGATCTCCTCGGGTCCGCGCGGTGATTCGCTGCGGATCACCGTGAAGCGCGTGCGCGGCGTCGACGGCGCCCCCGACGGCCAGGTGTCGACGTGGCTGCACGAGCACGCACGCCCGGGCACGGTGCTCGACGTGTCGCAGCCGGCGGGCGACGTTGTGCTCGACGACACCGACGCGCCGCTCGTGCTCGTGTCGGCGGGCATCGGCATCACGCCGATCGCCGCGATCCTCGAGGACCTCTCGCGTCGCCAGCCCGCCCGCACGGTGCGCCTGTTCCACGCCGACCGCGCCCACGACACGCACGCGCTCTACCCGTCGCTGCGCCGCCAGGTGCTCGCCATGGAGGACGCCCGCGCGCAGAACTGGTACGAGGTCGACGCCGATGCGGCGCCCACCCTGCACCCCGCGCTGCCGGGCTTCATGGACCTCAGCGAGGTCGAGTTGCCGGATGCCTCGTCGGTCTTCATGTGCGGCCCGCTGCCGTTCATGCGGTCGATGCGCACCACGTTGATCGACCGCGGCATCCCGGCAGAGCGGATCCACTACGAGGTGTTCGGTCCCGACCTGTGGGCGCAGCGGCCCGCGGCGTGAGGTTCCGGCCGGCGGTCGGGGAGCGCCCGCGCTCCGGCCGCCGGGCGGGCCGGAGCATCCGGATCGCCGGTCGCTGCCGACCGGCGAGGCATCCGGCCCGTTTCGCACGCGACGGCGCGCTTGCTAGCATCCAGCGGTGAGTTCCCGCCGCAGGGTGGTCGGCATCGTCGCCGCCGCCATCGTCCTCGTCCTCGTCGCCGCCGTCGTCGCGGTCTACTGGTGGCAGCGCCCGCTGCTGCTCACCGGCACCGGCTACGCAGCGCACAACGCGTGCGCGGTGACCGAGGTCGCGGGCCGCGCGGACCCCGCGAGCGACCTGCCGCCCAACCCGCTCGTGCCGTACCTGCGCGAGTCCGGTGAGGCTGGCGACCCGACGTCGGCGACCGTCCTCGGCGTGCTCGCGCGCCAGCAGGCCTGGTACACCGAGGGCTTCGGCTGCACGCTCGCGGGCGAACGCCCCGACCTCGGCGAGGCGACCGCGATCGAGGGCGGCGCGAACCCCTACACGGATGCCCCGGCCCCGGCCGCCGACGCCGACCTCGAGGCGGCGATCGCGCTCGCGTTCGGCGACGACCTCGACGCCGACGCGGCCGCCGCGCTCGGCACGCGCGGACTCGTGGTGCTGAAGGACGGGGAACTCGTGGGCGAGCGCTACGCCGACGGCTTCGAGGCATCCACCCCGCAGCTCGGCTGGTCGATGTCGAAGAGCGTGACCGACCTCATGGTCGGGGTGCTCGCGAAGCAGGGCGTCGTCTCGCTCGACGACGACCACCTGCGCCCCGAATGGACCGACGGCCGGGCCGACATCACGGTCGAGCAGCTGCTGCGCATGACCAGCGGGCTCGAGTGGGACGAGACGTACGACCTCGGCACGCCGATCACGCGCATGCTCTACCTCGAGCCCGACATGGGCTCGTACGTCGCGAGCCTGCCGCTCGAGTCGACGCCCGGCACCGTGCAGGAGTACTCGAGCGGCTCGACGACGCTCCTGTGCTCGGTGCTCGCAGGGCGCACCGGCCTCGGGGCGAACCTGCCGCGCGACACGCTCCTCGGCCCGCTCGGCCTGACCTCGGCGGTGTTCGAGCCCGACGCCGCCGGGACGCCGGTGTGCTCGTCGTACCTGTGGGCGTCGCCGCGCGACTGGGCCGCGATCGGCCAGTTCGCGCTGCAGGGCGGCGAGTGGGACGGCGAGCAGCTGCTGCCGGACGACTGGATGGCCCGGAGCCTCACGGTCGAGCCGGTGGAGGAGACGGACGACGCGGGCTACGGCATGGCGTGGCGCGTGAACCGCCTGCCCGACGGCAGCCTGCGCTGGCCGACCCTCCCGGAGGACGCGTTCTCGGCGAACGGCCACGACGGCCAGGAGATCATCGTCGTGCCGTCGGCCGGCGTCGTCGTGGCCCGGCTCGGGTTCACGCCCGAGGTCGACGAGGAGCCGACCGTCGTCGGCGTCGTGGAGGCCGCGATCGCCGGGTAGGCGCCGCCCGCGTCAGATCGCGATGAGCTCGTCGTCGTCGTCGGCGAGCCGGTCGGCGTAGTGCGCGTCGACGAGGATCGGCAGGTGGTCGCTCGACCCGCGCGGCAGCGTCTGGACGCTCCGCAGGTCGAACCCCGTCGAGGTCGCGAAGTCGTAGTGGCCACGGAAGAACTTGTACCGGGTGTAGGTCCGCGAGTCGCTGAGCGTCAGCTCGTACCCGTTCTCGCGCACCTTGTCGGCGAGGTTCTCCTTGAAGACCGGGTAGTTGTAGTCGCCGACCATGAGCGTGGGCAGCCCCGGGCCGAGCTCCTGGAGCTGGGCGTGCGCAGTCCGGATCTGGTGGCGCCGCAGCGAGTTCAACGCCGTGAGCGGCGCGGCGTGGAAGGACGCGACGACGAGTTCGCGGTCGTGCTCGATGTCGTGCAGGCGCACCGCGAGCAGGCGCTCGTGCGCGGGCCGGAGAACCCGGTCGTGCAGCGACTTCTTCAGCGCGAAGGCGCGGATCGCGCGCGGCAGCACGCGGTCGGGGCGGTAGTAGATCGCGAGGCCCAGCCGGTTGCCGGTCGTCGAGTGCGCGAGCTGGAGGTGGTGCCCGATGTCCTCGGCGAGGCCCGACGTCTCGCACTCCTGGAGACAGATCACGTCGGGCGACCAGCGCTCGTCGAGCGCCGCGAGTTCCGAGATCGCGCGGTGCTTCCTGAGGTTGTAGCTGATCACCAGCATCGCGGTCAAGCCTAGGACGAATCAGTCGCCCGATGGCTGGAGGTTGGCTGCCAGACCGCCGCCGGAACCGCCGGAACCGCCCGACGCACCGCGAGCGACCAAGCGCCGGCCGCTGCCGAACACGATCGCCGCGTCGGGCATCGCGACCGAGAGGAACGGCCGCCGCCCGGCGAGGTGCCCGAGCGGACCGTCGGGCGCGAAGCGCCACGACGCGCGCGCGAGCCGCACCGCGCCGGCCATCGACGCGGGCGCGAGCACCTCGCGCCCGTCGAGGCGGTTCGCCATCGGCAGCGGTGCGCGGATGCCCCGGAGCCCGAGCGCCGTCCGCCGCGCCCGGACGGCGACGATGGCGGTGCCGTCGACGCGCACGTCCACGGCGGTCGCGGCATCCTGTTCGGTCCGCTCGAACTCGGCGAGGTGCTTCGGGATGCTCCAGAGCCCGCGCCCGCCCGCGAGCGAGGCCGGGCTGTCGACCCAGATGCGGGGGATCTGCACGCGGAGCTCGTTCCCGCGCGCGACGAGGTGGGCTTCGAGCAGCTCCTCGTACCGGAGCACGCCGCCGGCGACGTACGCGATCGACGCGACGCCGACGATCCGGTGCCGGCCCGAGCGCACGGGCTCCCACCCGTCGGGGCGGGCCGGCCCGTCGTCCGGCATCGCCGATTCGGGGACGAGGAAGGCCGAGACGATCGCGCGGCCGCGCAGCTGCCACGGCTCGGGCGGGTACGCCTCGGCGGGCAGCTCCCGGCCGCCCCAGGCGAAGTCCGTCGGTTCGAGCACGGCCGTGCGGCGCGCGTACTCGGTCGTGCCGCCGGGCCAGTTCGACGTCACGCGGCCGGTCTCGGGGTGCCGGTACCAGCTGGCGCAGCCGGTCCACACCGAGTCTGCGAGGCGCCCCTGCACGTCGGCGTCCCACTCGGCCTCGGCGCGGTCGGTGACCTCGACCGTCGAGGCGCCGGTGCGGCGCATCCGATCGACGACCTGCCTGAGGTGCCGGGCCTGCGCCTCCTCCATGAGCAGGATCGACGAGCCGCCGAGGTTCGTGTTCGGGCCGTAGCAGACGAACAGGTTCGGGAAGCCCGGCACGTACATGCCGAGGTGCGCACGGGCACCGCCCGACCAGTGGTCGTGCAGCAGCCGGCCGCCGCGGCCGCGGACCTCGATGCGGTCGAGGAACTGCTGCGCGTCGAAGCCGGTCGCGGTGACGACGGCGTCGACGTCGAACTCGCGTCCGTCGGCGGCGCGCACGCCGGTCGGCGTGAAGCCCGCGACGCCCTCGGTGACGAGCGTGACGTTCGGCCGCTGGAGCGCGGGGTAGTAGTCGTTCGAGAAGAGCACGCGCTTGCAGCCGAGCCGATGCGCCGGGGTGAGCGCCCGGCGGAGCGCGGGGTCGCGCACCTGGCGCGCGAGCTGGAACCGCGTGAGCGCCGTGAACACCGCGGCCTGCGGCGTCGCCGGGTCCATCGCGCGCGAGAGCTGCTCGCCGATCGCGGCCCAGAACCTCCGTTCGAGCGCGATCCCCGGCCCGTACCAGCGCGGGAGCGGGCCGTCGAACTTCGGCAGGACGTGGTTCGCCGAGCGGCTGAACACGACGAGCTCGGATGCCTCGGCCGCGAGCTTCGGCACGAGCTGCACCGCGGTCGCCGCCGACCCGACGACGGCGATCCGGCGCCCGCGCGCGTCGAACCCGTCGGGCCACCCGGCGGCGTGGACGACCTCGCCGCCGCCTGCGACGAACGCGTCGCGGCCCGGCAGGTCGGGCGACCTCGGCGTGGCGAGCTGGCCGACCGCGCTGATCAGGACATCCACCTGCTCGGTACGGCCGTCGTCGAAGCGGACGGTCCAGGATGCCTCCGCCTCGCTCCACTCGGCGCCGACGACCGTCGCGCCGAACCGGGTGCGCGCGGTCACGCCCTCGGCGTCGGCGACGCGGCGGAGGTAGGCGAGGATCTCGGCCTGCCCCGCGTAGCGGCGGGTCCAGGAGCGCTCGGGCGCCCACGAGAACGAGTACAGCGGCGAGGGCACGTCGCACGCGGCGCCGGGGTAGCGGTTCTCCCGCCAGACGCCGCCGATGCCGTCGGCGCGCTCCCACAGGCGGACGTCGTCGTGTCCGTGCCGCAGGAGTTCGGCGGCGACGCCGACCCCGCCGAAGCCGGCGCCGATGATGCCGATCGAGGTCACGATCCGGCCTCCGTCGGGCTCGGGGCATCAGTCTCGCGCGCATCGGCGACCCGGACGGCGGCCAGGAGCGCCGGGACCGCGACGTCGAGCACGTCCTCGCGCCCGAGCGTGCCGCGCTGGAGCCACTCGCGGCAGAGCGCCTTGAGGAGCGGTGCGAGCGCACGCACGCGGGCACGCACGCGCGGCTCGTCGTCGGCGCCGATCGCCGCGAGCACGAACCGGGCGGCGCGGTCGTCGCTCGCGTCGATGATGGCCTGCACGTCGGAGCCCTCGCCGATCGTCTCGGCTCCCGAGGTGTTCACCCACCCCTGCCCGTAGGTCGACGCGCCCTCGAGCAGCCAGTCGATGACGAGCCGCGCGCGTTCGGGGCGGGGGAGCGGGTCGAGGTCGGGGAGCGAGCGCACCGGGAGCCGGACGCTCTCGGCGAGCACCGCGAGGAAGAGCTCGCGCTTGGAGCCGAAGTAGTGGTGCAGGAGGCCGCGCGCGACGCCGGCCGCGGCGGCGAGGTCCTCCATCGACACGGAGGCGTAGGGGCGCTCGCGGTAGAGCTCGCGGGCGGCGTCGATGATGCTCGCCCGGCGTTCCTCGGGGGCGAGTCTGACGCGCACGGCTTCGGACACGAGCCGAGTCTGGAACGCTATTGGCAGGATGTCAACAAGCGCCTATGATCGGCGGCATGCGCAGCGACTACGACGTCGTGGTGATCGGGTCCGGCTTCGGCGGGAGCGTCGCCGCGCTCCGGCTTGCCGAGAAGGGCTACCGGGTCGGCGTGCTCGAGGCCGGGCGCCGATTCGCCGACGACGAGCTCCCCGAGACCAGTTGGCGGCTGCGCCGGTACCTGTGGGCGCCCGCGCTGCGCTGCTTCGGCATCATGCGGCTCACGTTGCTCGACGACGTCATGATCGCGAGCGGCACGGGCGTCGGCGGCGGGTCGCTCGTCTACGCGAACACGCTGTACGAACCGCCCGCCGACTTCTACGCCGACCCGCAGTGGGCGCACCTGGCCGACTGGCGCGCCGAACTCGCGCCGCACTACGACCAGGCCAAGCGGATGCTCGGCGTGGTGCCCTACCCGCACCGGACGCGCGCCGAGGACCTGGTCGCCGAGGTCGCCGCCGATCTCGGCGTCGCCGACACGGTCCACCCGGCCGACGTCGGCGTCTTCTTCGGAGCGCCCGGTGAGGAGGTCCCCGACCCGTTCTTCGGCGGCGCGGGCCCGGCGCGGCGCGGCTGCATCGAGTGCGGCGCGTGCATGACCGGATGCCGCCACAACGCGAAGAACACGCTCGTGAAGAACTACCTGCACCTCGCCGAGGCGGCGGGCGCCGAGGTGCATCCCATGACCACCGCGGTCGACGTGATCCCGCGCGCGGAGGGCGGCTACGAGGTGCGCGCGCACCGCACGGGCAACCGGATGCGCCGCCACGCGTTCACCGCGTCGCAGGTCGTCTTCGCCGGCAACGCCCTGAACACCCAGACCCTCCTGCACCGGCTGAAGCGCACGTCGCTGCCGCGGATCTCGGATCGGCTCGGCGAACTCAGCCGCACGAACTCCGAGGCCGTGCTGTCGGCCCGCTCGGGCGACCGGGCCGCCGACTTCACGCCCGGCATCGCGATCACGTCGTCGTTCCATCCTGACGACCACACGCACGTCGAGCCCGTGCGGTACGGCCGCGGGTCGAGCCTGCTCGCGCTCCTGAACGCCCACCTCGTCGACCCCGAACCCGGGCGCTCGCGCCTGCGCTCGACCGCGAGCACCTACCGGCGGCTCGGGTTCCGTCGTGCGTGGCGCCTGCACACGCCGCGCCGCTGGGCCGAGCAGTCGCTCATCGTGCTCGTCATGCAGTCGCTCGACAACTCGGTCACGACGTTCCTGAAGCGCGGCCCGTTCGGGCGACGGCTGCGCACGCGGCAGGGCATCGGCGAGCCGAACCCGACCTGGATCCCGCTCGGCCACCGGATCGCGCGCACGCTCGCCGAGCGCATCGGCGGCCTCGCGGGCGGCTCGTCGACCGACCTCGTCGGCATCCCGCTGACCGCCCACTTCATCGGCGGGTGCGTCATCGGCGGCTCCGCCGCCGACGGTGTGGTGGATGCCTGGCACCGCGTGTTCGGCCACGACGGGCTCCACATCGTCGACGGCTCGACCGTGAGCGCGAACCTCGGCGTGAACCCCTCGCTCACGATCGCCGCGCAGGCCGAGCGCGCGATCGCCTTCTGGCCGAACCGCGGCGACCGCGACCTGCGCCCGGCCCTCGGCAGCGCCTACCGCCGGATCGACCGAATCGCCCCGCGCACGCCCGTCGTGCCCGCCGGCGCGCCCGGCGCCCTGCTCCTCCCGATCCCGGCGGTGCCACCGCGCCGCCGCGAACCGGTGCCGCCGATCCGACCGATCGCGCACCACGCCCCATGAATCCCGAACCGGAGGACCCCCGACCGGGCGAATCCAGAACCAGGAAGGACGAGACCATGACCCTCACCGACGACGCCCGCACCGAGGCATCCGCCCGCCCGGCACCGCCGGAGCCGTTCTACACGGAGGACCACGAGGCCTACCGCGAGACGGTGCGCGAGTTCCTCAAGCGCGAGGTCCTGCCCAACTACGAGGCGTGGGAGGAGGCGCGGCTCATCGACCGCACGGCGTGGCTCGCCGCGGGCGAGGCCGGCATGGTCGGCCTCGCGATCCCCGAGGAGTACGGCGGGGCCGGCGAGCTCGATCGCCGCTACCGCATGGTGTTCAGCGAGGAGATCGCCCGAGCCAACACGACGTCGTTCGGCGTCGGCCTCGGCCTCCAGGACGACATCATCACGCCCTACTTCCTGCACATCGGCACGGAGGACCAGAAGCAGCGGTTCCTCCCCGGCCTCGCGTCGGCCGAACTCATCGGCGCCGTCGCGATGACCGAGCCCGGCACGGGCAGCGACCTGCAGGGCATCCGCACGAGTGCGGTCCGCGACGGCGACGACTGGATCCTGAACGGGCAGAAGACCTTCATCTCGAGCGGCATCCAGGCCGACTTCGCGATCGTCGTCGCCCGCACCGACCCCGACGCGGGGTCGCGCGGGTTCAGCCTGTTCCTCGTCGAGACCGGCACGCCCGGATTCGAGCGCGGGCGCAAGCTCGACAAGGTCGGCATCATCGGGCAGGACACCGCGGAGCTCTTCTTCCGCGACGTCCGGGTGCCCGCCGAGAACGTCATGGGCGAGATCGGCGGCGGCATGGGCTACCTCATGCAGAACCTGCCGCTCGAGCGGCTCGGCATCGCCATGGCCTCGCTCGCGGGCGCCGAGGCGGCGCTCGAGTGGACGCTCGACTACGTCTACCAGCGCCGCGCGTTCGGCCAGCGGATCGGCGATTTCCAGAACACCCGGTTCGAGCTCGCCGAGATCGAGACCGAGGTGGACGTCGCGCGCGCCTACCTCGAGCGGGCCATCCTGAAGTTCAACGCGGGCGTGCTCACGACCGTCGAGGCATCCAAGGCCAAGTGGTACATCAGCGAGCTCCAGCAGCGCGTGGTCTACCGCTGCCAGCAGCTGTTCGGCGGCTACGGCTTCATGCTCGAGTACCCGATCGGCCGGGCGTACCGCGACGCCCGCATCCAGACGATCTACGGCGGCACCACCGAGATCATGAAGGAGATCATCGGCCGCGCCCAGGCGGCCCGCTACCGCGACTGAGCGCGGCGGCGCCGCCCGTCGACGGCGGCCGGGCACCGGCGCCCGGCCGTCGTACCCACGTCCCCCACCCTGCACGATCCGTCCCACGAAGGAGTGAGACATGTCCACCACGATCGGCGTCACCGTCCCCACACCCGCCCTGCCCGACGACCTCGCGCCGAGCGTCGCCGAGCACTTCCGCCGTCGCGTCGCGAAGTCGGCCGACCGGGAGGCGTTCCGCTACCCCGACGGCGACGCGTGGCGGTCGATCACGTGGCGCGAGGCCGGCGAGGACGTCGACCGCATCGCGGCCGGCCTGCTCGCCCTCGGCCTCGCACCCGAGGACCGGGTCGGCATCATCTCGGCGACGCGCGTCGAATGGCTGCTGGCCGACCTCGCGGTCCTGTGCGCGGGCGGCGCGACGACCGCGGTGTACCCGACGATGTCGGGCGACGACGCGGCGTACATCCTCGCCGACGCGGGCGTCCGGTTCGTGTTCGTCGAGGATGACGAGCAGCTCGAGAAGGTGCGCTCGCACCGGGCCGACCTGCCCGCGCTCGAGGCCGTGATCGCGTTCGAGGGCGACGGTGCGGGCGACGGCGTGATCCCTCTCGCCGAGCTCCGCACGCGGGGCGCGGCCCTGCTCGCCGAGCGTCCCGACGCGGTCGCCGAGCGGACGGCCGCGATCACGCCCGACCGGCTCGCGACGCTCCTCTACACGTCGGGCACGACCGGGCGGCCGAAGGGCGTGCGGCTCCAGCACCGCGCCTGGGTCTACGAGGGCGAGGCGCTGAACTCGCTCGGGTTCCTCTACGAGGACGACCTGAACTTCCTCTGGCTGCCGATGTCGCACTCGTTCGGCAAGGTGCTGCTCTCGACCCAGCTCGCCGCCGGCTTCACGACCGCGATCGACGGCCGGGTCGACCGCATCATCGACAACCTCGCCGTCATCAAGCCGACGTTCATGGGCGCCGCCCCGCGCATCTTCGAGAAGGCGTACTCGAAGATCGTCACGACGATCGAGGCCGAGGGCGGAGTGAAGGCGAAGCTGTTCGCGCGCGCGTTCGCGGTCGGCGCCCGCGTCGCCGCGCTGCAGAGCGCGGGTGCGAAGGTGCCTGCCGGACTCCGCGCCCAGCACCGGCTCCTCGACCGGCTCGTGCTCGCGAAGGTGCGCGCCAGGTTCGGCGGCCGGGTCCGGTTCTTCATCTCGGGGTCGGCGCCGCTGAACGCCGAGATCGCCGAGTGGTTCCTCGCGGCCGGGATCCTGATCATCGAGGGGTACGGGCTCACCGAGACGTCGGCGGGCGCCGCGGTGGGGCATCCCGACCACAACCGGATGGGCACCGTCGGACAGGCCCTGCCGGGCTCGGAGGTGCGGATCGGCGACGAGGGCGAGCTCCTCATCCGCGGGCCGCACCTCATGCAGGGCTACGAGGGGCTCGACGCCGAGACCGCGGCCGCGCTCGACGCCGACGGGTGGCTGCACACGGGCGACCAGGCATCCATCGACGCCGACGGCTACCTGACCATCACCGGGCGACTCAAGGACCTGATCAAGACCTCGGGCGGCAAGATCGTCGCGCCGGCCGCCGTCGAGGCGGCGTTCAAGGTCGTCTGCCCGTACGCGAGCCAGGTGCTCGTGTTCGGCGACCAGCACCCGTACTGCGTCGCGCTCGTGACGCTCGACCCGGACGCGATCGTCGCGTGGGCGGCCGAGCAGGACGGCCTCGCCGGTGCGGCCTACGCCGAGATCGTGCGATCGGATGCCGCGCAGGCGATGGTCGCGGACGCGTTCGCGCGAATGAACGCCAAGCTCAACCGCTGGGAGCAGGTGAAGCGCTGGCGCGTGCTCGAGGCCGACCTGACGATCGAGGGCGGCGAGCTCACGCCGTCGATGAAGGTGAAGCGCGGCCTGGTCGAGCGCCAGCACCGCGCGCTGATCGAGGAGCTCTATGCCTGAGGATGCCGCGTGACCGGGCCGCTCGCCGGGATCCGCGTTCTGGAGCTCGGCGGCATCGGGCCCGCGCCGCACGCCGCGATGGTGCTCGCCGACCTCGGCGCCGACGTCGTGCGCCTCGAGCGGGCCGGGGCGCTCCGCGTCGGCGACGACGAGCGCCCCGACCAGACCATGCGGAGCCGGCGGCGCGTCGAGCTCGACCTCGCCTCGCGCGAGGGCGTCGATGCTGCGCTCGCGCTCGTCGATCGCGCCGACGTGGTGATCGAGGGGTACCGGCCGGGCGTCGCCGAGCGGCTCGGGCTCGGGCCCGACGCGTGCCTCGCACGGAATCCGCGGCTCGTGTACGGGCGGATCACCGGCTGGGGCCAGGACGGGCCGCGCGCGGGCGAGGCGGGCCACGACCTCAACTACCTCGCGCTCACGGGCGGCCTGCATGCGATCGGGCGCGCCGGCGAGCCGCCGGCGCCGCCGCTCAACCTCGTCGCGGACTTCGGCGGCGGGTCGATGCTCGTCGTCGCCGGGGTGCTCGCCGCGCTCGTGGAACGCGCGACGTCGGGCCGCGGGCAGGTGGTCGACGCGGCGATGGTCGACGGGGCATCCGTGCTGCTGCAGCTCGCGTGGTCGATGCGCAGCGTCGGCGCGTGGCGCGACGACCGCGAGGCGAACCTGCTCGACGGCGGTGCGCCCTTCTACGACACGTACGCGTGCGCGGACGGCGGCTACGTCGCGGTCGGCGCGCTCGAGCCGCGGTTCTACGCGCAGCTCGTCGAGGGCCTCGCGGACGCCGACGCGATCGACGTCGACGAGCTGCCCGACCGGGACGATCCGCGGGCCTGGCCGGCGCTCCGCGCGGCGTTCGCGGCGGCGTTCGCGACCGCCTCCCGTGACGAGTGGGCCGAGCGGTTCGCCGGCACGGATGCGTGCGTGACCCCGGTGCTGACGTTCGCCGAGGCCGCCGCCGATCCGCACCTGGCGGCCCGCGGCACGCTGGCTCCGGTCGGCGGCGTCGTGCAGGCGGCGCCCGCCCCTCGGTTCTCGCGGTCGGCGACGGATGCCCCGCGCGCGCCGGCGCCCGTCGAGCGCGGCGTCGGGGCGGCCGGCCGGATCGCCGCGGCGTGGGACGCGGAGCCCGACGGGGTCGCGGCGACCGGCTGACCACGGCGGGCACGCCCGAGCGACCGGCCCCGGCGGCCCGGCGGCCCGGCCTGCCCGCCGGACCACCGCGCCGCTGTGCCGCACGGGCACCGGTGCCGCACGGGCACCGGTGCCGCTCGGGTACCCCGTGCCGCACGGGTACCGCGTGCCGTGCGCGCGGGGTAGCGTCGTGGGATGGCGGTCGGGGGAGCGCAACGCGAGCGCGGCGGGCCGGAGCACGGTGCGCAGGATGCGCGCTGGCGCCCCGGCCACCGGCCGCGCGGCGCCGGGCCGGCGTGGACGGCCGCCCTGCTCGAGGGCGACGACGCCGGGTTCTTCGGCCCCGGCAGCGCGACGTGGGCCGTGATCGGATCGCCGGCGACGCTCGTCGCCGGCATCCGCGCGCTCCTGCTGCAGACCCTGCACCCCGGCGCGATGGCCGGCGTGCACGACTGGTCGCGCTACGCCGAGGACCCGCTCGGCCGGCTCGACGGCACCGTGCGCTGGGTCGCGACGACCACGTTCGGCGACCGGCGGGCGGCCACCGCCGCGGCCGCCGCGGTCACCCGGCTGCACGGCCGCATCCGCGGCACGTACGAGGATGCCTCGGGCGCGGAGCGCCCCTACTCGGCGAACGACCCGCACCTGCTGCGGTGGGTGCACGACGCCTTCACGGAGGCCTTCCTCGGGGCGCACGAGGTGTTCGGCGGGGCGATCCCCGGCGGACCCGACGCGTTCGTCCGCGAATGGGCGCAGGCCGGGCGGCTGATGGGCGTCGACGACCCGCCCGAGACGGTGGCGGCGCTCCGCGCCGAGCTCGACGGGTTCCTCGCCGAGGCGAAGGTCGACGACCGCGTCCGCACCGCGGTGCGGTTCCTCCGCCGGCCGGGCGTCCCCGGGGTGACGGGCCTGCTCTACCCGGTCGTGTTCGCCGGCGCGGTCGCGTCGCTCGACCCGCGCGTGCGGGAGCTCCTCGGCCTGCGGCGTCCCTGGTGGCCGGCGATGACGGCGACGCGCGCGCTCCTCGGCGGCCTGCTCCTGTTCGGGCCCGACTCGCCGAGCGAACGGAACGCGCGCACGAGGATCGCCCGCCTCGAGGCAACTACCGGGGGTGCTACTTCACCGCGCCCATCGTGAGGCCCGTCTGCAGCAGTCGGTAGCTCGCGACGTACACGAGGAACACGGGCACCGCCGAGATCACGGCGAAGGCCATCATCGACGGCCAGTCGACGCCGTACGCGCCCGACTGCACGGCGATGAGCGCGCTCATCGGGTAGTGCGACGGCGTCAGCATGAACGTGATGCCGTAGAGGAACTCGCCCCACGACACCAGGAAGATGATCGCCGACACCGTGAACACGCCGTTCCGCGCGAGCGGCAGCGCGACCGAGCGGAAAGACCGCAGCGTGCGCGCGCCGTCGACCAGCGCCGCCTCCTCGATCGACGGCGGGATCGCGCCGAAGAACGGGCGCAGCAGCAGGATCGCCCACGGCAGGAACATCGTCGCGTCGGCGAGGATGAGCCCGAGGTTCGTGTCGAGCAGGCCCACCCGGCCGAGCAGCCAGAACAGGGGGATGAGGTTCGCCGTCTGCGGGATCATCTGCAGGATCACGAGGAGTGCGAGTGCGACGAGCACGATCCGCGTACTCACCCGGGCGAGCGCGTAGGCCGCCGGGATCGCGAACGCGAGGCAGACGACCGTCGTGCCGACGCTGATGACGACCGACTGGCCGAGCGACGAGCCGAGTGCGGGGTCGGCGAGGGCCGTCTCGTAGGCCTCGAGGGTCGGCGCGAACAGCAGCGACGCCTGCGACGTGAGCACGTCGCGCTGGCTCTTCAGCGACGTGAGCACGATCCACAGCAGCGGCAGGCCGTAGAGCAGGTACAGCACGATCCGGAACGCGAACGCGACGGGCTCGCGACGTCGACGGAGGGACATCCGCCTCACACCTCCTCGTTGCGACGCACGTCGCGGGCGTAGAACAGGGCCAGCACGAGCACGACCGCGAGGGCGAGCAACGCAGTCGCCGCGCCCGAGCCGTAGTCGAGCGTGACGAACGCCTCGACGTAGGCGAGGTACGGCAGGGTCGTCGACGACGTGCCCGGTCCGCCCGAGGTCATGACGTAGATGAAGTCGAAGCTGCGGAACGCGTACACGACGGTGAGGATCGTGAGCACGGTCGCGGCGGGGCGGGCGTGCGGCAGGAGCACGTGGCGGATGCGCTGCCACGGGCCGGCGCCGTCGATCTCGGCGGCCTCGAGGACCGAGTCGTCGATGCTCAGCAGCGACGCGCGGAAGATGAGCGCGTTGAACGGGATGACGGCCCACGCGTTCACGAGCGCGACCGACCACAGCGCGAGCGCCGGGTCGAACAGGAAGCCGACGCCGGTCGAGACGGCGCCCGAGCCCTTCAGCGCCTCGTTGAGCAGGCCGTGCTCGCCGAGCAGGAACTTCCAGATCGAGCCGTTCACCACCGGCGGCAGCGCCCAGACGAACACCATCATGCCGAGCAGGAACGACGCGCCGCGGGTCGGCGAGGACACCGCGATCGCGACGGCGAATCCGCCGACCATGCCGAGGCCGGTGACGATCACGACGAAGGCCAGGGTGTTGGCGACGACGCGCGCGAACTCGGGGGAGGCGAAGAGGGCGGCGTAGTTGTCGACGCCGGCGAACGGCCACGGCGAGTTGAGCGTGGCCGCGCTCACGTCGTGCAGGCTCATCCAGCCGAGCTGGGTGAGCGGCCACGCGGCGAGCGCCGCGAGCAGCGCCGCCGCGGGGACGGCGAGGCCGAGCCTCCGGCGGGCCGCACGCGCCGCGGCCGGCCGCCGCCGCACCCCGGACGGGCGGGTCGACCCGCCCGTCCGGGTGGTGCGGACCGGCGACCGGCTGCCCTCCGCCGGCATGGCGTCGGTCGAGCTGGTGGTCGTCACGCGATCGGCCTCAGCCCTGCAGCAGCGGCTCGAGCTGGTCGATGAGCTCCGCTGCGAGCTGGTCGGGCGTGCCGTCGCCGGCGATCGCCTTGCTCCAGTAGTTGCCGACGAGCACCTCGACGTCGTTGACGCTCTTGGACGGCACCTCGGGGCTCGGGGAGGGCCGGCCCTGCTGCTGGACGATGTCGGCGAAGACGCTGAGGATCGGGTCGTCGCCGATCTTCGACGACGAGGCCGCGTCGGCGCGCGCCGGGATCGAACCGAACGTGTCGAGCAGCGTGAGCTGTCCGTCGACCGAGAAGAACGTCTCCTCGAGGAACTCCTTCGCGAGGTCCGCGTGCTTCGAGAACGCGCCGATGTTCTGCACCTCGCCGCCGAGCAGCACGCCGCCGTCGTCGGTGAGGGGCAGCGGCGCGACGCCGTAGGCGAAGTCGGCCTCCTTCGCGGCGGCGACCTGCCAGTTGCCGTTGACGGCGAAGGCGGATGCCCCGGACGCGAACACCTGGAACGGCACGGCCTGGTCCCAGGTCACGGCCTCGCGTGAGAGGTATCCCTTCGCGACCCAGTCCTGGAGCGTCGCGTACGTGTCGGCCATGGGCGCGGCCTGCGGGTCGCCGTACGAGAAGCCGTGCGAGGTGAACCAGGGGAACCCCTGCCACTGGCTTTCGAGCCCGGGCTTGCCCGTGAGCGTGATGCCCTGCCTGCCGGCGTCGACGGCCGACTGCATGACCGCCTCGAGCTCGTCGGGCGTGGTGGGCACGTCGGCGCCCAGCTCGTCGAGGAGGTCCTGGTTGTACCAGAGGCCGAGCAGGTTCACGTAGCCCTGCACGCCGTAGAGCTCGCCGTCGACGCGCTGCAGGACCCCGTCGGGGAACTGGTCGGCGTCGGCGTAGCCGCTCCACCAGTCCTCCATCGACTCGATCGCGCCCGACTGGGCGAGCGGGTAGGTGCCGGATGCCCCGAACACGAGCACGTCCGGCCCGGTCTTCGAGCCCGCGGCGGTGACGGCCTTGGTCGTGAACTGCTCGACGGGCACGTACTCGAACTGCACGTCCACGCCCTCGTGGTCGGCCTCGAACCCGGCGGCGAGCTCCTCGAGCGCCTCGACCTGGCCGTCGGTGTTGTAGTAGTGCCAGACCGTGAGGACGGTGTCGCCCGACGATCCGGTGCTCGCGGCGCAGCCGCTCACGGTCAGGGCCGCGGCCCCCGCGATGGCGGCGAAGGCCAGTGCCCGCCGCCGACGATCCTGCTTCATTGCGTTTCGCCTCTCTCGAAAATGTGTGGGTGGCGGTGCGGCCCGGAATTTCATCGATGAAATTCGGATGCCACGAGCCTCCGACACGAGATACTGCCGACTGAAAAGGGTTTCGTCAACACGCTGGCGCGAAATTTCCAGGCGGGCCCGTGCGCTTGACACGGCTCTGTGGTCGCTCCTACGGTCGTGATTGTTTCATCGATGAAATCGGAGGACCCGTGGTCTCACCCCAGCCAGTGCCCGTCGAGGCGACCGCGACGCAGGAGGTCGTCGTCGAGGTCGGACGACCCATCGGCACCGTCGACCCGCGGCTGTTCGGCTCGTTCGTCGAGCACCTCGGTCGCGGCGTCTACGGCGGCATCCACGACCCGGGGCATCCCAGCGCGACCCCCGAGGGGTTCCGCGGCGACGTGCTCGAGCTCGTGCGCGAGCTCGGCGTCACCCTCGTGCGCTACCCGGGCGGCAACTTCGTCTCCGGGTACGACTGGCGCGACGGCATCGGTCCGGTCGGCGACCGCCCGCGCCGTCTCGACCTCGCCTGGAAGACGATCGAGCCCAACGCCTTCGGCACCGACGAGTTCATCGCCTGGTGCCGCGCCGCCGGCGTCGAGCCCATGCTCGCGGTGAACCTCGGACTCGGAGACGTCCGCTCGGCCCTCCAGCTGCTCGAATACGCGAACTTCCCCTCCGGGACGGCCTTGTCGGACGAACGCGTCGCGAACGGATCACCCGAGCCGCACGACGTGCGGCTGTGGTGCCTCGGCAACGAGCTCGACGGCCCGTGGCAGCTCGGCCACCGCTCGGCCGAGGAGTACGGCGACCTCGCGGCGCGGACCGCCGCGGCCATGCGCATGTTCGACGACTCCCTCGAACTCGTGGCGGTCGGCAGCTCGAACGCCGACATGGCGACCTTCGGGGACTGGGAGGCGGAGGTCCTGCGCCGCACGATCGACCACGTCGACCACCTCTCCTGTCACATCTACTTCCGGCGCGACGGCGACCTCGCGGCGTTCCTCCGCTCGGCCGACCGGCTCGACGCGTTCCTCGACTCGATCGCGGCGACGATCGCCCACGTGAAGGCCGCAGCGCGGAGCACGCGCGACGTGCGCATCAGCCTCGACGAGTGGAACGTCTGGGACTACCGCGCCTACGACGAGCTGAAGCCCGGCCGGGTCTGGGAGGAGGCGCCGCGCATCCTCGAACAGGAGTACACGCACGCCGACGCGGTCGTCGTGGGCACGCTGCTGCAGAGCATCCTCAACCACGCCGACGTGGTCGCGATCGCGGCGCTCGCGCAGCTCGTGAACGTGATCGGGCCGATCCGCGCCGAGCCCGGCGCGCCCGCCTGGCGCCAGACGACGTTCCACCCGTTCGCGGCGGCCGCGCGCTCCGCGGGCGACACCGTGCTCGCGTCCGCCGTGCTCGACGAGGCGGCCGACGTCTCGGTCGCCGTCACGCGCAGCGCGGACGGCGGCGTCGTCTCGGTCTACCTCGCGAACCGGTCGCCGACGGCCGCCGCCGACGTCCGCGTCGGCCTCGCCGGGCTGGGGTGCGCCTCGATCGCCGAGGCGGACCTGCTCTGGCACCCGGATCCCGACGCGGCCAACACGCAGGATGCCCCCGACCGCGTCGCCCCCGCGCCGCTGGCGGCTACGCTGGACGCCGACCGGCTCGCGGCGACCCTCCCGCCGGTGTCCTGGGCGGTCGTCCGGGTGGCGTGCGGATGAGGACGGGAGCAGGCATGCAGCGGTCGCAGAGCGTCACCATGGCCGACGTCGGCGAGCGCGCCGGGGTCTCCGCGCGCACGGTCTCGAGCGTCCTCTCGGGGAGCACCGCGGTGCGGCCCGAGACGCGCGACCGGGTGCTGCGCGCGGTCGACGAGCTCGGCTACCGCATGAACACGTCGGCGAGGAGCCTGAAGACCGGGCGGGTCGGCACCATCGCACTCGCCATCCCCGACCTCGCGATCGACTACTTCGCCGACCTCGCGCGCCGCATCATGGCCGAGGCCGAGCGGCACGGCTGGTCGGTCGTGATCCAGCAGACCGGTGCCCGCCGGGAGACCGAGATCGCGATCCTCTCGGGTGCGCAGCGCGAGCACTCCGACGGCCTGATCTTCCAGCCCCACGCGCTCGGCCCCGGCGACGAGCGGTACCTCATGGGCAACGACCGGCTCGTCATCCTCGGCGACCGCATCTTCAACGGCCCGGTCGACCACGTCTCGATGGCCAACGTCGAGGCCGCGCGCCTGGCCACGGGCTTCCTCGTCGACCGCGGGCGGACCAGGATCGCCGCGATCGGCGTGAACCCGCACGTGAGCACGGTGAGCGCCGCGTCGCTGCGCCTCGAGGGCTACGAGCAGGCGATGCGGGAGGCGGGGCTCGAGATCGCCCCGGAGCGCGTGGTCGTGGCGGAGGACTGGCGCCTCCGGGACGGCGCGGCGGCGATGGCGCACCTGCTCGCACTCGACGAGCGACCCGACGCGGTGTTCTGCTTCAACGACTCGCTCGCGATCGGCGCGTTGCACTCGATCCTCATGCAGGGACTCCGCGTGCCCGACGACATCGCGGTCGTCGGCTTCGACAACGTGCCCGCGGCGCAGTACACGTACCCGCCGCTCACGACAATCGACCCCGGCACCGACCAGCTCGCCAAGCACGCGGTCGACCTGCTCGCCGCGCGCGTCGCCGGGCGCAGCGATCCGCCGCGCGAGGTCGTCACGGACTGCTCGCTCGTGGTCCGCCGCTCGGCCTGAGACCCGACGCGGGCGGCGGCCGGCACTCGTCCTCCGGCCGCCGCCCGCGTCGACCTCAGGCGTCGGCCCAGGTCTGCACGATGACCGGCGAGGCGTGGATGCAGAGCACCTTCAGGCGGCCTTCGCCGAGATTGCGGAAGCCGTGCCAGACGCCCGCGGGCACGGTCGCGGTGTCGCCCTCGTGCGCCGTGAGCGTGCGGTCGCCCACCGTGACGGTCGCGACGCCCTCGATGACGACCCAGGTCTCGGGGTAGGGGTGCCAGTGCAGCCCCGGGCCCTGGCCGTACTCGTAGTCGACCGAGAAGTACGAGATGCCAGCGCCGTGCTCCGCGCCGACGAAGCGGCGCGTCCGGCCGCTGCCCAGGCGCAGGGATTCGGCGGGCACGACCTCGACCTGCGGTGCGGAGAGGGTCGGCGTGAGCGTGATCTCGGCCCCGCTGGAGGCCGTCGGTGCGGTGGTGGTCATGTCCCACAGGCTCTCGTGCCGCGCGGGGGCTCGGCAAGGCATCGAACGCACGCGGCGGGCGGGCCGTTCAGTCGGCGAGCCGCGCGACGAGGGCGTCCCGGCCCCACGTCATGACGCGATCGTGGTTGCGTTCGAAGACGGGCTTCAGCACGGGGCTCAGCAGCCGGATGGCCCGCTTGGCGGCGTGCACCTCCCAGAGCCACTCGACGTCGGTCGCGCCGGCGGCCGCGGTGAGGGTCATCCGACCGCGCCCCTCGAGTTCGCCCGACGCGACCGACTCGAGCACCCGGTGCGCGGGATCGGCGCGCACGACCTCGAGCCGGAAGCGCAGCGTCATCGGCAGCGTGCTGCGCACGCGGCAGTCGCAGACGGTGCCGAGGCCGGTCTCGTCGCCGGGCCTGACGACGTCGACGCGCTCGAACCCGGGCCACCAGGTCGGCACTGCGACCGGGTCGGTGAGCTCGCGCCACACCCGGCCGGCCGGCGCGGGCACCGACCAGCGGGTCACGAACCGGTAGTCGGATGCCCCGGGCCGCCGGGGCGACGCGACCCGACCGGGCGAGGCGGACCGGCTCACGGCGTGATCTCGTCGACGAACGCGTGCGCCTCGGCGGCGATCGCCCGCCACCGGTCGTCGTCCTCGCCGGCCGGCACCACCGCCCATTCGCGCATCGGGCGGCCGTGCATGACCATGTGGTCGAGCGCGAGGTCGTCGATGCGCTCGGCGTCGAGCTTCACGACGAGGTCGCCTCGGCTCGAGACGAACGCGAACAGCTTGCCGCGCACCGAGTAGCCCTCGGAGCCGAACATCACGCCGACCGAGACATCAGGCAGCTCCTGCAGGGCCGCGGTCGCGGCGTCGAGTCGGGCGCGGCCCCGGAGGCGCGCGTCGGGACGGGGGTCGAGGTCGTCCGCCATGCCTCGACCGTAGGGGCGGGCGCCGACATCGGCAACGGGCGGGGCACGACAAAGCGGGCCGCCGCGGTCGACGCGGTCGACGCGGTCGACGGGGTCGACGATGACAGATCCGTGCCACTAAGGTTAGCCTCACCTGACTTCCCCGTTCCGAAGGCTTCCCCGTGGCAACCAGCAACCTCACCGTCTCGCACGCCGAGACCGGGCTCGTCACCGCCGAGGTGGTCCGTGCGGCCCGCATCTCGCCCCACTTCGTGCGCATCACGCTCTCGGGGCCCGAGCTCGCCGACTGGCGGCACGTCGGATTCGACCAGTGGTTCCGCCTCGCGGTGCCCACGCACGACGACACCCGGTTCGACAACCTCCCCGACGAGTACGACCTGCGCGGCTACCTCAAGTACCTGCGCACGCCCAAGGCGACCCGCCCGGTGATCCGCAACTACACCGTGCGCGAGTACCGGGCCGCCGACGGCGAGCTCGACGTCGACTTCGTCGTCCACGGCGACGAGGGCGTCGCCGGGCCCTGGGCGCAGCGACTGCCGGTCGGGGCATCCGTCGCCCTCATCGACCAGGGCTGCGGCTACCGACACGTCGACGGCGCACCCGTGCTGCTCGTCGGCGACGAGAGCGCGCTGCCGGCCGTCGTCGGGATCCTCCGCGACCTCCCGCGCGACACGCGCGGCGACGCGGTGATCGAGGTCCTGCACGCCGACGACGTGCAGCCGGTCGATGCGCCCGCGGGCGTGACCGTGCACTGGCTGGTCCGCGAGCCCGGCCGTGCGCCGGGCGACGCGGCGCTCGCGCTCGTGCGCACGCTGCCGGTGGTCGACTCGGTGAACGCGTTCGCCGCGGGCGAGTCGAAGCTCGCCACGGGCGTCCGCCGGCACCTCGTCGCCGAGCGCGGGGTCCCGAAGGCGAACGTCACGTTCTGTGGGTACTGGCGCGCGAGCTGAGCAGCTGCCGGCGCGCACGGTGCTCGTGCGCGGTGTCAATCGCCGGATCGACGGGTCTGCGCGTTGGCTGGACTAGCGAGCCGTTCGAGGAGTTCGGCTGCTCGGGCGGCCCCGCCGAGCGAGCGCAGTTGCGCGCCCACGCGGGCCGCGGCATCCCGGTATGACGGCTCGGTCGTGACCGTGTCGAGTCCGGCTGCGACCTGGGCCGGCGTCGGCGTGCCGGTCTTGAGGTTGACGGCTGCTCCGGTCCATGCGACACGGGAGGCGATCTCGGGTTTGTCCAGGTCCCCTCCCGCGATCACGAGCGGGATGTCGTGGGCGAGCATCGCGAGCGTCCCGCCCCATCCTCCGTTCGTGAGGGCGACGTCCACGTGCGGAAGGAGCTCGGCGTAAGGCAGGAATCCTGCGACCCGGGTGTTGGAGGGGACGGAGAAGGCCGGCTCATCGTCTCCGGGCACCCCCGTGGTGACGACCACGAGCAGGTCGTCGCGGTCGGCCAGGGCTTCGAGCGTGGGCGCGATGAGGTCGGCGGGATCGATGTTCTGCGTCCCCTGCGTGACGTGGACGACCCGTCGGCCATCGAGTTCGCCCCACCATGCCGGAAGTTCGAGCGACGCCGGCGGAGGCATCCGGAGCTCGCCGACGAAGTGCAGGAAGTCGGGCCGGTCGGTGCGTTCGAAGTCGAGCAGTGGGGCTCCGCTGGCAACGATGAGCTGCCGTGAGAAGGTGATCTGCTCCATGGTCAGCCCTCGCGGCCGGAGGCCGATGGATGCCTCGGATCGCGCGATGGCCTTCACGAGCGATCGGGCGATGAGCGGCGCAGACGCGCGGAGCGCGGCATCCCTCGCCTTGGTGAACGGGTTCGTACCGGGCCACAGCCCCAGCCCTGCGGGAGGACCCTGTGTCCCGGCGAGATTGAGGGGGGTGATCGAGATCGTCGCCCAGGGGCCACCGTTCTGCTCGGCGTACAGTGCTGCGCCGATCGAGACGTCGTCGCCGGCGATCGCATCCCACGGTTCCCTGACCCACTCGTCTCGGAGGTCCTGCACCTGCGCCGCAGAGGTGTTGATGAAGACGTCTTCGACGTTGATGAGGAGCTGGCTGAGCCCCTTCTTGCCCAGGAGCCGGGGGAACGTCGCGGCGAGGTCGTTCTCATCGAAATCGGGGGCGTGATGCCAGGGGACCAGCCGCGCGCCCGTCGACTCGACGGCCGCGCGGAACGCCTCACCCGAATAGACGCGCACGTCGTGCCCGCGGGAGACGAGCGCAGTCGCCACAGCGCGAATGGGGTTGACGTGCCCTGTGAACGGCATCGCCGAGAGCAGGTAGCGGGACATGCGACCAAGGATGCCGTGCGGAATCAGGATCCGCGACCCAGGTCGTCGTCACACTCGACGGGCCGAAGGACGCATGTCTGATATCCCTGCGGGGTTGCGAGCAGGACGCCGTTCGACGCTTCAGGTCGATGGGATGCCCTTGGTTTCGAGCGCACCATCCAGGCGCGGCACCGGGGAGAGGCCCATGTGCCGCGGCCCAGGTGGCTGCGGGACGATCAGTCGACGAGCTGATCCCAGAAGCCGAGCACGGCCGCGGCGAGCTGCGCGGGTTGTTCGAGCGGGACCAGTGTGCGTGCCCCTCCGACGGTCACCATCTGGGCACCCGGCGCGAGGGATGCCGCGCGCTGCGCATCGGCGGGGCTCCAGTCACCGCGATCGTCGGAGGCGACGAAGAGGCTCGGCACGCGGATGTCGCCGAGGCGGTCGGTCACGTCGGTGCGGTCGATGATGAACGAACGCAGCGCGAGGCTCATGCTCGCCCGCGTCGGGCGCTGCAGGCTGTCCAGCACGACCTGGAGGGTGGCGGGGGTCGAGGCGGATTCGTCGGTCAGCATCGCCTCGACGATGGCGTCGCGTACCGGTCCGACGGGACCGGCTAGCTTGAGCATCGGGTGCAGGAGACCGATCCTACGTCGCAGGTCGGGGGCGATGGGTTCGGTCGGCGAGCTGATCGCGACGAGGCTGCCGAGCGTCGCGGGATCCGTCGCCAGGTTGAGGCCGACATGACCGCCGAAGGCGTTGCCCACCCAGTCGACGGGCTCGTCTGCGCCGAGGGCGACGAGGGCGTCGCGCGCGGCATCCGCTGCTTCCGCGATCGTGGATCGACGGAGCAGGGGGTCGCTCAGCCCCAGGCCGGGCGGGTCGATGAGGACGAATCGCCTCGGGATCGCGCTTCCGTCGACGAGCAGCGGCAGGATGCGATCCCACGTGTGGCTGTCGACGAACATCGACGACCAGAGGATCGTGAGGCGCCCGGTGCCGGAGACGCGAGCGTGGAGGGCTCCGAGACGGGTGGCGATCCGCTCGGTGTGTGCAGTGGAGGTGTCCATGTTTTGACGTTAGCAAGACTAACGCCAATATGGCTAGGTTCGATGTTAGCGTGACGAATATGAATACGAGGCCGTACCGGATGACCGCGCGCGCGCGGGAGGCCGAGCTCACCGGGGAACGGATCGTGGACGCCATGCTGACGAGGCTGGCATCGACCCCCTACGAGCACGTTCGGATCGAGGACGTCGCCGCCGACGCCGGGGTGACCGGGCAGACGGTCATCCGTCGCTTCGGAACCAAGGCGGCGCTCATGAACGCGACCGTCGAACGGGAACTCGCCCGGATCGTGGCGGCGCGCGAAGCCGCGGCACATGCCTCGCCGGTCGAGACGATCCACGACCTGGTCGTGCACTACGAGCGCTACGGTGCGCTCATCCTGAAGACCTACTCCGAGTCACCTCTCGTGCCCGGGCTGCCCGAGATCACCGCACGTGGGCGGGCATTCCACGTGGATTGGTGCCGCCGGGCGTTCACGCTCCCGACACTGCCCGACCGCGAGGCAGCGAGGCGAAGCGCCCAGATCGTCGCGATCTGCGACGCCACGACCTGGCGCATCCTGCGGTTCGACGGCGGACTCGAGCCGGCCGAAACCGAACTCGCGCTCGAAGAGCTGATCCTGCCGCTGCTCGCTTAGGGATCTCGCGATCTCGCGGAAGGACCCGGCGAGACGTCGTGCATCCTCACCGGTTCCAGAGCCGCAGCTTCTCGGGGTTGCGCATGATCCAGACGCCGGAGACCCGATCGCCCTCGACCTCGAACCCCATGACCGTGTCGACCACGCCGTCGACCCCGGCCGCGAGCACGATCCCGTCGGCCGTGACGTGCGGTTCGAGCACCATGTCGGGCCGTTTCGCGACGATGCCGAGCAGGAACCTGGCCACGTGGTCGGCGCCGAGCACCGGGCGGAGCGCCGCACTCGCGAAGCCGCCTCCGTCGGAGACCAGGCGGACCTCGGGGTCGAGCACGCGCACGAGCGCGCCGAGGTCGCCGCCCGCTGCGGCCGCGAGGAAGGTCTGCACCACCTCGCGGTGCCGCGGCGCGCCCGGCGCGACCGTGCGACCCTCGCGGACGCGACGCCGCGCCGACGAGGCGAGCTGCCGGGCGGCGGCGGGCGAGCGGCCGACGACCTCCCCGATCTCGTCGAACGGCATCGCGAAGACGTCGTGCAGCACGAACGCGACCCGCTCGGCCGGCGTCATCCGCTCGAGCACGATGAGCAGCGCCGTCGAGACGGAGTCGTCGAGCGTGACCCGGTCAAGTGGGTCGGCCGTCGCGGCCGGATCGCCGAACGCGCTCGCCGGCAAGGGCTCGGGCAGCCACTCGCCGACGTACCGCTCGCGCCGCGCGCGCGCCGAGCCGAGCTGGTCGAGGCAGATGCGGCTCGCCGTCGTCGTCAGCCAGGCCGCGACGTTCTCGACCGCCGCGCGATCGGCGGGAGGCATCCGGTACCAGCGCGCGTAGGTCTCCTGGACCGCGTCCTCGGCGTCGGCGACCGTGCCGAGCATGCGGAACGCGAGGCTGAGCAGGCGCCGGCGCTCGGCGTCGAGCGCGGCCGGGTCGAAGCCGGCATCTGCCGGGTCGGCGGGGGTCATCCCTCCAGCTTTCCACCCCGATCCGGGTCCCACCTCACATTCCGGTGGCCCGCATCGTCGGACCAGGTGAGGGCGGGCGGATGCCCCGCCGCGAGAGGACACCGAACATGAAGATCGCCGTCGCCGGAGGCACCGGGCTGCTCGGCAGCCGCGTCGTCGGACTCGCGCGCGAGCGCGGGCACGAGGTCGTCGTCCTCGCGCGCTCGGCCGGGATCGACCTGCTCGGCGGCGACGCCGCCGCACGCGACCGCCTGGTCGCCGCGCTCGCGGGCGTCGACGCCGTCATCGACGTGAGCAACGTGACCACGCTGAAGGCCGACGACGCCGAGGCGTTCTTCACCGCGACGACCGGGCACCTCCTCGCGGCCGAGCAGGCCGCCGGGGTCGCCCACCACGTCGCGCTCTCGATCGTCGGCGTCGACCGCGCGCCGTACGGCTACTACGCGGGCAAGGTCGCGCAGGAGCGCGCGGTCGAGGCGGGCGCCGTCCCGTGGACGATCCTGCGGGCGACCCAGTTCCACGAGTTCGCGGGGCAGATGCTCGACCGCCTGTCGGTCGCGGGCGTCCACCTCGCGCCGAACGCACGCACGCAACCCGTCGCGGCGGGCGAGGTCGCCGCGCGACTCGTCGACCTCGCGGAGGGCGAGCCGGCGGGCCGGGTCCCCGATCTCGCGGGCCCCCGCGAGGAGCGGCTCGCCGACATGGTGCGCATGCTCGCGAAGGCGCGCGGACTCCGCGGCCCCGTGGTCGCGGTCAGCCTGCCGGGCAAGCAGATGCAGGCCATGCGACGCGGCGACGCCCTGCCGGGGCCCGGCGCGCAGCTCGGCTCGCAGTCGTACGACGAGTGGGTGCGCACCGACGCGGCGGCCGTCGCGTCCTGAGGGACGGGCGGGCGCGTTCGCTCGGGCGGCCGCGGTCGCACCTCGCCTCAGGCGGTCGGGAACACGGCGTCGAGGATGCGCCCGCGCAGCGCGTTCGCGCGCTCGGCGAAGCCGCGCTGGCGGCGCACGTACTCGGCCTTGCCCGCGGGCTCCTCGATGCGCACGGGCTCGCCGCCCCACGGCGCCATGTCGTACGGCGAGGCCCGCATGTCGAGCAGGCGGATGTCCCGCGCGAGCTCGAACGCGTCGAGGAGGAGTTCGCCCGGGACCAGCGGGCCGAGCCTCATCGCCCACTTGTAGACGTCCATGTTGGCGTGCAGGCAGCCCGGCTGCTCGAGCTCGGGCTGGGTGTCGCGCGTGGGCGCGAACCGGTTGCGGGGGGTCGCGTCCGCGGTGAAGAAGCGGTACGCGTCGATGTGCGTGCAGCGCAGGTCGTTCGACTCGACGACCTCGTCGGTCGCCGCCTGCCCGAGCCGGAGCGGCACGGAGTGCCGGTGCTCGGCTTGGCGGTACACCATCGCCCACTCGTGGAGCCCGAAGCAGCCGAAGGCCGCGGGTCGCGCGGCCGTGAGGCGGAGCATCCGCTCGATCGCGTGCAGCAGCGGCGCCTTCTCGTCGCGCATCGCGTCCGCGTCGACGATGAGCGAGCCGGGCGTCGCGCCCGCCGCGTACCAGCGCCAGCCCGCGCGCGGGTCGCCGGATGCCTCGGCGAGTTCGACGCCCGCGCCGGGATGCCACCGACGGAGCAGGCTCGGCGAGTACGAGTAGTAGGTGAAGAGGAAGTCCTCGATGGGATGCTTCTCCCCGCGCGCCGCGCGGGCGCGGTGGCCGGCCGTGAGCGCGTCGGCGCGCTCGGCGTGCGCGTGCTCGCGGGCGCGCCAGTCGTCGGCGGCGAGCACGGCGTGCGCGCGCTCGGCGACGGTCGGGGCGGCGGCGGGCATGCTCCGAGGATAGGCCGCGCGGCTGGGCGGGATCCGGGTGCCCGAGATTCCCCAGTGCGCGTCAGGCGTCGAACGGGCAGACTGGGCCCATGAGTGGGGGATTCGACGACTACCTGGACGAGCGCAAGCCGACGAAGTGGCTGGACGAGGAGCAGTGCTGGCAGCGGATCGAGGGGGCGCCGTACGGGCGACTCGCGACCGCGGTCGGCAGCGAGCCGGACCTCTTCCCGGTGAACCACCGCGTCGACGACGACCGGTCCATCGTGTTCCGGACCTCGCCGGGCTCGAAGCTGCTGCAGATCCTCATCGATGCGCGCGTGGCGTTCGAGGTCGACGGCTACGACGACGAGGAGGTGTGGAGCGTGGTCGTCAAGGGGTTCGCGGCCGAGGTCCTCGAGAACGAGGAGGTCGCCGGCGCGTCCACGCTCGGCGTCGATCCGTGGACTCCGGAGGCCCAGCAGAAGGACCGCTGGGTCCGGATCTTCCCGCGCGAGGTCACGGGCCGCTCGTTCGAGCGCCCACGGGAGGACTGATCGTCCGCCGCGGCGCGGGGGTGCCGCGGCGGCGATGACCTCAGCAGGCGAGCGCCGTCCGGAGCGCGCGCGTCTGCTCGTCGTGGAACGAGCGCGAGACCCCGGCGTTGCGGTACACCGCGTCGAACCCGTGGAACGCGCCGTCGACGACGTGGAAGTCGCACGCGACGCCCGCCTCCCGCAGCCGGCGCGCGTACTCGACGTCCTCGTCGTGGAACAGGTCGAGCGAGCCGACGCCGATCCACGCGGGCGGCAGGCCCCGGAGGTCCTCGCGCCGGGCGGGCGCCGCGTACGGCGAGACGTCGGGCGAGCCCGGTTCCGCACCGAGGTAGGAGGCCCAGCCGAGCCGGTTCTGCGCGCGACCCCAGACCCGGACATGGCGGGTGTCGAGGTCGGTGCGCAGCACCGTGCGGTCGTCGAGCATGGGATACACGAGCAGCTGGAACGCGGGCCGGACGACGCCGCGATCGTGGGCGTAGAGCGCGAGCGAGGCCGCGAGTCCGCCGCCGGCGCTCGCGCCGCCGACCGCGATCCGCTCGGCGTCGACGCCGAGTTCGCCGGCGTGGGCGAAGAGCCATTCGAGCGCGGCGTACGCGTCCTCGACGGCGGCGGGCGACGGATGCTCCGGCGCGAGCCGGTACTTCGGGGCGACGACGACGATGCCGAGCTTCCGCACGAACGCGAGGCTCGACGCCTCGTCCTGGAGGGGGCTGCCGATGAGGTAGCCGCCGCCGTGGGTCCAGAGCAGCGCGGGGATCGGGGCATCCGCCGCCGTCGCACCGGCCGGCCGGTAGACGCGGAGCCGGACCGCGGGACCGCCGTCGGTGCCGGGCACCTCGACGTCCTCGATCAGGACGTCGGCGGGCGCGGGCTTGGGTCGTGGTTCGACGCGCATCAGGCGAAGGATCGGCAGCCAGGCGGGGATCGACGGCATGAAGCGTCCGCCGCGCAGGTCGGGGTGGTAGACCGACATGATTCCTCCTCGAATCGTCGGCAAGCGGGGGTGAGCCGTAGCCTACACCGGACATCGGTGTCCGATGACCCGGCGCGGCCACGCGGGTCGGCGGGCTCTGCCAGCATGGTGGGATGCCTCGCATCGGAGCGATCTACCAGCCCGCCTTCCCGCCCGAGCGGTTCCGCGCCGCCGTCCTCGCCGCCGAGGCGGCCGGGGTGCCCGAACTCTGGCTCTGGGAGGACTGCTTCCGGCAGGGCGCCTACTCGGCCGCCGGCGCGGCGCTCGCATTGACCGACCGCCTGAGGGTCGGCATCGGGATCGCGCCGATGCCGCTGCGGAACGTCGCGCTCGCCGCCATGGAGACGGCGAGCCTCGAGCGGATGTTCCCCGGCCGCGTCGTGCCGGGGTTCGGGCACGGGGTCCTCGACTGGATGGGCCAGGTCGGCGCTCGCGTCGCGTCGCCGCTCGGCCTCATGCGCGAGTACGTGCCCGCGCTCCGGGCCCTGCTCGCGGGCGAGGAGGTGAACACGTCGGGCACGTACGTGTCACTCGATCGCGTGCGACTCGACTGGCCGCCGGCGTCGTCGCCGGCCGTCCACGCCGCAGCCGAGGGCCCGAAGACGCTCCGCCTGGCGGGTGAGCTCGCGGACGGCATCGTGATCCCCGCGGGCAAGTCGCCCGAGCAGATCGCCGACGCCGTCGCGATCGCGCAGGCCGGGCGGGATGCCGCGGGCCGCGCGGGCGCGCCCGAGATCGTCATCTTCCTGCTCACGGCGTTCGGCGGCGCGGACGCCGAGACCCGGGCCCTCGAGGACCTGCGGCCGTGGCATCCCGAGGCCGATCGCGCGCGCATCGCGGTCGGCGACCCCGCTGGGGTCGCCGCGGACGTCGCCCGCTTCGCGGCGGCCGGCGCGACCGCCGTCATCCTGCAGCCCACGGCCGACGAGCCCGACATCGAGGGGTTCTACCGGTCGGTCGGCGAGGTCGCCGCGCTCGTCGGGTGACCTCCCAGGTCCCGCCCGGGCCCCGGGCGGGATGTCGGACGCCGGTGGGAGACTGGCGTGGTGCTGCTGGGGGATGTGGTGCAGGCTGCCGACGCGGTGGCGTCGACGCGGTCGCGCCTGGCGAAGGTCGACGCGCTCGCGGGCCTGTTCGCGCGCCTCGCGCCGGAGGAGATCGCGCCCACCGTCGGCTTCCTCGTGGGCAAGCCCCGGCAGGGCCGCATCGGCGTCGGCTGGCGCGGGATCGGCGCCGCGATGGGCGACCCGGTCGACGAGCCGACGCTCGGCGTGCTCGACGTCGACGCCGCGTTCGAACGGCTCGCGTCGGTCGAGGCCGGCACGGGGTCGTCCGGGGAACGCGCCGCGGCGCTGCGCGACCTGACCGGGCGCGCGACCGCGGCCGAACAGGACTTCCTCGCCCGGGTCATCCTCGGCGAACTCCGCACGGGCGCGCTCGAGGGCGTGCTCGTCGACGCGGTCGCGCGGGCAGCCGACCGCCCGGTCGTCGCCGTCCGCCGGGCGGCGATGCTCTCGGGCGACCTCGGCGAGACCGCCCGGCTGGCGCTCACCGGATCGGCGGCCGAGCTCGACGCCGTCGGGCTGGTCGTCGGCCGGCCCGTACTGCCCATGCTCGCGGCCTCCGCGCCGACCGTCGCCGCGGCGATCGAGTCGACCGGCGAGGCATCCGTGGAGTTCAAGTTCGACGGCGCGCGCATCCAGGCGCACCGCCGTGGCGACGAGGTGCGCGTGTACACGCGGAACCTCGCCGACATCACGCACCGGCTGCCCGAGGTGGTCGACGTCGTGCGCTCGTTCCCGGTCGAGTCGGTCATCCTCGACGGCGAGACGCTCTCGCTCGACGAGGACGGCGGGCCGCGTCCGTTCCAGGAGACGATGTCCCGGTTCGGCGCGGATGCCTCGCGCGAAGCGCTGCTGCACCCGTGGTTCTTCGACGTCCTGCACGTCGACGGACGCGACCTGCTCGACGAGCCGCTCGCCGCCCGGCTGGCCGAACTCGAGCGGATCGCACCCGACCATCGCGTGCCCGGCGTCGTCACCGCCGACGCCGGGATCGCCGAGGGCGTGTCACGCGACGCGCTCGCGGCCGGGCACGAGGGCGTCGTCGTCAAGGCGATCGGCTCGCCCTACGCGGCGGGCCGGCGGGGTGCGAGCTGGATCAAGGTGAAACCCGTGCACACGTACGACCTCGTCGTGCTCGCGTGCGAATGGGGGTCGGGCCGGCGCACCGGCTGGCTGTCGAACCTGCACCTCGGCGCACTCGACCCCGACGGGGAGTTCGGCGAACCGGGCGGCTTCGTGATGGTCGGCAAGACCTTCAAGGGCCTGACCGACGAATTGCTGCGCTGGCAGACCGAGCGCTTCCCCGAGATCGAGGTGCGCCGCACGCCGCACGCGGTCTTCGTCGCGCCGATCACGGTCGTCGAGATCGCGATCGACGGCGTCCAGCGCTCGAGCCGGTATCCCGGGGGCGTCGCGCTGCGCTTCGCGCGCGTGAAGCGCTATCGCGACGACAAGCGCCCGGAGGAGGCCGACACGATCGGCACGCTCCGGGCCCTGCTGCGCGGCTGATCCCGGCTCGTCCGGCGAGGGTCGTTCGCCGAGCCGGGTGATGCCCGGGCGTGCGCGGAGCCGGGTGGATGCCCGGGGCGGGCGCGGAGTCGGGCCGGGCCGGGTCGGGTTGCGTCGATTCGTGGCATCCCGTTCGACGATGTCGCCCGAATCGACCTGGCGTCCCACGCGTGGCATCGATTCATGGACCCTCGCACGGCGATGTCGCGCAGACCGTCGGAATCGGTTCGCGGGTGGTCGATCCGTGCGACATCGCGGGGGCGCCCGACGGGTGGCCGGATCGGTGCGGAGCCGGATCGGCGGGGAAACGAGCATGGGACGGGCAGGGGATGGGACCCGGCCTAGTGGTAGCGCCCCGAGTACGCGTTGAGCGCCGGCTGGCCGCCGAGGTGGGCGTAGAGCACGTTCGCGTCCTTCGGGATCTCGCCGCTCGTGACGAGGTCGATGAGTCCGGCCATCGACTTGCCCTCGTACACCGGGTCGAGGATGACTCCCTCGAGCGAGCCGACGAGCCGCATGGCGGCATCCGTCGACTCGACCGGGATGCCGTAGAAGTCGCCGGCCCATCCCTCGAGCACGGTGATCTCGTCGTCGCGGAGCTCGCGCCCGACGCCGATGAGGTCGGCTGTGCGACGGGCGATGCGCCCGACCTGGTCGCGCGTCTCGTCCGCCTTCGCCGAGGCGTCGATGCCGATCACCCGGCGCGGGCGCCCGCCGAAGTGCTGCTCGAGGTCGGCGAAGCCGGCGATCATGCCGGCATGCGTCGACCCGGTGACCGAGCACACGACGATCGTGTCGAAGAACACGCCCAGCGCGCGCTCCTGCTCGGCGACCTCATGCGCCCAGTTCGCGAACCCGAGGCCGCCGAGCGGGTGGTCGGATGCCCCGGCCGGAATGGCGTACGGCGTGCCGCCCGCCGCTTCGACGTCGGCGATCGCGTCCTTCCACGAGTCGCGGAAGCCGATGCTGAAGCCCGCCGGCGAGAGCCGCACGTCGGCGCCCATGAGGCGCGAGAGCATGATGTTGCCGACACGGTCGTTCACCGAGTCGGGCCAGTCGACCCAGTGCTCCTGGACGAGCACGGCCTTGAGGCCGAGGTGCGCGGCGACCGCGGCGACCTGGCGGGTGTGGTTCGACTGCACGCCGCCGATCGAGACGAGCGTGTCGGCGCCGCGCGCGAGCGCGTCGGGCACGAGGTACTCGAGCTTGCGCACCTTGTTGCCGCCGTAGGCGAGGCCGCTCGAGACATCCTCTCGCTTCATCCAGATGCGGGCGCCGCCGAGGTGGTCGCTCAGGCGCGCGACCGGATGGATCGGGCTCGGCCCGAACGTCAGCGGATGCCGGGGGAAGTCGGCGAGGGCCATGGTGCTCCTTCGGTGGGGGTGGGATCGTCGAGGTGCAGGAGCCGACCGAGCGTCGACCAGTTCTCGCGCGTCGCGGCCGCGGCGTCGTCGGCGAGACCGGCGCCGCAGAGCGCGATGATGCGGTCGTGGTCGGCGACCGAGCCGCGACCGGCCAAGGAACCGAACCGGGCGTGCTCGAGGCGGCGGAGGAGCGGCGTCACCTGCTCGAGCAGTGCGGGCAGCAGCGGGTTCGCGCTCGCGCGCACGGCGACCGCGTGGAAGGCGTCGTCGGCGCCGATCGCCGATTCCACGTCCCCGGCGTCGAGGGCGTCGGCGAAGCGCGCGTTCGCCGCGCGCATCTCCTCGAGGTCGGCGTCGGTGAGCTGGGGCACCGCGTCGCGTACGGCGAGTTCGTGCAGCGAGGCGGCGATGCGCTGCGCGGCGAGGGCCGATCGCGCGTCGAGCGGCGCGACGACCGTCTGCTTCGCCCGGCGCGTCTGCACGAGGCCGGCCTGCTCGAGCCGGGCGATCGCCTCGCGGATGGGGGTCCGGCTGACGCCGAGCCACGCCTCGAGTTCGGGATCGCGCAGCCGTTCGCCGGGAGCGAACGCGCCGCTCACGATCGCGTCGCGCAGCGCCGCGTAGGCGTAGTCGCGCAGCGAGCGGGGTCGTTCAGCGCGAAGGGCGGGCAGCGGCATGCAATATATTGCAGCCCACGGCTGGCGCCCGCGTCAACCCCCGAGGCGACGCAACGGCACTACGCAGCGCCCCTCAGGCCCCGCGGCGACGGGCGGGCCGACGGGCGGCACGACGGGCGGCACGCCCGGCGACTTCACAGTGTGCTCCCATGCGGAACCGATAGGCTGATGGAATCTTCAGCGGGCGGTTGCCTGCGAACCCCGGCTGGGAAGTCGATGACGAGCTGGGACGTGCAGACATCTCCTCCACCGAAACCTTCGGTGCGGTCCGGGCGACGAAGCCCCGGACCGGATCCCCGGATCTCACCCGCAGCTACACCGCCCTGTCCAGGGTGGTTCGAGAGTCGGGGCTCCTGAACCGCACGCGCTGGTTCTACGCCGTGCTCATCACGGTGTTGGCCCTCGCGCTCGGCGGCGCCATCACCGGGTTCATCCTGCTCGGCGACTCGTGGTTCCAGCTGCTCATGGCGGGCGCGCTCGGGATCATCTTCACGCAGTTCGCGTTCCTCGCCCACGAGGCCTCGCACCGCCAGGTGCTCGAGTCCGGGCCGGCGAACGATCGCGTGGGGCGGATCCTCGCCGCGGGCGTCGTCGGCATCAGCTACTCGTGGTGGATGACCAAGCACACGCGCCACCACGCGAACCCGAACAAGCTCGGCAAGGACCCCGACATCGAGTTCGACACGATCTCGTTCGTCGAGACGGATGCCGCGAAGCAGCGCGGCCTCCTCGCACTCATCACACGTCGGCAGGGCTGGCTGTTCTTCCCGCTGCTCACGCTCGAGGGCCTGAACCTGCACTACCGGTCGATGGGCACGCTCTTCGCCCGCGGGCCCGTGAAGGGCCGCTGGATCGAGCTCGGCCTCATCGCAGCCCGGTTCGCGATCTACCTCGGCGCGATCTTCTGGGTCCTCCCGCTCGGCATGGCGTTCGCGTTCCTCGGCGTGCAGCTCGCGGTCTTCGGCGTCTACATGGGGGCGTCGTTCGCGCCGAACCACAAGGGCATGCCGATCATCCCCGCCGACGCGAAGCTCGACTTCCTCTCGAAGCAGGTCCTCACCTCGCGCAACGTCTCGGGTGGCTGGTGGGCCAGCGCGCTGCTCGGCGGCCTGAACTACCAGGTGGAGCACCACCTCTTCCCGAACATGCCCCGCCCGCACCTCGCCCAGGCGCGCGAGATCGTGCGCGAGTACTGCCGCACCCTCGACGTGCCCTACACCGAGACCACGCTGCTGCGGTCGTACGGCATCGTCATCCGCTACCTGAACCGCGTCGGACTCGCTGCGCGCGACCCGTTCGACTGCCCCATGGTCAACCGGTTCCGCCGGGTCTGATCGACCGTGCGCCCCGGCGCACCCCCCAACTTCCGTCGGCGGACATCGCCGACGGAGCAACGCACGACTGGGTCGTGCACGTCGCAGCCGCTTCAGCGGCTCGGCTCTACAGAAGGAAATGAAACATGGCTACCGGAACCGTCAAGTGGTTCAACGCCGACAAGGGCTTCGGCTTCATCACCCCGGACGACGGCACCGCCGACGTCTTCGCGCACTTCAGCGCGATCGCGGCGGGCGGCTTCCGCTCGCTCGACGAGAACCAGAAGGTCGAATTCGACGTCGCCCGCGGCCCCAAGGGCATGCAGGCCGAGAACATCCGCGTCATCGCGTAGTCCTCGCAGCTCCTGATCGGCGGCTCGCCGCCGATCGATGAACGGATGCCGCCGCGTGCCCCTCGGGGTGCCGCCGCGGCATCCGTTTCCTGTTTCCGCCGGCGCGTCGACGCCGGACCCTCCCCTCGCGCCGGGTCGCGCTGCGTCGAGCGTCGGCGGCGGCCCACGGCACGCGGGCTACGCTGAACGGATGCCCCGCCGCGAAGCCTTCTCCGCGTACCTGTTCGTCTCGTTCGCCGGCGAGGCGACCGACGACGCCGAGCGGATCCGCTTCGCGGTGAGCGACGGCGACGACCCGACCAGGTGGATCGACCTGAACCGCGGTGCGGCGATCCTCGAGTCCGAACTCGGCGAGCGCGGGCTCCGCGACCCGTTCATCGTGCGCGGCCCGGCACCGGACGGCGGGGACCGGTTCTTCCTCCTCGCGACGGACCTCAAGGTCCACCCCGCCGTCGATTTCGCGCGCGCGCAGCAGACCGGCAGCCGTTCGATCATGGTGTGGGAGTCGGACGACCTCGTGCACTGGTCGCCGCAGCGCGCCGCAGCACTCGCGCCCGACGGCGCCGGCAACGCGTGGGCACCCGAGGCGACCTGGGACGAGGCATCCGGCGAGTACGTCGTGTACTGGGCGTCGGCGACCTACCCGGTCGCGCAACATCCGGACGACCGGGACATCCGCACGTCGTACCAGCGCATGTTCTTCGCGACGACGCGCGACTTCCGGTCGTTCTCGCCCGCACGCCTGTGGATCGACGAGCCGCAGGGGGCCGGGCTCGGCATGATCGACTCGGCCGTCGCGTTCGACGCGGGCGTCTTCCACCGGTTCACCAAGGACGAGTCCTACATGGGCATGCGGCAGGAGTCCTCGCCCGACCTGCGCCGCACGCAGGGCGTCGAGACCGGCGACGGCTGGACGCTCGTCGCCGAGCGCGTCGGCTTCGGGCAGCCGAACCCGTGGGGCGGCGAGTTCACCGCGGGCGAGGGCCCGAGCGTGTTCCGTTCGAACACGGGCGACCGCTGGTACCTCCTGCAGGACCAGCCCGAGTACCACGGCGGGCACGGGTACGTGCTCTTCGAGACCGCCTCGCTCGCCACGCCCGACTGGCGGATCGTGCAGGATGCCTCGCTCCCGGCGAGCCCGAGGCACGGCACCGTCATCCCGATCACCGAGACCGAGCGACAGGCGCTGCTCGCGGCCTACCCGCCGGCCTGACGGGCGGCGGCCGCGCCTATCCCGCGTCCGTCGTGGTCCGCACCGGTTCGGCCGGGGCATCCGACTCGTCGTCGAGCGGGCGCCCGCGCCCGAGCGAGAGGGTCGCGAGCAGGCCGACGGCGAGGAATCCCGCGGCGGCGAACGCCGAGTACCTCGTCGACTGGCTGAACGCCTCGCGCGCCGCGTCGGCGGCCTCGGGCGAGCGCTCCTCGAGCGACGGGATGGCCGCTCCCGCGCTGTCGACCACGATCTCGACGACCTGGTCGCGGACGTCGTCCGGCATGGTGCCGTCGAGTTCCGCCGCGAGTCCCGACGAGAGCGACGTGAACAGGATGGTTCCGAGCACGGCGATGCCGAGCGCCGAGCCGAACTGCCGCGACGTGCTCTGCGTGCCCGATGCCTGCCCGCTCGCGGCCACCGGCACGTCCGCGAGGACCACGCCGGTCAGCTGCGCGGTCGCCAGCCCGACGCCGAAGCCGTAGACGAAGAGCCCGATGACGATCTGCCACCACGGCGTGTCCGGCGCGATCACGAGCGCGACGAGCACGAGGCCGACGATCTCGGCGGCGATGCCGATCCGCACGACGTGGACCGCGGGCACGCGGTGGCTGAACGCGGCCGCGGCGCCGCTCGCGACGAACGAGCCGATCGCGAGCGCGAGCAGCACAAACCCGGTCTGCAGGGCGTCGTAGCCGAGCACGTTCTGCATCCACAGCGGCAGCGACAGGATGATGCCGAACTCGCCGAGCGAGACGATGAGCGCGGCGATGTTGCCGTTCCGGAACGACCCGAGCCGGAACAGGGGGAACGGCAGCATCGTGCTCTTCCCGCGGCGCTGCCGCCGCAGGCCCCACGCGACGAAGGCGGTCGCGCTCAGCGCGGCGAGCGCGAATGCGAACGGGATGATCGAGACGTCGAGCGGCCAGGTCCAGTCGCCGATCTCGAGCGGTTCGTCGACGAGCCACCAGCCGTAGGTGCGGCCTTCGATGAGCGCGAAGACGAGGCTCGTGCTCATCACGACCGACAGGATCGCGCCGACGACGTCGATGCGCGACGGGTGCGCCGCCCGCGACTCGACGACCGTGACGAGCACGCCGATGATGATCGCGATGCCGAGCGGCACGTTGATGCCGAAGGCCCAGCGCCACGAGAAGTCGGTGGTGAGCCAGCCGCCGAGCAGGGGCCCGACGGCCGCCATGCCGCCGATGGTCGACCCCCAGATCGCGAATGCGATGCCGCGCGCGGGGCCGCGGAAGGTCGCGTTCAGGAGCGACAGCGTGGTCGGCAGGATCATCGCCCCGCCGACGCCCTGCACCACGCGGGACGCGATGAGCAGCTCGCCGCTGGTCGCGAGCGCGGCGGCGATGCTCGACAGCGCGAAGATCGCGACGCCGAGCACGAGCATGCGGCGGCGGCCGAACCGGTCGGCGAGCGTGCCGAACACGAGCAGCAGCGCGGCGAACACGAGCGTGTAGCTCTCCTGCACCCACTGGACCTGCGTCGAGGTGATGCCGAGGTCGTCGACGATCGAGGGGATCGCCACGTTGACGATCGTCGAGTCGACGATGATGAGGGCGACCGCGATGCTGATGAACACGAGGCCGACCCAGTCGCGGCGACTCGGCGCCGCGGGCGCCACGGTCGAGGATGCCGCGGGGACGGCGGATGCGGCGGGGGAGTCGGGGCTCGGGGCGGCGGTCACCGCGCCAGCCTACCCCTCCTCGCCGACATCGTTCGCCCGGTTAGCGAATGGGCGGGAGTCCCGGTCCGGTCGCGGCCGGAGCGGCTCGTCGCAGCCCTCAGAGGACCTCGCTCGAACCGGTCGGCGTCTCGCCCCGGTAGCCCCGGTAGTCGCGCTCGGGGCGGTCGACCTCGCGGTCGACCTCGTCCTCGTCGCCGATGTCGTCCGGGCGACCCGAGCGCGCACGCATCCGGCGGTTGTAGGCGGCCTTGAGTTCGTCGTAGCGCGCGTTCGACACGACGTGCCGATCGTCGTCCTTCGCCATTCGTCCCCCCGCCCGGCCCGACCGTCGCGTTCGAGCCTAGTCCGGCCCGGGCGCGTTCGCGCGGCGGACGGGCGGGCGGACGCGATGGCCGGGGCGGCCGGACTCCATGGCCGGGGTGGAGGCCGTCGGCGCGGGCGCGTACCGTGGGCGCCGGAAACCGTTCAAGGGGGAATCATGGCGAACCTCGTCGTCCACTTCGAGATCCACGCATCCGAGCCGCAGCGGCTCATCGACTTCTACTCGGCGCTGTTCGGGTGGACCTTCACGCAGTTCGGCGAGATCGAGTACTGGTCGATCGAGACCGGCGAGGGGTCGATCCAGAACGGAGGAGCCCCCGGCGCGGGCATCAACGGCGGCCTGACGCGCCGCGGCGGCACGGCCGTTCCCGAGGTGGGCGCGCCGATCAACGGCTGCAACATCGTCGTGGGGGTCGACGGCGACATCGACGCCGTGTTCGCGAAGGGGCTCGAGCTCGGCGGCCTCGCGGCGCTCCCGCTCGAGGACATGCAGGGCATCGGCCGGGTCGGCTACCTGCTCGACCCCGACAACAACGTGGTCGGGCTGATCTCGCCGGTCCTCAGCGACGGCACGGACCAGATGCCGATGCAGTCGGCCGGCTGAGCGCACCGCCTCGCCGGAACACCGGACCGGCTCCCGCGGCCGCGCGGGTCAGCGAGCCGCGAGGTACCGCCGCACCGCCTCGCGCGCGGCCGCGTGGTCGAGCACGTCCGGCTCGCCCGACATCGTGATCGTGCCGGCGACCTCGCCCGCGACGAGGATCGGCACCGACCCGCCGTGCGCGCGGAACCGGTCGTGGTCGACGTCCTCGCGCCGGTCGAACGGCGTGCCGGCCTCCTCGTGGCGGCGCCGCACGAGCAGGCTCGGCTCGCCGAACCGCTCGGCGACCGCGGCCTTGCCGGCGAGCCACGGGTCGTTGCCCGGCCCGGTCGAGCCGAGCTTGGCGACGAACACCGCGTCGCCGCGCAGCACGATGCGCACCGCGAGGTCGAGCCGGCGCTCCCGGATCACCTCGATGCCGAACAGGCCGAGCGCGACCGCGTCGTCGTTGGCGAACGCGTCGACCTCGAACCGCGGCTCGGCCTCGAGGTCGGCGACGGTGTAGACGGGCAGGTCGGGCTGGTCGGTCATCTCGGCTCCCTCGGCACGGCGGACGATCACACCCTAGCCGCGCTCCGGCCGCGCCCGAGGGGGTGCCGGATGACTCCCGATCACGTCCCGTGTTGCGTCGGGGCATCCGGTTTGCCATCGTGAACGGGTGTCAGACCCGACCATCCGCACCGCGCTCGCGCGCGTCTCCTGGAAGCGCGCCGCCTGGGCGGCCGCGGCCGCGGTCCTCGGACTGCTCGTCGTCGTCGTGGTCGCGAAGCTCCTGCGCACCGTCCCGGCGGTCGAGGCGTTCGTCGACGAGTACCCCGGCGAGGCGCCGCTGCCCGAGTGGGCGCCGGTCGGCATCCCGGCGTGGGTGGGCTGGCAGCACTTCTTCAACGCGTTCCTGATGGTCATGCTCGTGCGCACGGGGCTCATCCTGCGCTCGAAGCAGCGACCGTCCGCGTTCTGGACCAGGGACAACGCGCGGTGGCCGCGGACCGAGCGCGCACCGCGCCGGCTCGGCATCTCGCTGTGGCTGCACCTCTGGGTCGAGGCGTTCTGGGTCGTGAACGGCGTCCTGTACGTCGTGCTCCTGTTCGCGACGGGCCAGTGGGTGCGCATCGTGCCGACCGACTGGAGCATCGTGCCGAACGCGATCTCGGCCGCGCTGCAGTACGCCTCGCTCGACTGGCCGACCGAGACGGCGTGGGTCGTCTACAACGGGCTGCAGGTGCTGAGCTACTTCGCGGTCGTGTTCATCGCCGCTCCGCTGGCCATCCTCACCGGGGTCCGGCTCTCGCCGGTGTGGCCGGCCGAGGGCCGGATCGCCGGCGTGCTGAGCGAGAAGTCGGCGCGCGCGCTGCACTTCCCGACCATGCTGTTCCTGCTCGCGTTCACGTTCGTGCACGTCGTGCTGGTGTTCTCCACGGGCGTGCTCGCGAACCTCAACGCGATGTACGCGGCGCGGGACGCCGACGACTGGGTCGGGCTCGCGATCTTCGCGGTCTCGGTCGGCGTCATGGCGATCGGCTGGGTGCTCGCGCGCCCGCTCATGCTGCTGCCGGTCGCGGAGAGGACGGGCCAGGTGCGGCGGATGCCCCCGGCTCCGCCGTCGCCCGCCCAGCGGCCCGTCGGCGGCAAGGCGGGCTGACCCGCGGCGTAGACTGCGGAAATGGAGCCACCGGTCAGCACCACGCTGGTCGTCGTCGGCGAGGAGGCGGCGTCCGCGATCCGCTCGCTCGAGCGGTTCCCGAACGTGCACGCGGCGACCTTCTCCGAGCTGTCCGACGCCAGTGACGCCCAGGTCGCCCGCTGGTCCGCGGCCGGCGACCGCCCGTACGTCGTCCACGACCGCGACCCGCTCGCGCACGTCGCGGCGGCGTGGGTCGAGTTCTACGACGACCTGTCGACCTACGAGGTGCTCGAGCTCGAGATCGAGCGCGCCGTCGAGGCATCCACGCGACGGGCCATGCACGTGCCCGACTACTACGTGGTCCTGCACCCCGAGACCCTGCCGGTCACGTGGAAGCACTGGTGGCTCGGCGTGGTCGCGGTGGCCTCGCCGACGCGGGTCATCCCGTGGCCGGATGCCGACGAGTCGCTCGCGCCGCTCCTGCGCCGCCTGCCGACGGGCCGCGCGTGGCCGAAGGTCGACGCGTGGCTGCCGACCGTGCCGGGCCAGGTGCCCGACCGGGTGGGGCTCACGCCGCCCGCGGCGTAGCGCCGGGACGCCGGTGCGACGCGGCCCGCGTCGCACCGCGACACGTCTCCAGACCTTCCCCAGCCGCCGCCGGTAGGCTCGTCGGGTGCGTTACGCCCTCATCCGCCATGGCCAGACCGACTGGAACGCCGCGATGCGCATGCAGGGGCAGACCGACATCCCGCTGAACGAGACCGGTCGCGCGCAGGCGCGCGATGCCGTCGCCGCGATCGCCGCGCTGTCCGACGCACCGTGGGACCTCGCGGTGAGCTCGACGCTCGGCCGCGCGCGGGAGACCGCCGCGATCCTCGCGGACGGCCTCGGGATCGAGCTCGCCGGCACCTACGAGGAGCTCGTCGAGCAGCACTTCGGCGAGGCCGAGGGCTTGCCCGTGACCGAGGCCAGGGAACGCTGGCCGCTCCTGGACGACATCCCCGGCATGGAGCCCCGCGCCGCCCTCGGGCCGCGCGCGGTGCGCGGCCTCGACCGGATCCGGGCCGAGCACCCGGGCCGGCGCGTGCTCGTCGTCGCGCACGGCACCCTGATCCGCCACGCGCTCGCCGAGCTGAGCGGCGCGGACGCGTGGGACTACCCGCGGCTCGAGAACCTCTCGTCCTCGCTGGTCGAGGCGGATGCCTCGGGCTGGACGGTGCTGACCGTCGGCGGCGAGCCCGTGGCGGACGGGCTCGGCGGCGAAGCCGTCGCCTGATCCAGCAGGCCGCGCGCGAGGAGCGTCGCGCCGGCCACCGCGGCGGGCATCGCGAGGATCGCGCCGAACGGCACGAGGAAGCACAGCTGCGTCGCCACGCCGAACCCGAGCACGCGCGCAGGGGCGAGCCGGAGCGTCGCCCGACGCTCGCGCAGGCGCATGCCGCGCGCCTCGAAGGCGCGCCCGGCGAGCTCGCGCGCGAGGATCCGCCCCGACAGGAACGCGCCGGCCACGGGCGCGAGCACGCCGCCGACGAGCGGGATGAACCCGACCAGCCAGACGGCCAGGGCCGCGGCGATACCGAGTGCCAGCAGTTCGCCCGCGTCGGCGACGCCCCGCCAGAACCCCGCGCCGCGCTCGGGCACCTCGCCCCCGAGGTCGAGCTCGACGGCCCGCCAGATGCGCTCGTAGAACGGGTCGCCGACCGCGAGCGTGAGGGCCGTGAAGGTCATCATCGCGACGACGACCGCGGCCGCGAACGACACCACGACGAGCCCCCAGCGCAGGATGCCCCGCCACAGCGGCGTCCAGTCGTCGGCGAACGGCGTCGCCCAGTGCGCGAGGCGCGGCAGCCCGAACCCGAAGGTGACGAGCGCCACGACGATGAGCGAGAACACGAGCGCTGCGGGCACGAGCCCGAGGAGCATGAGCCCCGGATGCCGCCGCCACGTGCCGAATCCGCGGCCGAGCAGGTCGGCGCCTTCGAGGAACCCGACGATCACGCGCCGAGCCTATGCCCGCCCGATCGGTTGACGCGGGCGGCGGGCCGTGTTCGCATGGCAGGGTGACCGGCACGCCGACCGCCCGTCCGGGCGCCGTCCCGCTCGTCGACGACGACCACCTCGACGACCTCGAGCGCGGATTCGTCGCGCGCCTGCGCGGGCGGGTGCTCGAGATCGGCGCCGGGGAGGGCGAGAACTTCGGCGCGTTGCATGCGGAGGTCGAGTGGGTCGGCCTCGAGCCCGACGCACGGCGGCGCGCCGAACTCGCGACGCGCGCGCGCGAGTGGCGGCACGGGAGCGAGCCGCTCGACGCGGTCGCCGAGGCGATCCCGCTGCCGGATGCCTCGGTCGACGCGGTGCTCGGGACCTACGTGCTGTGCTCGGTGGGGGACCCGGCCGCGGCGCTCGCCGAGGTGCGGCGCGTGCTCGTGCCGGGCGGCCGGGTCGTCTTCGTCGACCACGTCGTCGCGCCGCCCGGCACGCTGAAGCGCGCGGTGCAGCGCGTCGCGACCCCGATCTCCAGGCGCGTGTGCCACGGATGCCACTGGGATCGCGACACCGAGACCGCGCTCACCGCGGCGGGGTTCGCCGCCGACGAGGTGCTCCGGCTGCGCGTGCGCTCGATGCCGTTCGGTCCCGTGCCCGTGCTGCTGTTCGACGGGCGGCGCGCCGCGGAGCGGGCATAGCGCGTCGGTCGACGCCGGTCCCGGGGTCAGCCGACCGAGTCGAGCGCGGCGATGAGGTCCGCGGCGAGGTCGTCGGGGTGCTCGAGGCCGACCGAGAGCCGCACGAGGCCGGCGGGGATCGTCTCGGCCTCGGCCGGCCAGCGGCGGCGCCGCTCGAACGTCGACTCGACGCCGCCGAGGCTGGTCGCGTGGATCCACAGCGCCGTGCGCCCGGCGAGTGCGTCGGCCGGCTCGGCGCCGCCGCGGAGCACGATCGAGACGATCGTGCCGAAGCCCGGGTACCGGACCTCCGAGAGCGCGGGGTGCCCGTCGAGGCGCTCGACCAGAGTCCGCGCGGTCGCCTCGGCGCGGTCGATGCGGACGTGGAGGGTGCGCAGGCCGCGCAGCGCGAGGAAGGTCTCGAACGCCGACGGGATGCCGCCGACGAGCGAACGCCGGGCGATGACGCGCTGGACGAGCGCGGGATCCGTGCCGACGACGGCGCCCATGATGACGTCGCTGTGCCCCGAGATCGCCTTCGTCGCGGAGTGCACCACGAGGTCGGCGCCGTCGGCGAGCGGCCGGCGCCGCGCGGGCGTCGCGAACGTGTTGTCGACGACGACGAGGGCGCCGCGCGCGTGCGCGCCGGCCACGAGCGCGGGCGTGTCGGCGAGCTCGAGCGCGGGGTTCGTGGGCGATTCGAACCAGAGCAGGTCCGCGCCGTCGCAGGCGGCGAGCACGGCTTCGACGTCGGTGAGGTCGACGTAGCGGACCGAGAGCCGGCCCATGGTCGCGCGGTCGTCGAGCGCGAGCACGGTGCCGGTGTACGAGTGCTGGGGCGCGACGACGATGCCGCCGTCCGGCACGAGGTCGAGCACCGCGGCCTCGGCGGCCTGCCCCGAGGCGAACGACACGCAGCGCCCGCCCTCGAGTGCGCCGAGCGCGTCCTCGAACGCCGTCCACGAGGGGTTGCCGTACCGGCCGTACTCGAGGTCGCCGCCGGCGACGTAGGTCGATGCGAGGTGCACCGGCACGTTCAGCGGCTGGTCGGGCACGTGCGGCGGCCGGCCGACGGTGACGGCGACGGTCTCGGGGCGGAGGTCGGCGGGGGCGGGGTGTTCGGGCGTGACGCTCATCGGATCAGCGTAATGCGGCTGGGCTCGCCGACCGGTCACGGGCAGCGAAGGCGAGTACCGTCGAGGCATGGCCGTCTCCTCGCTCCGCGGACCGAGGCGCTGATGCGCGTCGTCGTGCTCACGGGCGCCGGGATCTCCGCCGAGAGCGGCGTGCCCACGTTCCGCGACGCGGGCGGGCTCTGGGAGGGCCATCGGGTCGAGGATGTCGCGACGCCCGAGGCGTTCCACCGCGACCCCGCGACGGTGCAGCGGTTCTACGACGACCGGCGCCGCGCCGTCGCCTCGGTCGAGCCGAACGCGGCGCATCTGGCGCTCGCGCGGCTCGAGGCATCCCTCGGCGACGACCTGCTCGTCGTGACCCAGAACATCGACGACCTGCACGAGCGCGCCGGCTCGGAGCGCGTCGTGCACATGCACGGCCGCCTCGACTCGGCGCTGTGCGAATCGTGCGGCGAGCGGTCGCCGGTCGTGGGGGACCTCGGCGACCGTCCCGCGTGCCCGGCGTGCGGCCGAGCCGCGCTGCGTCCGGACGTCGTGTGGTTCGGGGAGCTGCCGTACGAGCTGGACCGGATCGACCTCGCGCTCGCCGCGTGCGACCGCTTCGTCGCGGTCGGCACGTCGGGTGCCGTGCACCCTGCGGCGGGCTTCGTGCTCACCGCGGCGGGCTTCGGGGCCGTGACGCTCGAGATCAACCTCGTCGAGAGCGAGGTGTCGCTCCTGTTCGACGAGGTGCGGCTCGGGCTCGCGAGCATGCTCGTGCCCGCGTGGGTCGACGAGGTGCTCGCGGCGGCGTAGCGGCCGACCGGTGCCGGTCGGCGGTCGTCCCCGGACATGGCGGATGGCACGGTCCGGGTCCGTGCCATCCGAGTGCCCTGCCGGCGCCGCGTCAGGCGGCGACGGTGTCCTGCGAGTGCGCGACCGCCCAGTCGAGCGCGTAGTCGGCGACTTCCTCCCAGCCGTCCTGGCTCACGATGCGGTGGGTGCGGCCGGCGAACTCCTTGTACTCGACGATCGACGGGCTGCCGGTCTTCGCGTACTTCTTCACGATCGCCCGGCCGATGGCCGGCGGGACGACGTGGTCGATCTCACCGGTGAGGATGAGCAGCGGGGCGCGGTCGGCACGGGCGTAGTCGACGTGGGTGACGCCGCCCTTCTCGTTGGCCACCGAGGCGACGCCCTCGAAGAACACGCGGTTGTACGAGTTCACGGCGTACTGCTCCCAGAGCTCGTCGGACGCGGCGCGGGGGAGGTCGTTGCCGAACGTGAAGTGGAAGTGGCGCTTGGAGAGTGGCTTGGCGCCGTTCTTGTCGAACGGGTTGGAGAGGATCGGCGTGCCGGTCCACAGGGTCGAGAGCGGCAGGGCCGTGACGCCCGCGGTCTGCCCGGGCTCGACGCCCACGTAGGCGACGCCGAGGCCGCGGTCGGCGAGCATCTGCGTGATGACGCCGCCGAAGGAGTGGCCCATGATGATCGGCTTGCGGGGGAGGGCCCGGATGATCCGCTCGTAGTGGTCCGCGATCTCCTTCAGGCCGATGCCCTTGAGGGCGGCCGGGTTCGAGCGGATGTCCTCGACGGTGCGGTCGTCGATGCCGGGCCAGCCCGGGACGAAGACCTCGTGACCGGCGGCGCGGAAGCGCTCGGCCCAGGTGTCCCAGCTGGTCGGGGTCATCCAGAGGCCGTGGATGAGGACGATCGGTGCCTTCTCGGTGGTGGTCATGGTTCCTTCTCCTCAGGTTCTGATCGCCCGGTAGAACGATCGTTCTTTCTGGTCTGATCATGAAGGTAGACCGATCGTTCTCCCTTGTCAACACCATTCCCGAAGTTTTTTCACGACCGACTTCGGACGGACACGCGGGCAGCACGAATCGGGCGCACGGAGGCGCCTCGAGCCGAGGGGGCGCTGGTGAGCCTTCGGCTCAGAACCAGAACAGCGGGATGACGAAGCCGCCGGTCGCGAGCGTCGCGAAGAACCCGACGACCGTCGCGACGAGGAGCGCGCCGAAGGCGACGTGCGAGCAGGTCGTGCAGCGCTCGCCGCCGCGGAGGCGCAGGAGCGTGGCGATCGTCGCGAGCACGACGACCGCGAAGGTCCACCAGAGCGCGACCGCGAACCGGTCGTCCGGCGTCGGGCACGCGGATGCGTCGCTCGTCGCGCAGATGGTCGGGGCCTGTCCGACCGCGAGCAGCAGGAGCGCGGCGAGGATGCCGGCGACCGCGGGCGCGACGATCGCACCGACGGAGTTCCGTCGGGGAAGGGCGGGCGCAGAACCGGTCACCCTTCCATGGTGGCTGCTCCGCGGAGCCCGACAGGTCGAGACATCCTCTCGTTATCGACTCGATAGGGCTCTGTTATCGAGTCGAGACACCGGGTCAGGAGGATGCCACGAGCTCCTCGAGCGCGTCGAGCACCGGCCGCTGCCCGGCGACCAGGAGCGGGCGCGCGTCCGCGACGGGCAGCCACTTCGCCTCGTCGATCTCGGGGTACGACGAGACGATGCCGGAGCGGGTGGGCCACTCGACCTCGAACTCGTTCGACACGACCTCGTCGACCTCGAACCCGGACGCCTCGATCGCGAACATGTGCACGGTCTTGCCCCGCGCGACGCGGTACGCGCCGAGCCCGGTCGGCGGGCCCGGCGGCGGCTCGACGCCGATCTCCTCCGTGAACTCGCGCTGCGCCGCCTCGAGCTCGGTCTCGCCGGGGTCGATCGCCCCCTTGGGGATCGTCCAGGCGCCCTCCTGCCGGCGCGCCCAGTACGGGCCGCCCATGTGCGCGACGAAGACCTCGAGCGCGGGCGTGCGCCGGTAGAGCAGCAGGCCCGCGCCCTCGATCGGCACGCGATCAGCCCTTCGGCGACTTGGCGAACGCCCAGAGCGAGGTGAGGAGCCCGAGGCCGCCCACCACGACGATCGCCCCGATCGCCGCCCACAGCAGTTGTTCCGTCGTCATCGACCCCTCCTCGCGTACGCCTGCGCCCATTCTGTCGCGCGGCGGCGCGGCAGGCCAGCGTCCGGCGGCCGCGCCCCGGTCGGCGGCGCGCGGTCAGCGACCGCGCGACCAGTCGAGCAGCCGCTCGAGCGGCCAGGTCGTGACGATCCGGTCGGCCGGGATCCCGGCGGCCTCGGCACGCGCGGCGCCGAGGGGGAGGAACCCGTAGTGGCCGGGCGCGTGCGCGTCGCTGTCGATCGAGAACAGGCAGCCGAGGTCGCGCGCGAGCGCGAGCAGCTCGGGCGGCGGATCCTCGCGTTCGGGTCGCGAGTTGATCTCGACCGCGACGCCGTTCGCCGCGCACGCCGTGAACACCGCTTCGGCGTCGAACTCCGAGGGCGGCCGGGTGCCGCGCGAGCCGCGGATCAGGCGCCCGGTGCAGTGCCCGAGCACGTCGACGTGCGGGTCGGCGACGGCGCGGAGCATCCGTTCGGTCATGACGTCCGCGGGCGACCGGAGCTTCGAGTGCACGCTCGCGACGACGACGTCGAGGCGGTCGAGCATCGCCGGGGACTGGTCGAGCGCGCCGTCCTCGAGGATGTCGACCTCGATGCCGCGGAGGATCCGCACGCCGAGTCCGCCGGATTCCTCGAGCGCGTCGATCAGGTCGAGCTGGTCCGCGAGCCGTTCGGCGGTCAGGCCGTTCGCGACCCGGAGGTTCGGCGAGTGGTCGGTGAGTGCGACGTACTCGAGCCCCGCGGCCGCGGCGGCCTTCGCCATCGCGGCGATGCTCGTCGTGCCGTCGGACCACTCGCTGTGGCTGTGCAGGTCGCCGCGCAACTGCGCGGCGAGGCCGCTCGGCGCACCGGTCGTGCCGGCCTGCTCGCGGAGCTCGGCGAGGTAGGCGGGCACGCGGCCCGCGGATGCCTCGGCGATGACCGCGTACGTGGTGTCGCCGATGCCCGGCGTCCGGCGGAGCGTGCCGTCGGCGACCTTCGCGACGACCGCGTCGGGGCCGAGCGACTCGACGATGCCGAGCGCCTTCCGGAACGCCCGTGCCTTGTAGGGGTTGGCGAGCTCGCGTTCGAGCAGCCGTGCGATCTCCTCGAGCGCCGATGCCGCGTCCATGCGCCCATCCTGCCGCGCCGGGCGCCGAAGCGCGCGCCGCACCGGGTGGTCAGGTGAGGCTACCCTAACGAAGAAATGCCGCCTGACCTGCGAAAACGCCGTCGATCGCCCTTCCGGCCAAGCGCCGCGCGGCGTAGCATCGGCCGCAACGCGGCGCTCGACGCCGCGACGACCCGCCGAGCCAGGAGGCCCCCGATGAGCATGACGATCGACGACCTGCCCCGCGTGTCCGAGTGTTCGGTGCTCGGCTGCTCCTACAACGACCACTCCAGCTGCCACGCGGCCGCGGTGACGATCGCGGGCACGCCCGGCGACGCATCCTGCGTGACGTTCATCCCGCTCGGATCCAAGGGCGGCCTCGACAAGGTCGTCTCGCACGTCGGGGCCTGCCAGCGCGCCGAGTGCTCGCACAACGACCACCTCGAGTGCACCGCGTCCGCGGTCCGCATCGGGGCCGGCGGGGACGCCGCCGACTGCCTCACCTACGAGGTGAGCTGACCCGACTCGAGCACGCTCCGCGAGGGCGTCGGCCGATCGGCCGGCGCCCTCGTCGCGTGCGGGGCATCCGAGCGCCTCGATCGAGCCGGCCGCCCACGCGCGTCACGGCACGATCCTCACGATCGCAGGTACGCCAGCTGCGCGCGCACGGATGCCTCGGCGGCGTAGCGTACGGCCGCGTCGACGTCGCCGTAGACGAGGTCGGCGACCTGCTCGGCCGTCGCATCCGCGCCGAGCCGCGCGAGTGCATCGCGCACCTGGTCGAGCCGTTCCGCCCGGTGCGCGAGGTACGCGACGCAGAGTGCGCGCAGGTCCGCGACGACCGGCCCATGGCCGGGCAGCACGCGGACCGGGTCATCCCCGCCGAGGTCGCGCAACCGCTCGAGCGACGCCAGATAGGGGCCGAGCGCGCCGTCCGGGTCGGCGATGATCGTCGTGCCCCGGCCGAGGATCGTGTCGCCCGTGAGCACGGCGCTCGTGCCGTCGACCGGATCCACGACGGCCACGCACATCGAGTCGGCGGTGTGGCCCGGCGTCGCCAGGATCTCGAGGTCGAGTCCGCCGGCGCGGATCCGCGTGCCGTCCGCGAGCGGTTCGCCGCCGATGCAGCGGTCCGGGTCGATCGCGCGGACCGGCGCGCCCGTCATCGTCGCGAACGCCGCGAGGGATTCGCTGTGGTCGGCGTGGTGGTGCGTGAGCAGGACGAGCCCGACCGGTCCGAGCCCGGCGAGCGCGGCGAGGTGCCCCTCGTCGAGCGGGCCGGGGTCGACGACGACCGCCGCCGGTGCGCCCGGTGCCCGGAGGACGTAGGAGTTCGTGCCGTCGAGCGTCATCGGGCCCGGATTCGGGGCGAGCACCCGGCGCACCGAGGGGGACACCGCCTCGCCCGGCAGCGACGGGTCATCGGCGGCCAGGGCGCCGGTCGCGTCTGCATCCATGCGGGGCAGCCTAACGCCGGCGGCCACGGCCCCGGCTCCGGCCGCCGTCGATGTCCGGGCCGGCCCCGGTCGCCCGGATGCCCCGTGGCGGAGGGTTCCGGGCGCCTCGCGTCGCGCCTAGCCTGACGGCATGCCGATCGAGGTCGGGTTCGCCGACTGGTTCGCCTGGCTCGCCGCCGGGGACTACGAGATCGCGCGGCAGGTGCTCCAGCGCGGGGTCGCCGCGATCGCGCTCGTCGCGTGGTGGTCCACGCTGAACCAGTTCCGCCCGCTCCTCGGGGAGCACGGACTGCTTCCCGTGCCGCACCTGCTCGCCGCGACCGGCGGGCACGCCCGCGGTCCGACGCTGTTCCGGTGGTGGCGCTACTCCGACCGCAGGCTCGTCGGGGTCGCCTGGACGGGCATCGTGCTCGCGGCATCCGTGGTCCTCGGCCTGCCGCAGCTCGGGCCGCCGTGGGTGCCGTTGCTGGTGTTCCTCGCGCTGTGGGCCCTGTACCTCTCGATCGTGCACGTCGGCCAGAACTTCTACGGGTTCGGCTGGGAGATGCTGCTGTGCGAGGCGCTGTTCACGGTCGCGTTCCTCGGTTCGCCGCAGGAGCCGCCGAGCTGGACCATCCTGTTCGCGGTCTGGTGGCTCGTGTTCCGCCTCGAGTTCGGCGCCGGCATGATCAAGATCCGCGGCGGACGCGAGTGGCGCGACCTCACCGCGCTCACCTACCACCACGAGACCCAGCCGATGCCGGGCCCGCTCAGCCGCACCGCGCACCTGCTGCCGCCCTGGTTCCACCGGTGCGAGGTCGTGGCGAACCACGTCGCGCAGCTCGGCGTGCCGTTCCTCCTGTTCGTCCCGGGGCCCGTCGCCGCGGCCGGTGCCGCGGTGGTCGTCGCCACGCAGGCCTGGCTCATCCTCACGGGGAACTTCGCGTGGCTGAACTGGCTCACGGTGGTGCTCGCGGCGTCGGCCGTCGGCGACCCGGTGTGGCGGTGGCTGATCCCGGCGATCCCCGCCGACCTCGGCGCCGAGGACGCCGCGATCGCACCCTGGTGGGGGATCGTCGTGCTCGGGGCATCCGTGCTGTTCGCCTGGCTCGCGATCGCGCCCGTCCGGAACCTGTTCTCGAAGCGGCAGCTCATGAACGCGAGCTTCAACCGGTTCATGCTCGGGAACGCGTACGGCGCGTTCGGCACCGTCACGAAGCGGCGGATCGAGTTCGTCGTGGAGGGCACGCTCGACCCGGACCCCGAGTCGGCCGCTGCGGACTGGCGGGAGTACGCGTTCAAGGGCAAGCCCGGCGACCTCCGGCGGATCCCCGCGCAGTGGGCGCCCTACCACCTGCGGCTCGACTGGCTCATGTGGTTCCTGCCGCTCGGTCGCGCGTGGGAACCGTGGTTCGAGCGGTTCCTGCGCCGACTGCTCGAAGCGGATGCCCCGACCCTGCGCCTGCTCGCCCACGACCCGTTCCACGGGACCCCGCCGACGGCGGTGCGCGTGCACGCCTACCGGTACCGGTTCGCGACGCACGAGGAGTTCCGGCGCGACGGGCGTCGGTGGGTGCGCGCGCTCGAGTACGAGGTGGTGCCCGCGTCCCGGCTCCCGGGGTGAGCGCCGTTCTACAACGGCCGGGTCACGAACCGGCGCCGGGCGGTTGCAGTGTCGGCGGCCTCGGGTAGTCTCGCTGGACGCGCGGTGACCCGCTGCGTTCGAGGGGGGCCTCTTCGGTGTCCCCGACCACCCAGGAGGAACCGTGACCGACGCGCCGCCCGCCGGCTCGCCAGAGGCCGTGCTGACCGAGACGGCACTGGACGATGGCGTGCGCGACGAGGCGGCGCTCCTCGAAGCCGAGCTCGACGAGGCGGTGCGGGACGAGGCGGAGCTCCTCGAGGCCGAGTTCGACGACGTGGAGCTCCTCGAAGCCGAGCTCGACGACGTGGAGCTCCTCGAAGCCGAGTTCGACGATCCGACGGTCGACGAGACGGCTGCGTCGGCGCCCGGGGCAGCGCCCGAGGCGGCGCGCATCGACCCGGTCGCGTTCCCGCAGGGCGGCCAGGCCGGGCGCTACCGCGCGAGCCGCGTCATCGGCATCGGCGGGATGGCGGACGTCTACCTCGCGCAGGACACCGTGCTCGGCCGCGAGGTCGCCGTGAAGGTCTTCCGGGCCGAGCCCGACGGCCCCGCCGACCGGCTCGGCCGCGAACGAGAGATCCGGCTGCTCGTCGGCTTCAACCACCCCGGCCTGGTCGGCGTCTTCGACGCGGGATGGGTCGGCTCGGGCGACGACGTCCGCCGATTCGTCGTGATGGAGCACGTCCCGAACGGCACGCTCGCGCAGCGCATCGCCGACGGCGGACTCTCCGAGCGGCAGGTCGCGGACATCGGCGCGCAGACGGCCGACGCGCTCGCGTACGTCCACGCCCGGTCGGTCATGCACCTGGACGTCAAACCCGACAACATCCTGCTCGACGACGAGCCCGCGCTCGGCTACACCGTGCTCGCCAAGCTCGCCGACTTCGGCGTCGCGCGGATCGTCGACGCGACCGAGCTGGTCGGCGACGGGCCCGTCGTGGGCACGGCCGCGTACCTCTCGCCCGAGCAGGCGCGCGGCGAGGACGCCGTGCCCGCGAGCGACGTCTACGGGCTCGGGCTCGTGCTCCTCGAGTGCCTCACCGGCGTGCGCGAGTACGGCACTGGCACGGCAGTCGAATCCGCGCTCGCCCGACTCGAACGTGCGCCGCAGATCCCCGCCGACCTTCCCGCCGACTGGCGCGGGATCCTCGCGGCGATGACCGCCGACCACCCCGCGGCGCGCCCGAGCGCCGACGAGGTCGCCGCGGCGATGCGCGACCTCATCCGTTCCATGGTGCTCCGCGAGCGCGGCGAGCCGGCGCACCACCCGACTTCGGCCCGGCGCGCGGGGCGCCTCTGGAGTTCGCGCCGCCCGCGGGTCTAGCGTCGAGCCATGCGGATCGATGCGAGCCTCCGGCGCCGGGCGAAGGCCCCTGCGGCGCCTCCGCCCCCGGTGGCGGAGATCACCGGCGATGCCGATGTCCGAGCGCCAGAGGTGAAGATCAGGGCGTTCCGGATCGGATTCGTGGGCGCGCTCGGCGTGCTCGCCGCGCTCATGCTCGGCGGCGTCGTCGGCCAGCTCTCGACCGTCATCCTCTACGTCGTGTTCGCGCTGTTCCTCGCGTTGGGGCTCGACCCGCTGGTCACCATGCTCGAGCGCTGGATGCCACGCTGGGTGGCGATCCTCCTCATCGTCGCGGGCGTGCTCGGGGTGGGCGCGCTGCTCGTCGCGACGATCGTGCCGATCATCGTCGACCAGACCGCCTACGTCATCGACCACTGGGAGCAGATCGGCGAGGATGTCGCGAACAGTCCGCTCGTCCTCTGGTTGCAGGGCCTGTTCGGCCCCGACCTCAACCTGCCGACCCTGATCGAGGACGCCATCACCTGGCTGTCGGACCCGGCCAACCTCGCGTCGCTCGGCGGCGGCGTGCTCGCCGTGGGAGCGGGCATCGCGGGCGGGTTCACGGGCGTCGTGATCGTGCTCATCCTGATGCTCTACTTCATGGCGTCGCTGCGGTCGATGGAACGGTACTCGGCCCGGTTCGTGCCGGCGTCGTCGCGCGCGCGGTACCTCGACCTGACCGACGACATCACGAGCTCCGTCGGTCGCTACGTCATGGGGCAGGCCGCGCTCGGCGCGACCAACGGCGTGCTGAGCTTCATCTACCTGTCGATCATCGGCGCGCCGTCGCCGATCCTGCTCGCGTTCATCGCGTTCCTCTGCTCGCTCGTCCCGCTCGTGGGCACGCTCACGGGCGCGATCGTCATCTCGCTCGTCTGCCTCGTGGCGTCCCCGCTCACCGCGCTCGCGGCGATCATCTACTACCTCGTCTACATGCAGGTCGAGGCGTACGTGATCAGCCCGCGGATCATGAACAAGGCGGTCGCGGTGCCGGGTGCGCTCGTCGTGATCGCGGCGGTCGCTGGCGGCACGCTGGGCGGGGTCCTGGGTGCACTCGTCGCGATCCCCGTCGCGGCGTCGCTCATCATCATCATCGAGAAGGTCGTCTTCCCGCGGCAGGACGCCATCTAGGCGGTCCGACCCAGTCGGCCGGACGCGACGATGCGAGCCGGCCCAGGGGGGCTGGGCCGACCGCATCGCGCCGCCGGATCGGTCGGAGCGTGGTCGGCGGTGCCGACGGTTCGATGACGACCACCCCGGCGTTCGCCCGGTGGCCGAGTCCGGCAGTCGAGGATCCCGGGCGACGGTCGCCCGGGCGCGCCGCAGTGCGGCTCGGTGGAGCTTTCGAGCCGAAATGTACGCCCGCCGCCCGCCGCCCACAAGGCTGCGGGGTCGCACGGTCGCGTGCGGCGTCGGGTCCCTGCGGCGGGAGCGAAACGACGGATGCCACGGGCATCGTGCCCGTGGCATCCATCGTGTGGTCCGCGACCGGGCCGGGGCCCGGCCGCGGGTGCCGGATCAGGTCCGGACGGTGCCGCCCGCGCGGACCCGGGAGAGCGCGTCGACGGTGGCGGCGAGGATGAGCACGCCGCCGGTGACGGCGTAGTTCACGCCGGCCGGGAGGTTGAGCAGGCCGAGGCCGTTGGTGATGACCGCGATCACGAGCGCGCCGATCGCGGCGTGCAGGAGTCGTCCGCGTCCGCCGAAGAGGCTCACACCGCCGACGACGGCCGCTGCGACGCCCGAGAGGACGAGGTCGCGACCTGCGGCGGCGTCGACCGAGCCGACCTTGCTGATCATGAACAGGCCCGCGACGACCGAGAGGGTCGAGCAGACGATGAACGCGGTCCAGCGGATGAGGACGACCTTGACGCCGGCGCGGCGTGCGGCTTCGGCGTTGCCGCCGATCGCGTAGATGTACCGGCCGTACCTGGTGCGGTCGAGGACGAACGTGCCGATCCAGAGGATGGCGAGCACGATCGGGACCACGATGGGCACGCCCTGCACGGCCCGGATGGACTGGCCGCGGTCCTGGTTCAGGACGTAGACGACGATGCCGCCGATCACGGCGATGACGCCGAGCTTGATCCACACGAGCGCGATCGCCCGGTTCGGCACGCCCGCGCGGGCGCGTCGTGCGCGGTCCCAGAACGAGGTCGTCGCGCTGACGGCGATCATGATCACGAGCAGCGCCCAGCCGGCCCAGACCGGCAGGTTGCTGTTCTGGATCGCGAGGATCTCGGGGATCTGCACCCGGTAGAGGCCGCCGGATCCGATGATCATGAGCTCCAGGCCCTGCAGGCCCAGGAACAGGCCCAGGGTCACGACGAACGACGGGATCCCGACCCTCGCGACGAAGAACCCGATGAAGCTGCCGATCAGCAGGCCGGTCGCGAACGCGACGAGCAGCGCGAGGATCCAGTTGATGCCCTGCACGTTGACGAGCACGATGAAGATGCACATCGTGACGCCGGCGGTCACGCCCGCGGACAGGTCGATCTCGCCGAGCAGGATCACGAACACGAGCGCCATGCCGAGCATGACGAGCGTGGCCGCCTGGGTCATCAGGTTCGCGAAGTTCCGCTCGGTGAGGAAGAACGGGCTGAGCGCCGAGAACAGGATGCTGAGCACGATGAACCCGCCGATGGCGGGCAGGGCGCCCATCTCGCCGCCGCGGACGCGCTGCAGCCAGGCGCGGACCTGGTCGCCGACGCCGCCTTCGACGCCGGAGCCGATCAGGTCGCCGGCGATCGGGTCGGGGGAGGCGTTCGTGCGCTGTGCTTCGTTCGTGGTCATGCTGCCGCACCTCCCTGGGTCCGGGTGCCGGTGATGTAGCCGACGACTTCGTCGCGCGTGGTCTCGGCGGTCTCGAGCTGGGCGACCATCTGGCCCAGGTACAGGACGCTGATGTGGTCGGCGACCTCGAACACGTCGGCGAGGTTGTGGCTGATGATGATCACGGCGACACCCTGCGCGGCGAGGCGCTTGACGAGCTGGAGGACCTGCTCGGTCTGCGCGACGCCGAGGGCTGCGGTCGGCTCGTCGAGGATCACGAGGCGCGCCTTCTTCAGCACGGCGCGCGCGATCGCGACGGTCTGGCGCTGCCCGCCGGACAGGCTCGAGACCTTCTGGCGGACGCTCTTCACGGTGCGCACCGAGAGCGAGCGCAGCGTGTCGGATGCGTCGCGCTCCATGCGCCCTTCGTCGAAGGTGCCGAAGCCGGTCTCCTCGCGGCCGAGGAACATGTTCTGCACGATGTCGAGGTTGTCGCATAGCGCGAGGTCCTGGTAGACGACCTCGATGCCCAGGCGCGCGGCCTCGCGCGGGGAGTGCAGCACGACCTCCTCGCCGTCGAATCGCACGACGCCGTCGTCGTACGGCTGGACTCCGGCCAGGCCCTTGATCAGGGTGGATTTGCCGGCGCCGTTGTCGCCGACGAGGGCGGTCACCTTGCCCGGATACGCGGCGAGGTCCACCCCCTTGAGCACGCTGACGGGGCCGAAGCTCTTCACGACCCCGCTCAGCTCGATGAGTGGCACATCCATGCCGGGTTCCTTTCAAGACGACGCTGTCGGCTCCCAGTGTGACACCGGGGGAGCGCGACGGGTGGAACGGCGCGGGGCCTCGGGCCGAGCGGCCCGAGGCCCCGCGTTGCGGAGCGGGTCAGCCTGCGCTGATGCCCTGTGCCTCGCACGCGGCTGCGACCTCACCGGCGCACACCTCGGCGGCGTCGGCGTCGCCGGCGTCGATGACCGTGCTGACCTGGTCGGGGCCGACGAGGATCGGCGTGACCGCGATGTACGGCGTGCCGTCCTCGAGCTCCTGGTCGGCGGTCGGGGTCTCGCCGTTGAGCAGGTCGATCGCGAGCTTGACCGCGGCGTCGGCCTCGAGCTTCACCGGCTTGTAGACCGTGGCGGTCTGCTTGCCGAGGAGCACGTTCTGCAGGCCGGCGACCGAGGCGTCCTGACCCGAGACCGGAACGACGAGGCCGTTCTTGTCGAGGATCGTGATGACGCCCGCGGCGTTCGTGTCGTTGGCGACCCAGACCGCGTCGACCACGCCGCCGAGCGAGGTCAGCGCCTGCTCGAAGTTGGTCGCGCTCTTGTCGCCGTCCCAGACCCCCGGCGGCTCGGCGGCCGGCGCGATGCCCGCGGCCTCCATGACCTCGACGGCGCCGTCGTGGAACATCTTCGCGTTGCCGTCGGTCGGGTCGCCGCCCATGTAGACGACCTTCGCGCTGGCCGGGTCCTTGCCGGCCGCGGCCAGGCCGTCCAGGATCGACTGGCCCTCGAGCCGGCCGACCTCGACGTTGTCGAACGACACGTAGTAGTCCGCGCCCTCGATCGGACGGTCGTAGGCGATGACCGGGATGCCCTCGGCCTTGGCCTTCTCGGCGACCGCGGCGCCTGCGCCGTTGTAGTCGACGAGCAGCATCACGCCGCAGCCCTTGCTGAGCTGCTGGTCCGCGATGGTCGCGTACTTGTTCGTGTCGCCCTGGGCGTTCTGGATGTCGGTCTCGAACCCGGCGCCCGCGAGGCCCTCTTCGAGGTACTTGCGGTCCAGCGTCTCCCATCGCGGCGAGGACGCCGCGTCGGGCAGGATCACGCAGGCGCGGGCGGCGGCTTCGCCGCCACCGCTCTCGCCTCCATCGCCGCCGCTGCTCGAACAGCCTGCCAGCAGCAGTGCCGAGACGCCGGCGACTGCTGCGACTGAGACCAGTGAAGTGCGCTTCACGGTGCTCTCCTTCAACAAAAGGTGAGGTCGACCCCTCGTGGTGCACCCGTCATCTTCGGCGGGGGCAGGATCATATTGGCGCAGATCCGGCCCCGCGGAAAAGCCGTTTGATAACGGTCACATAACTTACTGACAGGTGAGTAAGCATGCTTGGCCAGCATTCAGGCGGGAAAGCGAATTCCGCGATCTCGAGCACGCCGGACGACTTTGTTGCGAACGGCTGCAATTTCGGATCGGACGCCCCTCGTCCCGGCTCGACGGGCTCTCCGGCGGCGGGTGAGCGCGCTCTCCCGGAATGCCCTGAAGCGCGTCAGAACCAGATCGACAGGAGCGGTTCGCGCTCGGCGGCGAACAGCCGGTCGGCGAGCGCGAGCGACCCGCGCGCGTGCTCGGAGATCCGGCCTGCGCGTCCGAGCGTCGTCGGACGCACCCCGCCGAGGAGGATCGACCCGAGTTCCTGCACGCCGAGGCCGATCCCGTGCTGCCGGCGATTCCGTCGGCCCGAGGACGCGGTCGCGGCATCCGCGCCGTCGAGGCGGCGCACCTCCGGGCGCCCCTCGCCGTCCGCTTCGACCTCGAAGGACCCGGCGGCGTGTCCGAGCGGGTCGCGCACCTCGAGGACCAGGCTGCCCGGCCCGCCGAACCGGCGGCCCGCGAGGGCGGCGACGGGGTCGAGCACGCGGACCCAGAGGTGGTCGCCCACCTCGTGGAACGAGATCGCGCGCGGATCCTCCACGAGCCAGGAGATCGGCTCGTCGACCGAGCGGAGCGGCGCGCGCACCCGGGTGATGAAGTCGTGCTCGCACAGCACGCGCCACATCGCCCGCTCGGCGTCGTCGGTGGCCGCGGCGAAGAACCCGACCTCGAGCACGCCCGGGCGGTCGGGTTCGCGCCGAACCCGGTAGGTGGCGAACCCCTGCGCCTGGCCGCGCTCGTCGTCGTACCGGACCGCACGGATGTGGCGGGCCGATTCGGACTCGGGATCGACGAGGCCGAGCACGTGGTCGAGGAGTCCCGGCCAGCGGTCGATCTCGCCGGCCGTGCGAGCGACCGCCCGCCGTGCGACCGCGGGCGCGTCGGCCGCGAGCGAGGCCGGCTCGACGAGGTGGCAGCGGCCCGGGGCATCCCGACCGGTCCAGTGCACGCGGGACCGGTCGATCTCGAGCGTCGCAGCCCGGGCTGCGGGCGCGTACCCGAAGCGGCCGTAGATCGTCGCCTCGGTCGCCGTGAGCACCGCGACGGCGGCGCCCGCGGCGCGCGCGTTGGCGAGTTCGGCCTCCATGAGCGCGCGTGCGATCCCGCGCCGGCGGTGGGTCGGAGCGACCGTGACGCTCGAGACGGCCCAGGCGTCGATGCTGCGGCCACCGGGCATGCTGAGGCCCGTCGGCCATCCGGAAACGGTCGCGACCGGGAAGTCGGGGTCCGCCGAGGCCGGGTCGTAGACGCCCTGGAGTCGGCGCTCGCCGAACACGCGGCGCTGCGCATCGAGTTCGCCGGCGTGCGGCCTCGCCTGGTGGAAGCCGCGGAAGTCCGCGCGGACCCACCTCGTCAGCGCGTCGGTATCCTTCGCGTCGAGGAGCCGGTACTCGAGTCCGCGCTCGCGCAGTGCGATCGCTGCGGCTCGGTCGAGGGGGATGCGATGCGGATCGAACGACACCGATCCAGCGTATCGAGGGCGGTCGGCTCCACCGGCGCTCCTCGACCACTCGGCCGGGGCAGCCGGGCGGTCCGCGATCCGGGGCTGCGCTGCGTCCCGGCGTGCGGCAGAATGGCAGGATGACCGGGCAAGCGCTTTCCAGCATGGATCCCATCGCGCGAGCGGTCGACGGCGCGCACCCCGGCCGGTCGGTCCTCCGCCTGCTCGGCATGCACCGACGACGCGTGCTCGCGGCAGTCGGATTCTTCGCGCTGAAGGACACGCCGCTCTGGCTCCTGCCGGTCGTCACCGCCGGCATCATCGACGTCGTCGTCGCGGGCGGCCCGCTCGGCTCGCTCTGGCTCTGGGCCGCGCTCGCGGTCGCCGCGCTCCTGCAGAACTACCCGGGCCACGTCGCGTACACGCGCCGATTCATGGGCACCGTCCGCGCGATCGGCGCCGACCTGCGGAACGCGCTCGCGGCCCGCCTGCAGGCGCTCTCGATCGGATTCCACACGCGGCAGAACTCGGCCGTCGTGCAGACGAAGGTCGTGCGCGACGTCGAGAACGTCGAGGTCATGCTCCAGCAGACGACGCATCCGCTGCTCAGCGCGACCATGGTGCTCATCGGCGCCGTCGTGATGACCGCGATCAACGTGCCCGCGTTCCTCCCGGTGTACGCGCTGGCGATCCCGCTCGCGGTCCTGCTGCGAGCCATCCTCAACCGACGCTCGCGCGAGCGGAACGAGCACTTCCGGCGCGAGGTCGAGCGGTTCAGCGCGCGCATCGGCGAGATGGCGACGCTCATGCCGATCACGCGCGCGCACGGGCTCGAGCACGTCGCGGTCGGCCGCGTCGCGTCGGGCGCAGAGGGCGTCCGCAGCGCCGGCCTCAGCCTCGACCTGCTCAACGGGCGCTTCGCGTCGCTGAGCTGGGTGAGCCTGCAACTGCTCACGGTCGGATGCCTCGTGCTCGCGGCGTGGCTCTCGATCACCGGGCTCCTGCCGATCACGCCCGGCCAGGTCGTGCTGCTCAGCTCGTACTTCACGCTCCTCACGGGCGCGGCGACGAACCTGCTCATGCTGCTGCCCGTGATCGCGCGCGGCACCGAGTCGATCCGATCGATCGCCGAGGTGCTGCAGGACCCCGACCTCGAGCACAACGAGGGCAAGCGCGCCGTCGGCGAGGTCGCCGGCGCGCTGCGCCTCGACGACGTGCGCTTCGGCTACCCCGACGCCGACGCGCCCGCGCTCGACGGCGTCGACCTCGACATCCGCGCCGGCGAGACGATCGCGTTCGTGGGGTCGAGCGGCTCCGGCAAGTCGACGCTGCTCAACCTCGTGCTCGGGTTCCTGCGCCCCACCGACGGCCGGGTGCTGCTCGACGGCGTCGACATGGAGGACCTCGACCTGCGCACCGTCCGACGCTCGGTGTCGGTCGTCCCGCAGGAATCGGTGCTGTTCGAGGGCACGATCCGCGACAACATCGCCTACGGGCTCGGCGACGTCGACGACGCGCGCGTGCTCGCGGCGCTGCGCGACGCCAACGCGCTCGAGATCGTCGAAGCGCTGCCCGACGGCTGGGACACCGTGGTCGGCGAGCGCGGCGCGCGGCTCTCGGGCGGCCAGCGCCAGCGGCTCTCGATCGCGCGGGCGCTCGTGCGCGACCCGCGCATCCTCCTGCTCGACGAGGCGACGAGCGCGCTCGACCCCGACAGCGAGCGCAAGGTCAAGGAGGCGCTCGGCCGGCTCATGCGCGGGCGCACGACCCTCGTAGTGGCGCACCGGCTCTCGACGATCCGTTCCGCGGACCGGATCGTCGTGCTCGAGCACGGGCGGGTCGTCGAAGTCGGATCGCACTCGGAGCTCCTCGCGCGCGGCGGGCGGTACGCCGAGCTCGACCGGGTGCAGTCGGCCTGAGGCGTGCGCGGTCGCGGGCGTTCCGGCCCGTGAGACCGCGGTCAGCCCCCGACGTGCGGCCCGAGGTGCCGATGCACCGCCGACATCACCGCGGAGCCCTCGCCGACGGCCGCGGCGACGCGCTTGAGCGACCCGCGGCGGACGTCGCCGACGGCGAAGCATCCCGGCAGCGAGGTCTCGAGCGACTCGGGATCGCGTTCGAGTGGCCAGGCGGAGGCATCCTGTTCGGCGATCTCGGCGCCGGTCAGGATCGATCCCCACTGGTCCCGCAGCACCGCCCCGCCCAGCCAGTCGGTGCGCGGCCGCGCGCCGATCGTGATGAACAGGCCCTGTGCGGGACGCGAGTCGCGCGTGCCGTCGCCGTGCTCGAGCACGACCTCCGCGAGCCCGCCGTTCGCGCCCGCGGCGACGTCGACGACGCGCGAGTCGCCGATCACGCCGACGCCCGCGGCGTCGAGCTCGTCGAGGAGGTAGCGCGACATGCTCGCGGCGAGGCCGTCGCCGCGGACCACGAGCGCGACCGACCGCGCGAACCGCGCGAGGTGCAGCGCCGCCTGCCCGGCCGAGTTGCCGCCCCCGACGACCAGGACGTCGTGGCCGGCCTGCCCGCGCGCCTCGACCGAGGAGGCGCCGTAGAACACGGATGCCCCGACGAACCGGTCGAGCGCCGGGACCGCGAGCCTGCGGTAGTCGACTCCGCTCGCGATGATCACCGCCCGCGCCCGCACCTGCTCGCCGCCGTCGACCGCGAGCCGGAACCCGCCGTCGGCGTCGGCCTCGAGGCCCGTTGCCCGGCGCGCGAGCGCGAAGCGCGCGCCGAAGAGCCACGCCTGCCGGTAGGCGTTGAGCGCGAGGTCGGCGCCCGGGACGCCGCGCGAGAAGCCCAGGTAGTTGCGGATCAGCGAGCTCGCGCCCGCCTGGCCGCCGAGCGAGGCCGCCTCGAGCACGAGCGTGTCCAGGCCCTCGCTCGCCGCGTACACCGCCGAGGCGAGTCCGGACGGGCCGGCGCCGACGATCACGACGTCGACCGGACGGTCGGGCAGGTCGGTGCGCAGGCCCGCGGCGCGCGCGAGCGCGGCGTCGTCGGGGTCGACCAGCACCTGCCCGAGTTCGGTCGCGACGATGGGCGGCGGGGCGGAGCCTCGAGACGCGTCCGCCTCGGCGTCGGCGGGGGTGTCGGCGAGGCCCGCGTGCGCCAGGAGCTCGCGCGCCTCGGGGTCCGACGGCGCGAGCGTGCGCACGCGCGCGCCGGTGCGGTCCAGGCGCGCGCGGAGCGCGTGCGTCCGGGCGAGCGACAGGTCCCCGACGAGCGTGTACCCGGGGCGGTCCGCGCCCGTGGCCCGGGCCCAGTCGCGCAGCAGTTCGGTGACGCCGCGGTGGAACGCCTCGTCGGGCGCGTGCCGCGGCACCACGAGGTACGTCTCGATCTGCCCGCGCGCCATGAGCCCGTGCACGGTCGCGGTCACGTCCTCGTCGCCCCACGCGCCCCAGTCCAGGAGGAGCGCGCGGCGCGCGTCGGGGAACGCGTGCCGCAGCTCGGCGAGGAATCCCTCCTGCCCGTCGGCCGCGTCCAGGCCCGCCATCGCGATCGCGATCGCGCGGCCGGCTGCCGCGAGCTCCGCGGCCGCGGCGCGCGCCGACGGGGCATCCGGATGCTCCTGCACGTCGTAGTCGCGGCCGTACCGCCGCAGGAGCTCGCCGACCACGTCCGAGCGTCCCTCGCCCGCGACCAGGATGACCGGCGCCCCCGCCGGCGCACGGCTGGCGGCCATGTCCCGCGTCCTCTCGCGCGGCGCCCGGCGGCGCCGCATCCCCCGGGGCGAGTGTAGCGCCGGACGGGACCGCGACGGCAGGCCCGCGGGCGAGCGGGGGCCCCGCGGCCGTGCCGGGGCGCCCGGCGGTCGCTCGGCGGCACGACACCGGTATTGGGGCATCCGCGGTTCTGGACAGGGCGACGAGGGTGGGATATGACTGGCACATGAGCCCGCCCCACGGCTCCATCCGCACGCCGGACCAACGCCTGCGTGTCTTCGTGAGTTCCACGCTCCGAGAGCTCGCGACCGAACGGCGCGCGGTCCGCGCGGCCATCGAGGAGCTCCGTCTCGCACCCGTGATGTTCGAGCTCGGTGCCCGTCCGCACCCGCCCCGCGAGCTCTACCGCGCCTACCTCGAGCAGAGCGACATCTTCGTCGGCCTCTACGCCGAGAGGTACGGCTGGGTCGCGCCCGGCGAGGAGATCTCCGGGCTCGAGGACGAGTGGCGGCTCGCGCCCGCCGACATGCCCAAGCTCGTCTACGTCAAGGAGGGCGGCGAGCGCGAGCCGCGACTCGTCGAACTCCTCGACAAGATCCGCGACTCCGACGGCGCGGCCTACGTGTACTTCGCCGACGCCGACGAGCTCGCCGAACTCGTGCGCGGCGACCTCGCGACCCTGCTCGCCGAGCGGTTCCAGGGCGCCGCGACGGTCGCGGACCTCGTCGGCGACACCGCGGCGCCCCGGGGCAAGGCGACCCCGCCGCCCGTCGCGCTCGCGCCGATCATCGGCCGCGAGCGCGAGCTCGGCGCCGTCGTCGGGCTGATCCGTGGGAGCGCGCGCCTCGTCACGCTCACCGGCCCCGGCGGCATCGGCAAGAGCCGGCTCGCGATCGAGGCCGCCGCAGCCGTCGAGAGCGACTTCCCCGACGGCGTCGCGTTCGTCGACCTCGCGTCGGTGCGCGATGCGGCGCACGTGCCGATCGCGATCGGCGGCGCACTCGGCATCCACGACACCGGCGCGGGCGGCTGGGACCAGAAGGTGCGCGTCGCGCTCCGCGACCGCCGGATGCTCCTGATCATCGACAACTTCGAGCAGGTCATCGAGGCGGCATCCGAGATCGGATCGCTCATCGCGGATTCCCCGACCGTCACGTTCCTCGTGACGAGCCGGACGATGCTGCGCGTCTCGGGCGAGCACGGCATCGAGGTCGGCCCGCTGCCGCTGCCGGACCCCGGCCGGCTCGCGGACCGACCCGCTGAGCTGCAGGCCGCGTCCGTCCGGCTCTTCGTCGACCGGGTCCGCGCGGTCAAGCCGGACTTCGAGCTCAACGTCGCGAACGCCGCCGACGTCGCCCGCATCTGCGTCGCGCTCGACGGCGTGCCGCTCGCGATCGAGCTCGCCGCGGCGCGGGCGCGCGTGCTGTCGCCGGGGGAGCTGCTCGACCGGCTGCACCGCCGGCTCCCCGTGCTCGAGGGAGGACGCCGCGACCTCCCCGAACGCCAGCGCACGATGCGCAGCGCGATCGAATGGAGCGTGCACCTGCTCCCCGACCCGGCCCGGGAGCTGTTCGCCCGGCTCGGCGCCTTCGCGGGGCCGTTCTCGATCGACGCCGTCGAGGCCGTCGCGGGCGACATCGTCGGGCTCGACGTGGTCGACACGCTCGGACTCCTGGTCGACGGCAGCCTCGTGCACCAGCAGGACCGCCGCGATCGTGCCGTCTTCACGATGCTCGGCGCCGTGCGCGAGGTCGCGCACGAGATGCTCCTCGAGCGCCCGGACGCGACCGCGGTCCTCGAACGACAGGCCCGCTGGTTCATCGCGCTCAGCGAGGAGGCCGAGATCGCGCTCGAGGGCGCGGCGCAGCCGTTCTGGATCGCGCGTCTCGTCGACGACGCCGAGAACCTGCGCGCCGTGGCGCGGAACCTGCTCGACAGCGGGCGGTACGACCTCGCGGCGTGGTTCGCGTGGAAGCTGTTCCTCTACTGGTGGGTCGGCGGCCACCTCGGCGAGGTGCGCGGGTGGATGTCCGAGGTGCTCGACTCCGGGGTCGAGCTCGATGAGATGACCCACGCGATCGCCCTCTACTTCACCCGGGCGATCGCGTTCTGGCAGAACCCCGACGAGTCGCTCGCGGCGGACCTCCGGGTCAGCGCCGAGGAGTTCGAGCGTGCGGGGGACCTGTCGGGCACGGGCCTCGCGCTCATCTCGCTCGGAATGGTCCTCGTGAGCGTCGCGAACCCGCCCGACCCGGTCGAGGCGATGGCGGTCCTCGAGCGCAGCGCCGACGCCTTCCGCGAAGCGGACGACACCTGGGGCGTCGGCCTCGCGCTCGTGACGATCGGGCGCATCGAGCTCATCGGCGGCCGGGTCGACCAGGCGCTCGCACGGTTCGAGGAGAGCCTCGACCTCGCGCGGCGACGCGGCGACCGGCACTCCGAGTCGATCGCGCAGTACCACCGCGGATGGGCCTACCTGTTGATGGACCGTGTCGACCACGCCGCGGGATGCTTCGAGTCGAACCTCGCGCTGTCGTACCGGCTCGAGCACGACGAGGGCATCGCGTACGGGCTCGAGGGCCTCACCGCGGTCGCCGCGGACGCCGGCGACGCCGAGCGCGCCGGGCTGCTGCTCGGGGCATCCGAGGTCCTGCGCGAACGCACCGGCCTCTACAACGAACCGACCTTCAGCGTGACCGCCCGGTTCATCGAGCCCATCGTGCGCGGACCCGACTCGCTCGTGTTCGAGGCCGCACGCGGGCGCGGACGCACGCTCACCGCCGCGCAGGCGCTCTCGGTCGCGCTCGGGGACGCCGGCCCGGACGCCGGGGGCGGCGGCCCGGGCGGTGGGGCCGCACGGTCGACGACCGGCGCGGCCGCAGCGCCGTCCGGAGCGGGGCGGGGCGGGCCGGACGGCTTCGAAGGGTAGCCGGTGGACGACCGCGACGACCGGCTGCTGCCCGCGACCCGCGCCCTCGGGGCGGTCATCATCCCGTTCCTCTGCGTGGCCGCCGTCCTGCTGCTGCTGATGCCCGGGGACACCAAGGCCACGTTCGCGTGGCAGATCCTGCCGCCGCTCAGCGCGATGCTCCTCGGCAGCGCCTACGTCGGGGGGATCTGGTTCTTCGCGTGGGTCGTGCTCGAGACGCACTGGCATCGCGTGTGGCCCGGGTTCCCGGCGGTCGTCGTGTTCGCCGCCCTCCTCGGGGTGGCGACCATGCTGCACCTGGACCGCTTCACGTACGGGCACGTGTCGTTCATCGCCTGGGTGGTGCTGTACGCGGTCACGCCGTTCGCCGTCGCCGTCGTGCTCGTCGTGAACCGCCGGCGCGACGACGGCCGGCCCGAGCAGGTCGACGCGGTGATCCCGAGGCCGTGGGCGATCGCGCTCGCGGCGGTCGGCGGCGCGGCGACCGTGATCGGGCTCGTGCTGTTCGCGATGCCGTCGCTGCTCCAGGTGACGTGGGGATGGACGCTCACGCCGCTGACCGCGCGCGTCACGGGTGCGGTGCTCACGCTGCCCGGGCTCGTCAACGTGTGGATGCTGTACGACCGGCGGTGGTCGAGCTTCCGGTGGGTCGTGCAGGCGCAGATCGCGAGCGTCGCGACGATGCTCGTGTCGATCGCCGTGCGGGCGGAGGACGTCCGCTGGGAGCGGCCGAGCGCGACGGGATTCGTCGTGATGCTCGCGGGTGCGGCGATCGCGTACGTCGTGCTCTCGGTGCGCATGGAGCGGGCGCGTCGCGCGTCGCGCGACGTCGCCGGATCGCCCCAGCGGGGGTCGCGCGCGCGGTGACGGCGGGCCGGTCGCATGCGAGCCGTTCGCATGCGGGCCGTTCGCGCGCGTGCGGGTCCGGCGGCGGCGTGCTCGAGGGAGGGGGCCCGCCCGCCCGGCGGGGGTGGGCCGCCGGTGGGGCGGCCGGCCTCGTCCGCCGGGCGGGGAGTCAGGAGACGCGCGCGGGCAGCGACAGGTGGGGGCCCACCGCGGCGCCGAACGTCTCGGCGGTGCGCGCGACGACCTCGTCGAACGGCGCCGCCCAGATGTCGTCGTTGAACAGTTCGACCTCGACGTCGCCCGCGTACCCGGTCGCCTCGACCGCACGCGTGAGCGTCGCGAAGTCGATCACGCCGTCGCCCGGGTAGTGGCGGCTGTTGAGCACGTTCGCGGGCAGCGGGGTCTTCCAGTCGCACACCTGGTAGGTCGCGATGCGACCGGATGCCCCGGCCCGCGCGATCTGCGGCAGCACCTCCGGGTCCCACCAGATGTGGAACGTGTCGACCGTCACGCCGACGACCTCCGGGGCGAAGGGCTCCGCGAGGTCGAGCGCCTGCTTCAGGGTCGTGACGACGCAGCGGTCGGACGCGAACATCGGGTGCAGCGGCTCGATCGCGAGCGTCACGCCCGCGGCCGAGGCATCCGGAGCGAGCTCGGCGATCGCGTCGGCGGCGCGGGCCCGGGCGCCGATGACGTCGCGCGAGCCCTCGGGGATCGCGCCCGCGACGAGCACGAGCACCGCGGCCGAGCCGGGGGCGCCCGCGGCCGCGAGCGTCGCGGCCTCCTCGATCGCGCGGCGGTTGTCGTCGAGCTGGGCCCGTCGGGCCGGACCCTCCTCCATCGTGAAGAAGCCGGCACGGCACAGCGTCGAGAAGCGCAGGCCGCTCGCGGCGAGGCGCCGCGCGGACTCGGCGAGGCCGACCTCCTGCACGGGCTCGCGCCACAGGCCGATCGCCTCGTAGCCGCCGTCGGCGACCGCGCGCAACGCGTCGTCGAGCGTGGAGCGCTTGATCGTGCCCTGGTTCATCGAGAGGCGCGGGTGCACCGGGGTGGGGTTCGCGGCGGTCATGCGAGCACCTCCGCGACCTCGACGCCCGCGACCTCGACCTGGTCGCCGGCCGTCGCGCCGGCGAGGTCGACGCCGTTGACCGCGAGCATCGCCTGCCAGCGCGCCGCGGCGAGCTCGGGGCGCTCGAGCGCGCCCGAGGCGTTCGCGAGCTCGATGATCCGCGAGAGGTGGGGGAGGCTGCGGGCGGCGTGCAGCCCGCCGACCATCTGGAACGCCGCCTGGTGGCCGTTCAGCCAGCTCAGGAACGCGACCCCGGTCTTGTAGTAGAACGTCGGCGCCGCGAACACCTGGCGCGACAGCGGCTCGGTCGGCCCGAGGATGCGGTGGAACTCGGCCTCGTCGCCCCGGTCGAGCGCCTGGATCGCCGCCGAGGCGTTCGGCGCGAGCGCGGCGAACGCGCCGAGGAGCGCGTCGGAGTGGCCGTGCACCGCCTTCCCCGAGCCCGTCGACGCATCGCCCGCGATGAGCCCCACGTAGTGGAAGTCGTCGCCCGTGAACATGCGCACCGACTCGGGGAGGCGCTCGCGCACCGAGATCTCGGCGTCGGCGTCGAGCAGGCTCATCTTGACGCCCTGCACCTTGTCGCGGTTGTACTCGATGACCTGCAGCAGCGTCTGCGCCGCGGCCTCCCAGTCGTCCGAGCCGAAGTAGCCCGCGAGCTGCGGGTCGAATGCGGTGCCGAGCCAGTGCAGCACCACCGGTGCGCCCGCCGCAGCGAGGACCTCGCGGTACACGCGACGGTAGTCGTCGGCCGTGCGCGCGGCGCGCGCGAGGTGGCGGCTCGCCATGAGCACCGCGCCCGCGCCGGCATCCTCGGTGTGGTGCAGCTGCTCCTTGTAGGCGTCGATCACCTCGTCGAGCGAGATGTGCTCGGCCTCGACGTGGTCGGTGTTGACGCCGACGACGAGCTTGCCGCCCACGGACTGCGCCTCGGCGGCGCTCCGCGAGATGAGCTCGCGCGTCGCCGCGGCATCGAGGCCCATGTTGCGCTGCGCGGTGTCCATCGCGTCGGCCACGCCGAGGCCCCACGACCACACGTGGTGGCGGAACGCGAGCGTGGCATCCCAGTCGATGTCGGCCGCCCGACCCGGGGTGTTGTCGGCGTGCGCCTTCGGCACGACGTGCGCGGCCGCGTACGCGACGCGCGACTGCAGCGGGCCGCGGGGCTTGCGGAATGCCGGCGCCTCCGCGAGCGGGACGGCGGTGAGGCCGCCGGCCTGGTCGAGCAGCGTGAGCGCGGTCATGATCAGCGGGCTCCGGTGAGCTCGGGCGCGGATGCCCCGGCCTCGGATGCCTCGGGGTCGGATGCCCCGGCCTCGGATGCGTCGTTCGACGTGCTGGACGGGGCATCCGCCGCGGTGTCGAGGCCGACGACGGGAACGTCGATGCGACGCCCCTCGGCCGACGAGCGCAGGCCCTCCTCGGCGACGAGCACGCCGCGCGCACCCGCGAGGAAGTCGTAGTGGTTCGGGGCATCCTCGATGACGTGGCGGAGGAACTCCTCCCACTGCGTCTTGAAGCCGTTCTCGAACACGTCGTTCGTCGGCACCTCGATCCAGTCGGCGTCGTAGTCGTGCGCGTCGGCGAGGTCGGGGTTCCAGACCGGCTTGGGCGTGGCGTTGCGCGGCTGGATCTTGCAGCCGAAGAGGCCCACCACGGCCGAGCCGTGCGTGCCGTCGACCTGGAACTCGACGAGCTCGTCGCGGTTCACGCGGACGGTCCAGCTCGAGTTGAGCTGGGCGATGACGCCGCCCTCGAGCTCGAAGATGCCGTACGCGGCGTCGTCGGCGGTCGCGACGTACTCGTCGCCGCGCTCGTCGACGCGGCTCGGGATGTGCGTCGCGGCCTTGGCGTAGACGGACTCGACGCGGCCGAAGAGGTTCTCGAGCAGGTAGTTCCAGTGCGGGAACATGTCGACGATGATCCCGCCGCCGTCCTCGGCGCGGTAGTTCCAGCTGGGGCGCTGCGCGGGCTGCCAGTCGCCCTCGAAGACCCAGTAGCCGAACTCGCCGCGGACCGACAGGATGCGGCCGAAGAAGCCGGAGTCGATGAGGCGCTTGAGCTTCTGGAAGCCGGGCAGGTAGAGCTTGTCGTGCACGACGCCGTTCTTGATGCCGGCCTCGTCGGCGAGGCGGGCGAGCTCGAGCGCCTCCTCGAACGACTCGGCGGTCGGCTTCTCGGTGTAGATCGCCTTGCCGGCCGCGATGGCCTTCTTGATCGCGGCGGCGCGGGCCTTGGTCACGAGGAAGTCGGCGTAGATCTCCCAGCGCGGGTCGGCGAGGGCCTCGTCGAGGTTCGTGGTCCAGTGCTCGATGCCGTGCTTGGCGGCGAGGTCGGCGAGCTTCTTCTCGCTGCGGCCGACGAGGATCGGCTCGACCTGGACGCGCGTCTCGCCGTCGGCGAGGAGCACGCCGCCCTGCTCGCGGATCGCGAGGATCGAGCGAACGAGGTGCTGGCGGTAGCCCATCCGGCCGGACACGCCGTTCATGATGATGCCGATGGTCTGGGTGTGATCTGCCACGGTCGGTTCCTTGTCGAGACGGAGAGCGGATCTTGGGAGGCCGGGGCCGCCGGGCCGCTGCGGGAAAGCGTTTACCCGAGTGTGCCACACCGATCGCCGTCGCGCAACACCCCCGTGGGCGGGTGGAGTGCGGTGGGGTGCTGGTGCTGGTGCTGGTGCTGGTGCTGGTGCTGGTGCTGGCGCTGGCGCTGGCGCTCAGCGGTCTCCGCGACTCCACGAGCCGATGTCGCTCGATCCGACCTCGATCACGGGGTGCGGGCGCGACTCGCGCGACCTGGAGACGCGATGTCGCTCGATCCGACCTTGATCACGAGCTGCTGGCGCGATTCGGGAGGCATGACGACGCGAGGTCGCACGATCGGGGGTTGGTGGGTGGGACCGGCCGGTGGGTCGGCTGCACCGCCCCCCGCGGTCAGCCCTCGGCGACGCCGGGGGTGCTCGCGCGCAGGACGACCTCGCCGGCGAGGGATGCCTCGTCCGGGGCATCCTCGTCGCCGATCGCGAGCCGCAGCGCGCGGCGGCCGATCGCCTCGAGCGGGAGTCGCACGGTCGTGAGCGGCGGCGTGACGTCGCGCACCGTCGGGATGTCGTCGAAGCCGGCGATCGCGAGGTCGACGCCGGGCGCGAGCCCCGCGTCGCGCACCGCGGTGAGCGCGCCGACCGCCATCACGTCGCTGCCGGCGAAGACGAGTTCGACGCCGTCGAGCCCGCGTTCGACCAGTCTGCGCACGCCGTCGTAGCCGCCGTCGCGCGAGAAGTCCGCGCGGATCACGTCGGCGTCGCGCAGTTCGAGCCGGTGGACGGCGAGCGCGTCACGCACGCCTTCGAGGCGATCGCGGGCCGTCCGGATGGTCTCGGGGCCGGTCACGACCGCGAATCGGCGATAGCCGCGCTCGACGAGGGACTCGGCGAGGCGCCGGGCGCCGGCGCGGTTGTCGAGCTCGACGGTGCGGAAGTCGTACTCGTTCGGGCTGATGAGCACGACGCGTCCGCCCGACTGCTCGTACGCGGTGAGCTCGACCTCGAGGGCCCCGCCCGTCGGGTCGCCGATCGGGCGGGATCCGGCGAGGATCATGACCCGGGGCCGCTGCCCGCGCAACTGCCGCACGAGCTCGAGTTCGCGCTCGGGGTCGCGCTCGGTCGCGGCCATGGTGACGATCAGCCGCTCCCGGTCGGCCTCGGCGACCACGCCGGACGCGATCGACGAGAAGTACGGGTCGGCGACGTCGGCGACGAGCAGCGCGACGGTCGTCGTGGTGCCGCGCGCGACGGCCTGCGCGGAGAGGTTGGGGGAGTAGTTCAGGCGGGCCGCGGCCTCGAGGACCCGCGTGCGGTATTCCTCGTTCACCTTGCGCGTGCTGCCGTTCAGCGACCGGGAGGCCGTGGCGAGCGAGACACCCGCTTCGCGAGCGACGTCGTGCAGGGTGGCCGGCGCGGTGCGGCTCGTCTCGCTCATCGATCCTCCAGGGTCGTTCGCCGCATCGTATCGCGGGCTGCGCGCCCCTCCCCGGTGCGCCGGGCCCGGGCGGAGTGGCCCGATCGACTCGAGTGAGATAGCGTTTTCCCAGAGTACCGCGCGTCAGGGAACCGCACGAGACCCGCGCCGGGGAAATCGATTTCTGCAGATGGCCCGCGAAGGTGGGCCACGGCAGCCCCCACACCACCAGGAGCAGCACGCGATGACGCACCGCGAACGATACGCACTCATCGGCACCGGCAGCCGCGCCGGCATGTACATCGGAGCCCTCTCGGGCACCGTGCTCGGCGCCGAGCACGTCCCCGACCTCGCCGAACTCGTCGCGTGGAGCGACCCGAACCCGGGCCGGCTCGACCTCTACGAGCGAGAGGTCGTCGAGGCGGGGCATCCTGCGCCGGCCCGCTACGACGTCGCCGACCTCGAGCGCATGATCGTCGACGAGCGCGTCGACCGGGTCGTCATCACGACGCCCGACTTCACGCACGCCGAGTACATCGTGCGGTCGCTCCGAGCCGGCGCGGACGTCGTCGTCGAGAAGCCGCTGACGATCGACGCCGAGAGCGTCCGCCGCATCGGCGAGGCGATCGCCGAGACCGGTCACGAGGTCATCACGACCTTCAACTACCGGTACAGCCCCCGCAACTCGACGCTGCGCCAGGTCATCGCCGACGGCCGCATCGGGGCGGTCACGAGCGTGCACTTCGAGTGGGCGCTCGACACCGTGCACGGCGCCGACTACTTCCGCCGTTGGCACCGCGACAAGGCGAACTCGGGCGGCCTGTTCATCCACAAGGCGTCGCACCACTTCGACCTCGTGAACTGGTGGATCGGCGCCGCGCCGGTGCGCGTGTTCGCGAGCGGCGGCCTGCGCTTCTACGGCGCCGACAACGCGGCGGCCCGCGGGCTCGGCGCGCGGCCGTCGCGCGGCACCGGGTCGGGGACATCCGATCCCTTCGCGCTCGACCTCGCGGCCGACGCGCGACTCAAGGAGCTCTACCTCGACCAGGAGCACCACGACGGCTACGTGCGCGACCGGGACGTGTTCGACCCGGGCATCACGATCGAGGACAACCTCGCGGCCCTCGTCGACTACGACTCGGGCGCGACGCTCAGCTACTCGCTGAACGCGCACGCCCCGTGGGAGGGCTACCGCGTGACCGTGAACGGAACCGAGGGTCGCGCCGAGCTCGAGGTCGTCGAGCGCGGGGCGGTGCTGATCGGCGACGACGGGCGGGTCGTCGTCGACCCGTCGATGCATCCGGATGCCTCGCAGGTCGACCTGCTCCGCCCGCACGGCGAGCACCTCGTGGTGCAGCGGCACTGGGAGTCGGCGCAGGAGGTCGAGATCCCCGAGGGCATCGGCAGCCACGGCGGCGGCGACGCGTACCTGCTGCGGCACCTGTTCGGCCGGGTGACCGAGGATGCTCCGCTCGGACGGGTCGCCGGGTACGCCGATGGCGTCCGGGCGGTCTCGGTCGGCATCGCCGGGAACCGGTCGCTCGAGACCGGCCTGCCGGTCGTGATCGGGGAGCTCGAGCTCGGGGCCTGAGCGGGTGAGCGGTGCGCCGGGCGGCGGTGCGCGGGGCGGGCGGTCCGTCAGGTGCCGTCGACCGGACGTGCATCGCGCGGGTAGGCGAGCAGCAGCGCGGCCGACGCGATCCAGGTCGCGCCGATGAGGGCGAGCAGCGCGGATGCCCCGAGCCCGGACGCGAGTCCCGCGACGGCCGCGCCGAACGCGGCCGCCGCCGCGCGCAGGCCCGCCCCGACCGTGAAGACCTGCGACCGCAGCGCGGGCGGGCTCTGCTGCTTGCGGATGAGCAGCATCGCCGACGAGCTCGGTGCGGTGAACAGGCCGGACGCTCCGATCGCGGCCATCGTCCACCAGAGCCCGAGGTCGACCGCGGCGACGACCGTGAGCACGCCGGTCGCGGCGAAGCCCCAGCCCATCGTCGCCTCCGGTCGGAAGCGCGACGGATGCCCCGAGTTCCAGAGGGCCCCGAGCAGGCCGCCGATCGCGAACGCGGTCACGACGAGCGCGCCCTGGCCCGGGTCGCCCGTCCGCGCGACGCTCAGCGCGATCGCCGCGATCGACAGGCCGCCCGCGCCGAACTGGCTGAGCGTGCCGCTCGTCGTGATCACCGCGAGCGGCCGGTGCAGGGCGATGTGCCGGATGCCCCGCGCCATGGTCCGCCACATCGAGACGCGCGGCGGGCTCGCGGCGGGGCGCAGCCGCAACGGGATCGTGCCGAGCGCGCCCGCGACGGCGCTCGCCGCGACGAGGAGCGTCGCCGCGCGGGCCGATCCGAGGGCGACCGCCGCCGCGACCATGGCCGGCCCCGCGACCGACCCGAGGTTGTAGGCGAGCGCATCGATCGCGTAGGCGCGGCGCTCGTCGGGGATGCCCTCGGTGACGTAGCTCGACAGGCCGCCCATGACGAACGGCATGGCGGCGCCGCCCGCGAGGAGCACGAGCGCGACGATCCACGCCGGGATCGGGCCGAGGAACGCCGCGACCGCGTACGCCGTCGCCATCGCGATGCCCGCGCCCGCGATCAGCGCGCCCGGTCGGCGGCTGCGGTCGAGGAGCGCTCCCGCGAACGGTGCCGCGAGGATGCTCGGGGCGAGCGTCGCCGCCGCGAGCAGGCCGCCGAGCGCGACATCCCCGGTCTGCTCGACCGCGAGCACCGGGATCGCGACCGTGACGCCGCCCACCGCGAGGCGCGGCGGCGTGGCGGCGGCGAGGTAGCTCGCGACGCCCATCTCTCACCTCCCGGCGGTGTCATCTCGGTCGCGCGGTGCCAGGTCGACCTGGCACCGCACGGACGAAGTGACACCGCGAGAAATCAGGGGTCAGGCCGGGAGGACGAGGCGGCCGTCGACGCGGCGCGGGATGCCCAGCGGGTTGGACTCCTTCAGCTCGTCGGGCAGCGCCGATTCCGGGGCCGACTGGTAGGCGACCGGGCGCAGGAACCGGCGGATCGCGGTGACTCCGACCGAGGTGTGGATCGTCGTGGTCGACGGCCACGGGCCGCCGTGCTGCTGGGACCAGCTCACGGCGACGCCGGTCGGCCAGCCGCCGAACAGCACGCGCCCGGCGACCTCGGAGAGGACCGCGACGATGGCCGAGACATCCTCGCCCGGCTCGGCGTGCACGCTGCCGGTGAGGCTGCCGCCCACCTTCGCGATCGCCTCGAGGGCCTGGTCGACCGAGTCGTACTCGACGACGAGCGTCGACGGGCCGAAGCACTCGGTGTAGAGCGCGTCGGTGTCGGCGATGACGGTCGCGGCATCCGTCGCGAGCACGATCGCGGAGCCCGAGCCCGCGTGCTGCTCGGCCGACCCGCCGACGACCCGCACGCCGTCGCGCGCGGCGAGCGAGCCCACCGCGCCCGCGAACGCGTCCGCGATGCCGTCCGTGAGCATCGGCACCGCGGCCGGCGCGGCGCCCACGGCCGCGGCCACCCGCTCGGCGAAGCCGCTGCCCGCGGGCACGAACACGACCCCGGGGTTCGTGCAGAACTGCCCGACGCCGAGCGTGAACGAGCCGGCCAGGCCGGTCGCGAGCTCGTCGGCGCGCGCGTCGAGCGCGGCCTGCGTGATGAGCACCGGGTTCACGGCGCTGAGCTCGCCGTAGAACGGGATCGGGTCGGGGCGTCCGTTCGCGAGGTCGAACAGGGCGCGCCCGCCGTGCAGCGACCCGGTGAAGCCGACCGCGCGCACCTCGGGGTGCTGCACGAGGGCGACTCCGGTCTCGCGACCCGTGACGTGCGAGAAGATCCCGTCGGGCGCGCCCGCCGCGGCCAGCGCGCCCGCGACGAGCTCGGCCGTGCGGAGCGAGAGGCGCGGGTGCGCCGAGTGGCCCTTGACGATCACGGGGCATCCTGCGGCCAGGGCCGAGGCGGTGTCGCCGCCCGCGACCGAGAACGCGAACGGGAAGTTCGACGCGCTGAACACGGCGACCGGCCCGAGCGGGCGCAGGATCCGGCGGAGGTCGGGCAGCGGCGGGGTCGCGGCCGGGTTCGGGTGGTCGATCGTCGCCTCGAGGTACGAGCCCTCGAGCACCGCGTCGGCGAAGAGCCGCAGCTGCGCGGTCGTGCGCGCGACCTCGCCGTTCAGGCGCACCTGGCCGAGGTGGGATTCCTCGTCGGCGATCGCGACGAGCTCGTCGCGGTGCGCATCGAGTTCGTCGGCGACGGCGCGCAGCCACGCCGCACGGTCGGCCGCGGTCGAGGCGACGGTCGCGGCGAACGCGCGGCGCGCGTCGGCCGCGGCGGTGTCGAGGTCGGTCGCGAGGGCGATCCGGTCGGTCATCAGGTCCTCCGATTCGGGTGGGCCGGGGCATCCTGGAACCGGATGCCGAGGCCGGGGCGGCGGGTGTCGCGGGCGCGGCCGCGGTCGACGATGACCGGGGCGTCCTCCGCGAGGATGCCGAGGTCGGCGAACGAGGCATCCTCGACGGACTCCACCAGCGTCTCATGCGGGAGCGCCATCGCGAGCTGTCCGCTCAGTTCGAGCAACAGATGGGGGGCGACCTCGACGCCGTGGCGGTCGGCGAGCTCGGCGATCCGGCGGAACGGCGTGATGCCGCCGACCCGCACGATGTTCGGCTGCGCGACGTCGACCGCGCCGGCCGCGAGGAACTCGGCGAACCGGTACCGGGTGTGCACGTTCTCGCCGAGCGCGATCGGCACGCCGAGGTCGCCGATGCGCTCGCGGAGCGCGACGTGGCCGGGCAGGTCGTCGGCGCGGAGCGGCTCCTCGATCCAGCGCAGGTCGAACTGCGCGAGCTCGCCGATCGCGCGGTCGGCTTCGTCGAGGGTCCAGCGCTGGTTCGCGTCGATCGCGAGGAACCGGTCGGGCCCGAGCACCTCGCGCACCGCCCGGATGCGTTCGACGTCGCGCGCGAGATCGGGCGACCCGACCTTGACCTTGACCCCGCCGAACCCGGCGGCGACCCAGCGTTCGGCCTGCGCGACGAGCTCGTCGAGCGGGTAGTGCAGGTTCACGCCGCTGCCGTAGGCGGTGGTCTCGGCGCGACGGCGGCCGAGCAGGTCGGCCACCGGCAGGCCGGCGCGGCGACCGGCGAGGTCCCACAGCGCGAGGTCGAGGCCCGCCATCGCGATGGTCGTGAGCCCGCCCCCGCCGGCCTCGTGCAGTCGCAGCCAGAGGTCGGTCCAGATCGCCTCGGCGTCGGCCGGGCGCCCGAGCGCGAAGTCGCGGATCTCGTGGTCGAGCAGCGCCTGCACGGCGTGCCCGCCGATGGTCGGGGTCCACGAGAAGCCGTGGCCGACGGCGCCGTCGGCGTCCTCGACGACGACCTCGACGATCGTGAGGTCGAGCACGTCGGGCCCCCACGGCCGCAGGAGCGGCGCGCGGAGCATCCGCGTGTCGAGCCGGACGATCGCGGCGGTCATCGCGCGGTCGCGGGTTCGGCGGGGCTGCCGGATGCGCCGAGCGAGGATGCCGCGGGCGCGGTCGCGCCCAGCCCGGCCGCGCCCAGCTCGGGCGCGCCCAGCTCGGCCACGAGCTCGAGCCCCCGGTCGAGGATGTCCCGCAGCCGCGACTCCTGCTCGGGCGTCGGGTCGACGAGCGGCGGGCGGACCGAGCCGACGGGGAGCCCGCGCAGCCGGAGCCCGGCCTTCACGAGCGAGACGCCGAAGCCGGGGGTCTCGTCGCGGAGTGCGACGAGCGGGCGGTAGAAGCCGTCGAGGAGCGCGAGGCGCGTCTCCTCGTCGCCGGACTCGTAGGCGCGGTAGTGCAGCGACGCGACCTCGGGGATCATCGCGAACGCGGCCGACGAGTACAGCGGGATCCCGATGCCGCGGTAGGCGCCCTGGCTGAGCTCGGCCGTGAGCAGGCCGTTGAAGAACGCGAACTCGCGGCCGGTCTCGCGCGCGGCGAGCACGATCTCCTGCGCGAGGCCGATGTCGCCCAGGCCGTCCTTGAAGCCGACGACCTTCGGGTTCTCGGCGAGCCGGCGGATGGCGCCCGGCGTGTAGCGCGCGGTGCCGCGGTGGTAGACGACGACGGGCAGGTCGGTCGCCGCGGTGATCGCGTCGACCCACGCGACGAGCCCGTCGGTGGTGCCCGACACGAGGTACGGCGGCAGGAGGAGCAGGCCGTCGGCGCCCGCGTCGGCGGCGGCGCGCGCGGTCTCGAGCGCGTCGCCGAGCGAGCCGCCGGATCCGGCGATGACGGGCACGCGGCCGTCGACGACCTCGACCGTGCGGCGGACGACGGCTGCGACCTCGCCGGAGGACAGCGCGTGGAACTCGCCGGTCCCGCAGGCGGGGAAGACGCCGCCCGGGCCGAACGGCAGGCGCGTGTCGACGTGCTCGGCGAGGAGGTCGAGGTCGACGCGGCCCTGCGCGTCGAACGGGGTGACGGGGAAGAACAGCACGCCGTCGAAGCGCGGCAGGTCGGCGGAGGTCATCGGAGGCTCGTCTCTCGGGTCGTGGCGGGAGTGGGGGAGGCGGGGACGGCGGTCTCGGACCGCCACGTGCGGCGGGCGCGCCAGCCGAGCACGCGCTCGGCCTTCGCCGACGAGAACACCGGGCTCGTGCCGGTGAGGCGGTCGGCGTCGGCGCCGAGCGCCGGGGCGAACTCGCGCCGGAGTTCGGCGACGGGCCGGGTCGCGAGTGCGTCGGGGGCGCCGACGAAGAATCCCTCGCCGTCGACGGCCTCGGCGGGCGCCGCGAGCCAGGCCGCGGCGAAGTCCGCGACGTCGCGCGCGTCGACGTAGTTGAAGAGGCTGACGGCCGCGAGCGCGGGGTCGGCGAGGCGCTCCGCGATCGTGTGGCCCTGCTGGGTCGGGGCGCCCGCCCACTCCTCGGGCGAGATGACGTAGCACGGGCGGAAGAATCCGAACGCGCCCGGCTCGGTGCGCGCGAAGCGGCGCGCGAGTTCCTCGATCACGACCTTCGACACCGCGTACGCGTTCGAGGGCGCGACGGGGTGGGTCTCGTCGAGCGGCAGGCGCGTGGGCGCCCAGCCCGGCACGCCGTAGCCGATCACGGTGGGGCTGCTCGCGGCGAGCACGCGGCCGACTCCGGCCGCCGCGGCCGCGGCGAGCACGGTCTGGGCGATCGTGGTGTTCGTCACGAGGATCTCGCGTTCGGGCGCCGAGAACGGCACCGCGATCGCGGCGAGGTGGACGATCGCGTCGGGACGCACGTCGGCCAGGAGCGCGGCGACGGATGCCTCGTCGGCGAGGTCGGCCGTGCGCTCGTCGACGCCCGCGAGTCCCGCGACGGCGCGGTCGGCGCCGATCACCTCGTGGCCGTGCCCGACGAGCCCGAGGGCGAGGCTCCGGCCGAGCCGGCCGGCCGAACCGGTGACGAGTACGCGCATTCGCGCTCCCTTCGAGAAATCGATTTCCGAGTCGGAGCGTACAGAATCCGCGCATGCGCGGCAAACTCCTGTCTAGAATGGGGAATCGATTTCCCGGCCGGGCCCGGGCAGCGGAGCGGAGGCACGATGGGCGAGCGCGGCAGGGCCGTCACGATCTCCGACGTCGCCGCGCGCGCAGGCGTGTCGCCCGCGAGCGTGTCGCGCGTGCTGAACGGCAAGCAGTCGGTCGACCCCGACATCGTGAAGGCCGTGCGGCGCGCGATCGCCGACCTCGGCTACCGGCCGAGCCTCGCCGCGCGGAGCCTCGTGCAGGGCCGCAACCACACGGTCGCCATGGTCGTGCCCGACCTCGAGAACCCGCTGTTCCAGGGCATCCTCAAGGGCCTCTCGGTCGCGGCCGCGGCCGACGGCTACCGCGTGCTCGTCGCCGACACGGTCGAGCGCGTCGACGAGGAGGAGCCCACCGCGATCGAGGCGCGCGAGCGCTGCGACGCGATCGTGCTCTGCGCGCCGCGCCTGCCCGAGGCCCGACTCGCGCGGCTGACCGAGCGCCTGGCTCCGGTCGTGGTCGTGAACCGCGCGCTGCCCGGGTCGGATGTCCCGGTCGTCGGGGTCGACTACGCGCGGGGCATCCGCGACCTGGTCGACCACCTCGCGGCGCTCGGGCACCGGCGCATCTGCTACCTCGCCGGTCCCGAGACGAGCGCGTCGAACGGCGAGCGGCTGCGCGGCGTCGCCGAGGCGCTCGCCGCCGATCCGCGCCTCGAGATCGTGGTCGAACCGTGCGGGTCGCGGCTCGACGACGGGTTCGCCGCGGCCGAGCGCGTGCTCGCGCAGCGCGACGCGGGCGCGACCGCGGTGCTCGCGTTCAACGACCTCGTGGCGCTCGGCCTGCTGACCCGGCTCCGCCGCCTCGGCGTCGACGTGCCGGGCGAGCTGTCGGTCGCCGGGTTCGACGACTCGCCCATGGCGGCGTACGCGACGCCCGCGCTCACGACCCTGTCGGTGCCGCGCGCGGAGCTCGGGGCCCAGGTCTGGTCGCGCCTGCGGGCGCTGATCGCGGGCGAGCCCTCCGGGCACGCGGTCGTGTTCCGGCCGCGGCTCGAGGCGCGGGAGAGCACCGGCCCCGCACGGACGACCTCGACCTCGACCTCGACCTCGACGGCGACCTCGGCCTCGCACTCGACCTCGACGAAGGAACACGGATGACCCTCATGGATGCCCCGGCCGAGACCGCACCCGGGCCGTCGGAGGCCGATCGCGCCGCGAAGCGCGAGCGGATCCTCGACCTGCTCGACCGTCGCGGCGCCGAGTCGCTCGTGCTGCGCTCGCACGGCGCGCTCGCGTGGTACCTCGACGGCGCGAGGACGCACGTCTCGCTCGCGGGCGACCCGGTCGTCGCGGTCGTCGTGCGGCGCGACGGCGACGAGGTGCGCGTCTTCGACAACGAGGCGGACCGGCTCATCGCCGAGGAGTTCGCGCCCGCGGACGCGCAGCGGGTCGTCCGCGTGCCGTGGCACGAGCCGCTCCTCGTCGCGGGCACCGGCGGGCTCGAGGAATCCGACGTCGCCGCCGAGCTCCGAGCGGCGCGCGCGAGCCTGCTGTCCGCCGAACGCGCGCGGTTCCGCGCGCTCGGGCGCGATGCCGCCGAGGTGCTCACCGAAGTCGCGCGCGCGGTCGAGCCGGACTGGACCGAGCGCCGAACGGCCTCGCTCGCGGCGTCCGGGCTCGTCGAGCGCGGGATCGACCCGCTCGTGGTGCTCGTCGCGGGCCGGGAGCGGCTCGGGCACCGGCATCCGCTGCCCACGGAGGCCCCGCTCGGCCGCCGCGCGATGCTCGTCGTCTGCGGACGCCGCCACGGGCTGATCGCGAACGCGACCAGGTGGGTGGAGTTCGGCGCGGCCGACCCCGTCGCCGACGACGCGGCTCGGCGCATCCTCGCGGTCGAGCACGCGTTCCTCGACGCGACCCGGCCGGGCGCGACGCTCGCCGAGGCGTTCGCGGCCGGCACCGCGGCGTACGCGGCGCACGGGTTCGACCCCGAGGAGTGGCGGCGGCACCACCAGGGCGGGGCCGCCGGGTACGTCGGTCGCGATCCGCGCGCGGTGCCGGGCATCGGCGACGTCGTCCGCGAGGGGCAGGCGTTCGCGTGGAATCCGACCGCGCCGGGCGCGAAGGTCGAGGACACGGTGGTGCGCGACGCCGACGGCTTCGAGGTGCTGACGGCCGACCCGGCGTGGCCCACGATCGAGGTCGGCGGCCTCGCGCGGCCGGTGGCGCTGCGGCGCTGACCGTGTAATCTGATTGGGATAACGCTTTCCAAACGCACGCGCATCGAGGACGATCCGGAGGACCCGTGGCCGACGACATCCGCATCGACGAGGCATCCGGCGCAACCGGCGCATCCGACCGGCTCCGCATCACCGCGGGGGACCGGCTGCTCGCCGAGTACGTCTTCCGTCCGACGCATCCGACCTTCGAGTCGCCGCGGCCGTACCTCAGCCCCGTGCACACGCTCGGCGGCGAGCTCGTCTCGCTGTACCGGCCGCACGACCACGTCTGGCACAAGGGCATCGCGTGGTCGCTGCCGGTCGTCGGCGACGAGAACTTCTGGGGCGGACCGACCTTCGTGCGCGGCGAGGGCTACGTGCAACTGGCGAACAACGGGCGGCAGCAGCACGTCGCGTTCGGGCCCGCGAGCAGGCCGGAGGACGGCGACGGCGGCTCCGTCGCGATCGTCGAGACGCTCGACTGGATCACCCAGTCGGGGGAGCACCTCTTCGCCGAGCAGCGCACGCTGACCGCCTCGATCGTCGCGGACGACACCTGGGTGCTCGGCTTCGGCACGCGCATGCGCAACGTGTCGGGCCGGGCGATCCCGATCGGATCGCCCACCACGCGCGGGCGCGAGAACGCCGGCTACGGCGGCCTGTTCTGGCGGGGCCCGCGTTCGTTCACGGGCGGGCTCGTGCTCGCGCGGGGCCGAACGGGCGGCGACGAGCTGCGCGGGCAGCGGGCGCCCTGGCTCGGCTTCACCGGCCGCCACGACGGCTCGGGCGCGCACTCGACGATCGTGATGGTGGATGACCCGGCCAACGTCCAGCACCCGCCGCAGTGGTTCGCGCGGACCGAGGAGTTCGCGTGCCTCTGCCCGGCGCCGTTCTTCAGCGAGGAGCACGTGGTCGCGCCCGACGGCGAGCTCCGGGAGCGGGTCGCGGTCGTGATCGCCGACGGGGCATCCGACCCCGATCGCGCGGCCGTGCTCGCCCAGCTCGGGCGCCTCGGGCTCGCGGCGCTCGTCGCCGCGCCGGGCGCCGACGACACGGCCGCTGCCGTGACGGGCGCCGCAGTGCCGGGCGCCCCGATGGGCGCCGCGCCGACCCGCGCACCCGGAACCGCACCACGAGAGGACCATCGCCCGTGACCGACCGCCCCCTCCGCGCCGCCATCATCGGCACCGGCGCGATCGCCCACGCGCACGCCGAGGCGCTCGCGGCCGAGCCCGGCGCCGAGCTCGTCGCGGTCGTCGACCGCGTGCCCGCGGCATCCGCCGCGTTCGCCGAACGCTGGGCCGTGCCCGCGCGCTTCGACACGCTCGACGACCTGCTCGCCGCGGGCGCGGCCGACGTGCTGCACGTGTGCACGCCGCCGGGCGTGCACGCCGAGCAGGTCGTCGCCGCGCTCGAGGCCGGCCTCGACGTGGTGTGCGAGAAGCCGCCGGCGCTCTCGCTCGACGAGCTCGATCGCATGATCGCCGCCTCCGAGCGCACGGGCCGCGCGCTCGCCGTCGTGTTCCAGCAGCGGACCGGCACGGCCGCGGCGCACGTGCGCGGGCTGCTCGAGGCCGGCGCGTTCGGGCGCCCGCTCGTGGCGACCTGCCAGACCCTGTGGTTCCGCGACCAGGCGTACTTCGACGTGCCGTGGCGCGGCAAGTGGGCGACCGAGGGCGGCGGCCCGACGCTCGGGCACGCGATCCACCAGCTCGACCTGCTCGCGTACCTGCTCGGCGACTGGTCGAGCGTCGAGGGCCGGCTCTGGCGGCTCGCGCGCGAGACCGAGACCGAGGATGTCTCGACCGCCGTCGTCGGCTTCGCGAACGGCGCGGTGGCGACCGTCACGACGAGCGCGGTGTCGCCGCGCGAGGTGAGCTCCATCCGGATCGACGCCGAGCGCGCCACGATCACCGTCGACCACCTGTACGGGCACGCGCACGAGCACTGGCGCATCACGCCGGCGTCGGGCGTCGACGAGGCCGAGGCGGCGGGGTGGGCCCTGCCGGACGCGGAGGAGGGCAGCGGGCACGTGCCGCTGCTCCGCGAGGTCTACGCGGCGCTCCGGACCGGTGCGCCGCTGCCGTCGGTCGCCTCGGATCCGGCGCGCTCGTTCGAGCTGGTCACGGCGATCTACTCGTCGGCGGCGACCGGGCGACCCGTGACGCCCGACACGCTCCGCGACGACGCCGAGCGCACCGCGAGCCTGCGCAGTCGCGTCACCGAGCGGCGACCGGGTCGTGCCTGATCCGAGCGGCGACGGCCTGCCCTATCGCGACCCGGTGACGGGCGGTGCGACGGATCCGACCGTGATCCGCGACCGTGCGACGGGCGGATGGGTGATGTTCGCGACCCAGCGCCGCCCGGCCGACGACGGGCCGGGCGTGACCTGGATCCACGGCAGCCGGATCGCGGTCGCCACGAGTCCCGACGGGCTCGCGTGGACCTACGAGGGCGTGCTCGATGGGCTCGACCGGCCGGGCGACGGCCCCGGGCCGCACACGCACTGGGCGCCGGAGGTGATCTGGGACGGCGAGCGGTACCGCATGTACCTCACGTGGATCGCGGGCGTGCCGGACCGCTGGCCGGGCTTCGCGCGGGTCATCCGGGAGTACCGGAGCGACGACCTGCGCACCTGGGCGTACGTGCGAGACCTCGACCTCTCGAGCGACCGGGTCATCGACGCGTGCGTCGCGCGCTGCCCCGACGGGCGCTGGCGCCTGTGGTGGAAGGACGAGGCGGACGACTCGACCACCTGGGCGGCCGTGAGCGACGACCTCGGCGCGTGGCGCGTCGAGGGCCGCGCGATCGGCGGGCGCCCGCACGAGGGCCCGAACGTGTTCGAGCTCGGCGGCTGGTGGTGGATGCTCGTCGACGAATGGCGCGGGATGGGCGTGTTCCGCTCGCGCGACGCGGTCGCGTGGGAGCGCCAGGGCGGGCCGGACGAGGTGATCCTCGCCGAGCCCGGGGTGCATCCCGAGGATCGCGCGATCGGCAACCACGGCGACGTCGTGGTCGACGGGGATCGGGGTGTCCTGTACTACTTCACGGCGGCGTTCGCCGACGGGGGAGCCCCGCCCGCGGGGCATCCGTTCGCGGGGCATCCGTTCCCCGATCGGCTGTGCGCGATCCATGCCGCGGAGGTGCGCGTGGTGGACGATCGGCTCGTCTGCCTGCGAGGCGGAGCCGTCGCACCGCTTTCCTCGAATGCGCGCTGATCAGGGAATGTAAACGGTCACAGGCGAAGCGACGGCCTCGTTCCGATAACGGATTGAAACGATTTTCCGATTCGGGTTGACCGAAGCGACCCGCCCCGCTACCGTGAGGGAATGCGCTTTCCCGGCGCAGACCCCCAATGCACCAGGCAGACCAGGCAGACAGAGACGTTTCCGGGAGGACAACGATGTTCAACATTCGCACGAGGCGCGCAGGGCTCGCCGCCGTCGCGCTCACGGCCGGCGCGGCACTCGCGCTGACCGGCTGCTCCGGCGGTTCGAGCGAGGAGGCCGCGGCCCCCACGTTCGACCCGAACGAGGAGGTCACGCTCGACCTCGCGTTCTGGGGCAACGACATCCGCGCCGGCCTCTACGACGAGGCGATCGCCGCGTTCAACGAGGAGTACCCGAACATCAAGGTGAACGCCTCGTTCCTCGGCTTCCCCGAGTACTGGGAGAAGCGCCAGACCGAGGCGGCCGGCGGCGGCCTGCCCGACGTCATGCAGTTCGACTACTCGTACCTGCGCCAGTACTCCGAGAACGGGCTCCTGCTCGACCTCGGCCCGTACCTCGGCAACATCATCGACACCGAGCCGCTGAGCGAGCAGATCCTCGGCATCGGCGTCGTCGACGACGTCACCACGGGCATCCCGACCTCGACGAACGCGTGGGCGCTGTTCACCAACGACACGCTCCTCTCGCAGGTGGGCGCCGAGCCCTTCGAGGGCGGCGACTGGGGGGACTACGCAGACTGGCAGGCCGACGTCACCGCGGCCGGCGCGGGCGCCGTCTTCGGCGGCACCGACTACACGGGCCGCATCCAGAACTTCGAGATCCAGCAGCGCGCGAAGGGCGACGACCTCTTCACCGAGGACGGCGAGCCGAACTTCACCGAGGAGGACCTCGCCGACTTCTGGGCGCAGGGCACCCCGCTGCACGAGGACGGCACCGTCATCGGCCAGCAGAAGCTCGAGGAGATCTACCCGAAGTCGGCCTTCGACGCCGGCCTCACCGCGAGCGAGCTGACCTGGGACAACTTCGGCGCCGGCTACCTCGGCAACCTCGGCGAGGGCACCGAGCTCACGCTCAACGCCCCGCCGGTGACGAAGGAGGGCGCGAAGGACCTCTACCTGAAGCCCTCGATGCTGCACTCGATCTCGGCGAAGACCGAGCACCCGGAGGCCGCCGCCACGCTGGTGAACTTCCTCGTGAACAGCCCCGAGGCGGGCGCCATCTTCGGCACCAACCGCGGCCTGCCGGCCTCGGAGACCATGCTCGAAGGCGCCGACCTCGACCCGCTGGGCCAGCAGATCCGCGACTACGAGGCATCCATCGCCGACCGTCTCGGCGACGCCCCGCCCGTGCCGATCGTCGGCTACGGCACCCTCGAGGAGAAGTTCCGCCAGCTCGGCCAGGAGCTCGGCTTCGGCACCATCACGCCTGAGGAGGCTGCGAAGCAGTTCTTCAGCGAGATGGACGTCGTCCTCAACCAGTAACCCCAACTGGAGCACTGAACCCCGGGTCCGGTCAGGCAGGACCGGGCCCGGGGTACGCTCACCAGGAGCCGGGAGATCCAATGAGCACCACCAGCACCAAAGCCATCGTCACGGCGGGCCGCAGCAATCGCGACATCCGCCGCGAGTTGAAGGCCCTCGAGCAGCAGGGCCGCAAGGTCCCCTCGTCGCCGGGCCGGAAGAAGCGCGAGCGCCGCGAGTCGGTCGCCGGGTACGGCTTCCTCCTTCCCTGGCTCATCGGATTCCTCGGCCTGACCCTCGGGCCGATGCTGTACTCGCTGTACCTCGCGTTCACCAAGTACAACCTGTTCAAGGACCCGGAGTGGGTGGGCCTGGACAACTTCGTGCGGATGTTCACGGAGGACCCGAACTACATCCAGTCGGTCCAGATCACGCTCGTGTACGTGCTGGTCGGCACCCCGGTCAAGCTCGCGGCCGCACTCGGCATCGCGATGCTGCTGAACTACCGGGACAAGGGATCGGGCTTCTTCCGCTCTTCGTTCTACGCCCCGTCCCTGATCGGCGCGTCGGTGTCGGTCGCGATCGTGTGGCGGGCGATGTTCTCCACGGGCGGTCCGGTCGACAGCACGCTGAGCACGTTCGGCATCAACCTCGGCGGCTGGGTCGGCAACGTCGACCTGGTCATCCCGATGATGATCCTGCTCGCGGTGTGGCAGTTCGGCGCCCCGATGGTGATCTTCCTCGCCGGCCTGAAGCAGATCCCGCAGGAGCTGTACGAGGCGGCCGAGGTCGACGGTGCGGGTCCGGTCCGCAAGTTCCGCTCGGTCACGATCCCGATGCTCTCGAGCGTGATCTTCTTCAACCTGCTGCTCGAGACGGTCCACGCGTTCCAGGTGTTCGCGTCGGCGTACATCATCTCGAACGGGTCCGGCGGGCCCGCGGGCATGACGAACTTCTACACCCTGTACCTCTACAAGCGCGGCTTCGCGGACCTGCAGATGGGCTACGCGTCGGCGATGGCGTGGGTGCTCGTGGTCGCGGTCGCGATCCTGGCCTTCATCCTCTTCAAGACCTCCAAGGGCTGGGTCCACTACGCGGGAGACAACCGATGAGCTCGACGATCGAAGTGCCTCGCGAGGAACTCCTCGAGGCCACCCTGCACCCCGAACTCGGCCGCACCCGGGGACGACGTCGGGTCAAGCGCAAGACGGTCAACACGGTGATCTGGTTCATCGCGCTGCTCGCGCTCACCGCGATCGTGCTGTACCCGCTGCTCTGGCTCGTGTTCGCCACGTTCAAGCCGTCCAGCGAGTTCGGCCAGCACCTGGGCCTGCTGCCCGAGAACCCCACCATCGACAACTTCGTCAAGGTGACCGAGGGCATCGCCGGCACCCCGCTGTGGCGGTTCTTCGCGAACTCGTTCTTCATCGCGGTGATGGCCGTGATCGGCACCCTGTTCAGCGCGTCGCTCGCGGCCTACGCGTTCGCCAGGATCAAGTTCAAGGGCGTCGGGATCCTGTTCGCGGCGATGATCGGCACGCTGCTGCTGCCGTTCCACGTGATCATCATCCCGCAGTACATCCTGTTCAATAAGCTCGAACTGGTCGACACGTACGTGCCGCTGATCCTGCCGAAGTTCCTCGCGACCGAGGCGTTCTTCGTGTTCCTGATCGTGCAGTTCATCCGGAACATCCCGCGCGACATGGACGAGGCGGCCCGCATCGACGGCGCCGGGCACATCCGGATCTTCACCTCGATCATGCTGCCGCTGATCAAGCCCGCGCTGATCACGTCGGCGATCTTCAGCTTCATCTGGACCTGGAACGACTTCCTCGGCCCGCTGCTCTACGTGAACAGCCCCGAGAAGTACCCGCTGCCGATCGCGCTGCGCCTCTACAACGACGCCACCTCGACGTCGGACTACGGCGCGACCGTCGCGGTCTCGTTCCTCGCCCTGCTGCCGATCCTCATCTTCTTCATCGTCTTCCAGCGGTTCCTGGTCGACGGCGTCGCGACCCAGGGCCTCAAGGGCTAGGAGCATCCGGATGTCCCGCCAGTCCTCCAATACGGGGCAGACGCGCGCGGCCAGGCGGGCCGACCGGTCGGGCAGCGGCCCGACCGCGTCGGACGCGCCGTCGGATGCCCCGGTCGCGCGCAATCCCGGCGCCCGGAGCTGGTTCGGCCTCCTCGGCGAGGTGCTCCTCGTCGGCGTCCTGGTCGCGCTCGTGTCGCTGCCGATCGTGACGCTGCCGGCCGCGCTCGCGGCGGGCACCCGGCACCTCGCCCGCTACGCACGCGCCCAGGGCTCGTCGCTCGGCCTGTTCTGGCGCGACGTGCGCGACGCCCTGTGGGGCGGCGTCGGCGTCGGCGTCGTCGCGGTCGTGCTCGGATTCCTGATCGCGTTCGACGTGGCGCTCGCGCAGTCCGGCGTCGTGCCGGGCGGCTGGCTCGCGGCGGGCGTCGGCGTCGTCCTCGGCGCGGTGCTCGTCGTCGGGCTGCTCACCGCCGCGGGCGCGTGGCGGCCCCGCACGGGCTGGTGGTTCGCGCTCCGGGCGACGCCGCGCCGGCTGGTGCGCGACCCGGTCGGGGCGCTCTACCTGCTCGCGACGGCCGCGTTCGCGGTCGTGGTCACGTGGCAGCTCATCCCGCTGGTCGTGCCCGCGCTCGGCTGCGTCGCCCTCGCGGTGCACGCGGTGCCCGAGCGGCCGCGCCGGCGCCCGTAGGCGCGCAGCGCGATCGGAACCGGGTCCGTCGATTCGCTGAGCTGCCCGTGCGCGGCGGTCAGGATCCGACTCGCTCGCTCCAGACGCGGGTGACCAGCACGCTCGCGTGGGCGAGCGTCGCCTCGGCGGCGCGGTGACGGGCGGCCCCGGGCATCCCGACCTTCGCGTCGGGGTGCAGCGGCAGGATCCGCACCGAGACCTCGGATGCCTCGGGCGCGACGTCGTCGAGGTCGAGGTGCCAGGCCGTGCCGTCCCAGAACCGGTCGGCGACCACCTCGCCGTCGACGACGAGGTGCGCGACATCGCCCGCCCACTCGATGCCGAGCACGCGTCGTTCACCCGGATCGGTCGATCGCCGCGGAATCGGCCCGATCAGGAACTCGGCGCCCAACCGCGCGACGTCGGCCCGAGTCGGCGCAGCGGCGCGACCGCCGGACTCCCCGTACGACGCCGGAACCGGCGCGCCGGGGGCGACCAGGGCGACCTCGACGCTCGACGACGGTGATGCCGATGCCGATGCCGATGCCGATGCCGAGCGTGCGGGAGCGCCCGCCGCGTCGACGTCGACCGGCACGAACGTGCCGGTCGACGCGTCGAACTCGGTCACGCGCGGATGCCCCGCCGAGCGCGCCTGCAGCACGCCCTCGTCGATCCACACCGGGGCGGACGAGCGCACCAACCGACGAGCGTCGCGGCCTTCGAGCACCCACCAGTCGTCGGCGCTCGCCGCTGGCAGCACGAGCGCGCGGGCAGCACCGAGGTCGACGAGCACGGGATCGTCGGACTCGGCGACCTCGTGCACCGCGCCGTCGCGCGTCGCGATCTCGACGGGGACGCCCGCCTCGGCGACGAGCACGAGGGTCGGGGCATCCGCGCCCGGCAGCAGCGTGAGCACCGACGCCGTCGCCCACTCGACCACCGCGCCGCCGACGCGCAGGCCGATCGGCCAGCGTGCGATCGTGCCCGGCGGCACGTCGATCGGCCGCGACGGCAGCGTGACCGTGCGCCCGTTTAGCGCGAGTGCGAACCGCACGTCGCGCACGGTCTCGAGCGGCTCGTACGGCTGGTGCCAGGTCAGGAACAGGAAGCCGGCGTCCCCGTCGGAGCGGAGCGCCCAGCGGAGGGTCCGGGCATCGTCGAGGCCCGCGGGCAGGAGGTCGGGCAGCGACGACGGCATCCGGGCCAGGTCGCCGCCGAACGCGTCGAGGAACGCGTGCTGGCGTGCGAGCGCCGCGAGCGTCCGCGTCGGCAGGCCAGCCGCGCCGATCGGCGCGTGGAAGTCGTAGTCGAACTCGGGGAGGTCGTTCGGGTACCCGGTCGACTGCGACTCCTGGAGGCCGGGGCGCGGGTTCCGCCCGCCTGCGGCGACGTAGTAGCCCTGCCACTGCGATCCGTTCCCGAGCTTCGCGTTCGCGACCGCGGCGATGTCGTCCGCCGTCGGCACGGGGCGGCGGTGGTAGGCCGTCGCCATGCCGCCGCCGAGTTCGCACGTCGCGGGCGGGAAGGCGGGGGAGTCGAGGGCGTCGGCGGGTCGGGAATCGGCCGCACCGGAGGCATCCGACTCGACCGGCCCATCCGACCCGACCGGCCCGTCCGACCCGACCGGCCCATCCGACTCGACCGGCCCGTCCGACTCGACCCGGCCGCTCGTCGCGACCGCGCTCGCCTCGAGCGCGGCGCGCACGTCGGCACCGGTGCCGGGGTCGTCCCACTCGTGCGAGTGGAGGAAGTGGGCCCGGAACGATGGATGCCACGGCTCGTCGGCGTCGACCCAGAAGCCGTCGCCGTAGCCGCCGTACAGCGGGAAGACCTCGCCCGCGGGGAGTTCGGCGCCGCCCCACGCGGTCGCCGTCCAGAACGGCGCCGCGAGGCCCGCCTCGCGGGCCAGCCGCTTCAGCGTGACGAGGTGCCCGGGCTGGTCGTACAGCTCGTTGTCGAGCTGGATGCCGATGATCGGCGAGCCCGGGCCGCCCTCCTCGCCCGTGAGGCACAGCGGACCGAGTTCGGCGCCGACCGCGGCGAACCACGCGCGTGCGAGCTCGAGGTAGGCGGGGTCGTCGGTGCGGTGGCGCACCGGCGCGGCCTGCACCCAGTCGGGGAATCCGCCGTTGCGCACCTCGCCGTGGCACCACGGCCCGATGCGCACGACGACGTCGAGCCCGGCTGCAGCGGCCTCGCGCACGAAGGCGGCCGCGTCGAGGTCGCCGTCGAAGCGCGGCGGCGCGTCGGGCGCGGGCTGGTGGTGGCTCCAGAACAGGTAGGTCGCGACGACGGTCACGCCGCCCGCGCGGAGCATCCGGAGCCGCTCGGCCCAGTCGCGGCGGGGGACCCGCGAGAAGTGGAGCTCGCCCGACACGGGGATCCAGGGCCGGCCGTCGCGCTCGATCCAGCGCTCCGCGAGCGCGATGCGCGCGTGGCGGTCGACCTCGTTCGACATCGCGGGGCGCGCGAGCCGGCGCGGCCATCCGCGGTGCGCGACGCGCAGGGGTGCAGCGGTCATCGGGTGCCTTCCTCGGTCGCGAGTGCGTTCATGCGGCGCATCCAGTCGCCGTGCGTCGCCCACATGGGATGGTGCGGCGCCGCGTTCGAGCACGGCACGACGCCCCAGACTCCGTGCGCGACCGCCGTGCGGATGCCGTGCTCAGCCATCGCGAGCCCGACGTGCCCCTCCTCGAAGCCGCCGTCGCGCGGCGTGTAGCCGACCCAGCCCTCGCCGATCACGGCCGGGATACCCCGCCACCGCGCCCACTCGGCCACGGCGACGACGCGCGACTCGATCTCGCGGAGCATGACCTCGCGGTATCGGTCGACGTGCGCGTCGAGCCAGGCGTCCCAGGCGACGGGGTCGATCCAGTCGTAGCCGTAGACCATCTGGTCGGTGACGACCGTCGCGCGCAGTTTCCAGTCGGCTGGACGTCCGTACTCGGCCACCGTCGGCGCGTCCGGGCGCAGGAGCGCGCGCAGGTCGGCGTTCGGGAACCCCTCGGTGCCCTCGGCGCGGATGTCGATGCGCTGCTGCAGCGCGTCGAGCACGCCGTAGCTGTACACGTGGGACTGGGCGACGCCGAGCTCGGGGGAGAGCCGATGCATCGCCAGGTGCGGCGGCTTGCCGTAGCTCACGGTCACGAGCTGGTCGGGATGCCTCGCCCGCAGCCGTTCCATCGCCGCGACGCCGCCCTGCTCGACGGGCGGGAGGATCGAGAAGTCGACCTCGTTGTGGAGTTCGGTGAACGCGACGACCTCGATCAGCCCGGCCGCGCGCACGTCGTCGAGGAGGCGGCCGAAGGCGTCCGCGAGCGCGTCGTACCGGCGCTCGAGCGGCACCGCGTCGATCGCCTCGAACCAGCGCGGGTCGGCCGCGAACGCGGGCGACTGCTGGTACTCCCAGCTCGCGAGGACGACGACGACGCCGTGCCGGCGTGCGGCCGCGAGGAGCTCGAACAGGCGGGCGCGCACGTCGAGCCGGTACCCGCCGGATGCGTCGTACCAGCGCGTGCGCTGCCCGTACCGGCCGCCGGTCGGGGCGGCGCCGAGCCCGTCGATCTCGAGGTCGGCCGCGAGGCCGTCGAGGCCCAGGCCGCCGGCGACGAGCAGCGGGGCCGCGCAGATGCGGACCGCGTTGAAGCCGCGCTCGGCGGTCTCGCGCATCGCGCGGTCGACGTCGGCGAACGGTTCGCCGGCGCCCGCCCGCGTGTACCAGGAGAAGTCCCACAGGCAGATCGCGAGCCGGTCCGGCAGGTGCGCGGGCACCGGGCCGGTCATCCGGCCGTCGGGTGCCGGCATGGCCGGCGTGCCGAGGTAGCGCTCGGTCATGCCCGCGCCCCCTCGACCTCGTCGAGGCCCGCGGCGGCCGCCGTCGGGGCGGGCGCGGCATCGGCTTCGCGCCGGCCCCGCCACGCGAGGTCGCGCAGGCGGCCGGCCTCCTCGGCCCGGCGCTCGGCGGTCTCGACGGGGAACAGGAGCAGCTCGGGCAGCGACGTGGCGAAGTAGTCGACGCGGTCGGGCGCCGACTCGAGGCCGTCGGCGCGCGCCTCGAGCGACGCCCACACGGCCTCGGCGGCGTCGTGCTCGCCGAGGCGCACGTGCGCGAGCCCGACCCACGCGTCGCGCTCCGTGACGACGTGACCGCCGGCCGCGAGCGGCCCGCCGACCGCCGTGGCGCGTCGCCACGCGGTCGCCGCGGCCGTGCGATCGCCGCAGGCCAGCTCGGCGTCGCCGAGGAGCACGAACCGCTCGGCGATGACGTCGGCGGGATGCCGACCCTCGCCGAGGTGCTCGGGGACGCGGATGCCGTCGCGAAGCAGGTCGCGCGCCGCGGCAGGGTCGCCCGGCAGCAGGTCGCACGCCACGGCGGCGCTCGCACGGTCGAACACCGCGATCACGCGCCCCTCGCCGCCCTCGAACGGCTGGAACTCCCGGCCGGCGAGGAGGGCGAGCGCGTCGGCGGCCCGCCCGGCGTCGACGAGCAGGTTCGCGACCTCGACCGCGAGGTCGTCCCGCACGAGCACGTCGGGTCCGGCCGCCTCGACGGCGGCGAGCCGGTCGGCCGCCGGCACGCGACGGACGCCGGCGAGCTGGTCGCGCTCGAACACGAGCCGCGCATCGCCCGGGCTCAGTTCGAGCGCGCGTGCGTAGCGCGCGTCGGCGAGCCCCGGGTCGCCGCCCGCGTTCACGAGGGCGACCGCGGCATTGCGCCAGACGACCGGGTCGGGCGATCCGCCGGCGACCGCGGCGTCGAGTGCGGCCAGCGCGTCGGCCGTGCGGCCGGCGTCCAGCAGCCAGCAGCCGAGGAATCCGCTCGCGCGGGCGTCGCCGGGGTCGGCCGCGAGCGCGGCGCGCAGCGCGGCGAGGTCGTCGAGTCCGGCGGGGAAGGCCAGGCGCGGGTCGGCCCGGCCCGCCTCGGCGCGCCGCCGTGCCGCGGCCGTCGCGTCGCCGCCGGCCTCGTGGAACATCGCGGCGGCGTAGCGGGCGAGCGGCGCCGGGTTGCCGAACGGCCCGGGCTCGGCCGCCGCGGCGCGGTCGGCGAGGGCGAGCGCCCGGTCGCGGTCGCCCAGCCGGTGCAGCTCGTGCGCGATCTCGAGCAGCGTCCGCGGGTCGATCGGCGCGAGCGCGTCGTCGAGCGCGGCGAGCAGGAAATCGAGCGGGTCGGCCGCGCGGGCGGCCTCGAGCGCCTCGGCCGCATCGGCGTCGCGGCCGAGCGCCCGGAGCGCGGCCACGCGGGCCGCGACGGCCTGGGTGCTCGACGCATCCGCCCGCACCGCGGTATCCGCGAACCCGAGCGCGCGGCCGGGGTCGCCCGCGCGCAGCGCGAGGCGCGACCGGCCCAGGGACGCGGGCAGCGCGAGTGCGCCGTCCCACGACGCCTTCCCGAACGCGTCGGCGGCCTCGGCGTGCCGGCCGAGGCGCTCGAGCACGAGCGCGCGGAGCAGGTGCGCGTCCCCGTGCTCGGGGTTGAGGTTCCGCCGCGTGAGTCGGTCGAGCGCGGTGTCGAGGTGGTCGAGCGCCGTCCCGAACTCGCCGCGGGCGTAGGCGAGCCGGGCCAGCCCGAGGCGTGCGCGCGAATCGCCCGGATCGCGTCGCACGGCCTCGGCGAAATACGGCTCCGCGGACCGCGTCGGGTGCCGGTACTGCACGAGGTGGAGGGCCGTGAGCACGAGCTCGTCGGCGCTCGCGAGCTCGGCGGGCGCGGGCGGCTCGGTCGCGGCCCGCGGCTCGACGGCCGGCGCCGCGTGCGCGGCCCAGCGGACCAGCTCGCGGCCGCCCGCCGTCGCGACGACGACGAGGTCGTCGCGCGTGACCGCGGGCTCGGGTGCGGGCTCGGGCTCGGGTGCGGGTTCGTGCTCGGCTTGGAGCTCGAGATCGAGATCGAGATCGACGGTGAACGGATGCCCCGGCGCGATCGGCGCCGTCCACTCGCCGACCGGGGCGCCGTCGCGGAGCACCTCGATCCGCACCTCGTCGTGCTCGGCGGTCGCGGCGACGCCGAGGTGCACGCGTCGGCCGTCGACCTCGAGCGCGACCGCGGCGTCGAGGGTCGCCTGCACGGCCGGGCCGATGTCCTGGATCGGGTACCAGTACTGCCGGAACACGCGGGTCTCGCCGGGCCGGAGCCAGCTGAAGTCGGGCTGGTTGTCGGTGAAGACGCCGGCCATGAGCTCGACGTAGGGCCCGTCGGCGTCGGTGAGGTGGCGATCCCACGCGCGGCCGACCTCGCCGTCGCCCCAGGTCCACTGCTTCTTGCCCGGCGCGATCGCGCGGTCGGCCCAGTGCACGAAGCCCGCGCCGGCATCGTGGTCGTAGCCGCCGAAGAAGTCGTCGGCCGTGTCGGTGATCATGTACGAGGTCGGCACCGGGATGTTCGGGTACCGGTCGAGCCGGTCGGCGCCGGGGCGTTCGGCGGCGAGCGCCGGGTAGTCGACGCCGTAGTAGGGGCGGTCGGCAGCCGGGAACGCCGTGATCGCGCGGCGCGCGTGGTCGGCCACGAACTGCACGTCGGGCGGGAAGAAGGACTGGTACCCGGCGTGCGCGTGGGCGGCGACGTTCGCCCACCAGAGGAAGGTCTGCGGCACGTCCGTGCGGTTCACGAGCCGCGCCTCGAGCTCGATCAGCGCCGAGTCGCCCCGGAGCCGGATGCCGTGGCTGCCGCGCATGCGCTGCATCGGGTCGAGGTCGGAATGCCAGACCGTGATCGAGCCGTCGTCGGCGCGATCGACGTGGGTCTCGACCGGCAGGTACGTGCCGGGTCGATGGTGCTGCGGCCAGTTGAACTCGACCCCGCCCGAGATCCACGGCCCTGCGAGGCCGACGAGCGCGGGCTTGATCACGTTGTTGCGGTAGAAGAAGTCGTAGTCGCGGGTCTTGTCGTAGCCGACGTGGATCCGGCCGCCGAGCTCGGGCAAGAGCACGAGGCGCACCCACCGGTTCTCGAGGTGGATCGCCCGCCACCGTCGCGGCGCGCGCCCGGGCAGGATGCGGTCGACGAACGGGATCGGGTACACCTTGCCGCTCGAGCCCTGGTAGACGCGGCGGTCGAGGAAGAGGGGGTAGCGGTCGGGTTCGGCGGGCTCGTAGGTGTCGATCTCGAGCGGCGCCTCCCAGCAGGCGACGCCGCCCGCGTCGATCGTGCGGCGGGCGTCGGCCGGCGGCTCGGGCAGCACGAAGCGGTGGTCGACGCGGGACGTGGAGCGGGCGGAGGGGGAGGTCACGACGGCCACGGTACGCCGGGGGGCTCGGTGGCGGCATGGCGGATCGAGCGATCGACATGGATGATCCGACGGTTCGCGTGCTCGTCGTGCGCGTCCCGCCGGCGTGCGATCATGGCCGCATGGAACGGCGAGAGGGGTTCGAGCACCAGCGGCTCTGCGTCGTGCCGCGGCCCGTCGTCGCCGAGGCGCTCGCGCGCCCCGTGACCCGCCGGCTCGTCGTGACCGACGCGGGCTGGTTCCCGCGCGCGGAGGGACACCTGCGCACGCGGCCGCAGGGCGCCGAGGAGGCCGTGGTCATCCTGTGCGTCGGGGGCGGCGGTTGGGTCGACCTCGGGGGGACGCGCGTGCGCGTGACGCCCTCGACGGTCGCGCTGATCCCGCCCGGCGTTCCGCACGCGTACGGCGCGGATGCGGGCGATCCATGGACGATCTGGTGGTGCCACGTGCGCGGGGGCGACCTCGCCGACCTCTGGGCCGCGATCGGTGCGGGCCCGGATCGCCCCCTCGTCTCGCTGCGGTCGCCGGACCGGGCGACGGCCCTGCTCGATGAGATCGTGTCCGCGCTCGAACGCGACCAGTCGCCCGCGCGACTGCTCGCGGTGTCGGGCATGGCCTGGCGCCTGCTCACGCAGCTCGCGGTCGACCGGCGCCTACCCGAGCACGGCGCACCCCTCGAGCGCGCGATGCGCTACCTCGAGGAGCGGGTCGACGGCGACGTCCGGGTCTCCGACCTCGCGCGGCTCGTCGGGGTCTCGCCCTCGCACCTCGGCGCGCTGTTCCGCGAGGCCACCGGCGGGGGCGTGCTCGCGCACCACACGGGGCTCCGGATGGCTCGGGCGCGGCAGTTGCTCGACACGACGGCGTTGCCGGTGGCGGAGGTCGCGCGGGAGGTCGGCTATCCCGATCCGCTGTACTTCTCGCGGCAGTTCCGGCGCGTGCACGGGCTCAGCCCGACGGCGTATCGGGCGCAGCGCAAGGGCTGAGGTCCGGCGGGCGCGGCAGGTCCGCGCGCGGAATGCATGGGATCCGCCGGCATCCGCGCCCATGGCGGGCGTGCGCGGGATGCGCATGCAGGGCGACGGCGAATGGCCGCGCAGGTCGGGGCATCCTCGTTATCAAATCGTTTCAATTCGGGCATCAACGTCGGGTTGCGGTCGGCGGCGGCCGCGGTGCACACTATCCAAAACGTTTCAGGTAAAACGTTTCAGATGCAACAGCGAGGTTGTGCACAATGACTCTGGAATCCCCCACCGCCCCCGACATCGCGCTCGACGCCCGCCACATCACGCGCCGCTACGGTGCGGTCGTGGCGCTCGCCGACGCGAGCCTCGAGCTCCGCCGCGGCGAGGTCATGGGCCTCGTCGGCGACAACGGCGCCGGCAAGTCGACGCTGCTGAAGGTGCTCTCCGGCGCAGTCGTCGCGGACTCCGGCGAGATCCGCGTCGACGGCGAGTCCGTCTCCTTCCGGCGGCCCGCCGATGCCCTGCAGGCGGGCATCGAGACCGTCTACCAGGACCTGGCGCTGGTCGACACCATGTCGGCCGTGCAGAACGTGTTCCTCGGCCGGGAGAACCTGTCGACCAACCCGTTCCTGAAGGCGCTCAACGTCGTCAACGACCGCGCCATGCGGGCGCGCGCCCGCGAGGTGCTCGCCGAGCTGCAGGTCGGCATCCAGTCCGTCAAGGAACCCGTGAAGGGCATGTCCGGCGGGCAGCGCCAGTGCCTCGCGATCGCCCGGGCACTCCTCTGGGGCCGACGCATCGTCATCCTCGACGAGCCGACCGCCGCCCTCGGCGTCCGCGAGTCCAAGCAGGTGCTCGACCTCATCGGGCGGCTGCGCGACCACGGCGTGAGCGTCATCCTCGTCAGCCACAACATGCAGCAGCTCGTCACCGTCGCCGACCGCATCACCGTGATGCGGCTCGGCCGGACCGTCGCGACCCGCGACGTCGCCGACGTGACCCCCGAGGGCATCGTGGGACTCATCACCGGGGCCGTCCCCGCCGATGTGCCCACGCCCGAGGACACCGCCGTCGTCGTCGAGTGACGCGTCCGCGCCGATCGCCGTTCCGCCGTCGGCGCGCACCGGTCGGCGTCCGGGCAGCCCGCCCGCACGTCCGCCCGCACCACCCACCCGTCCGCACACCACCCATCGCCATACCCACCCCAAGGAGAACTGCAATGAAGCACTTCCACCGCACCGCCCGTGCCGCGCTCGCGGCCACGGGCCTCGCCGCCGCCGCCGTCGTGCTCGCCGGCTGCTCGACCGTCGGCGCGGCCGCTCCGGCCGAGGACGACGGCACCTTCACCGTCGGCTTCGCGGTCGGTGGTCAGCCCGACGCCGACTGGCAGGAGCTCCAGGGCGACGTCGCCGAGGGCCTCGCCAAGCAGCGGGGCTGGGACTACGTCGAGCTGAGCAACGACAACAGCGAGGCGACCGCGACCAAGAACGCCGACATCTTCATCCAGAAGGGCGTCGACATCGTCATGATGTTCAACGGCCAGCCGGCCGCCAACCCGGTGATCGCGAAGAAGTACGCCGAGGCCGGCATCCCCGTCGTCACCTTCGACATCGCCCAGGACGGCTGGTACTTCGTCGGCATCGACAACGCCGCGGCCGGCACCGAGGGCGGCACCGCGCTCGGCGAGCTCGCGAAGGCCCAGTGGGACTGCGACGTCGACCTCGTCATCTCGGCCGAGGGCACCTCGGCAGGCCAGATCAACGAGTGGCGGACGGGCAACGCACGCGAGGCCGTGAAGACGGTCTGTCCCGACATCCCCGAGGCCGCGTACGTCTCGTACGAGGCCGACGGCAACCTCACGACGTCGCTCGCGAACGCCCCCGGCATCTTCGCCGCGCACCCCGACGCGAAGAACATCCTCGTCGTCGGCATCAACGACCAGGCCGTCGTCGGCGCGCTCCAGGCGGCGACCCAGCTCGGCCGCGACGGCTCGATCATGGGCTGGGGCCAGGACGGCGGGCTGATCACGGGCGCCAACGTCGACCCCAACCTCGTCGGCAGTGTCATGTACTTCCTCGAGGGCTACCCGGCGTTCGCCTTCCAGATCGCCGACCAGGTCGCCGCAGGCGACGCACCCGAGGTGAAGGACTCGGGTGACGACCCCGCCGTCAAGGTCACGCCGTGCCCGGTCACCGCAGCGGACGCGGCCGCGATCCCCGGCATCGACGACCGCGTCGCGCAGCTCGCCGACGCGCCCGAGGGCACCACCGAGTACGACCTGTTCTGCAAGGCCTGACCGACCGCGCGGCCGACGAGGCACGAACGAATCCAGGGGAACCATGACCACCTCGCTCACCACGCCGGCCGCGCCGGCCGCGACCGGAGGCCGGGGCGCACGCCGCACCGGCCTCCGGGTCCCGGCCGCCGCGCGCGACGCGCTCAGCATCGCCGGCGTCTGGCTGCTGCTGATCGTCGCCACGACGATCGTGCGGCCCGACTTCCTGTCGCAGCAGACGTTGCTCGCCGTCACCTTCACGATGTCCATCTCGGGCATCCTCGCCGTCGCGCAGGCACTCGTCGTCGTCAGCGGCGGCCTGCTCGACCTCAGCCTGCCCGTCGCGCTCATCGTGAGCGCGTGGGCGACCGTCGCGTCGCTGAACGCGGGCGCGCCGAGCTGGCTCGCCGTGCTCCTGGGCATCGCCACGGGCGCCGCGTGGGGCTCGCTCAACGGACTCATCGTGGTCCTCGGCAAGTTGAACCCGATCATCGTCACGCTGGCGACAGGCTTCGGCGGCCTCGCCGTCATGCTCATCTTCTTCAAGTCGGCGCAGATCCCGTCGGCGAGCGAACTCCGCCAGTTCGGCCTCGGCCGGTTCCTCGGCCTCCCGAACGCGTTCTGGCCGATGGTCGCCCTCATCGTGGTCACCGGCCTGGCCCTCGCCGTCACGCGCTGGGGCCGCCACCTGGTGGCCGTCGGCGGCAACCCCCGAGCTGCCGCCGCCCGCGGCATCTCGCTGAAGCGCACGCGGTTCTTCACGTTCCTCGGCGCGGGCGCCGTGGCCGGTCTCGCGGGCGTCGTCTTCAGCTCGGTGAACCCGAGCTTCACGCCGGCCTCCGGCGCGGGCTTCCAGCTCAACGTCATCGCCGCGGTGATCCTCGCGGGCATCAGCCTCTCGGGCGGCAAGGGCAACCTGCTCGTGCTGCTGCTCAGCGTCGGCTTCCTCGCCACGATCCCCGCCTCGATCGCGTTCTTCGGACTCCCGCCCGCATGGGCGCTCGTGTTCCAGGGCGCCCTGCTCATCCTGGCCGTCGGCATCGACGGCTACCGACTGAAGAGGAGCGCGCGATGACCGCCGCCGCCGTCCTGGACGACCGCCCCGCCACCGGCACCCGGCGCGTCGTCGACTCGCTGAAGGGCCCGGTCGGCAGCATCGGGTTCACGCTGCTCGCGACCATCGTGGTCGGCCTGGTCTGGGTCGGCCCGGCCTTCCTCGCCCCGTCGAACATCCAGATCGTCGGCGTCAGCGTCGCGGTGCCGCTCATCGTCGCCGTCATGGCCTCGTTCGCGCTGCTCGCGGGCGTCGTCGACCTCTCGATCGGCTCGATGGTCGGCTTCGGCGCGGTGATCTTCAACCAGCTCGTCGCGGCGGGCCTGGACCCGTGGCCCGTCGCGGGCATCACGATCGTCGTCGGTGCGCTCGTCGGGCTGGCGAACGCGCTCGTCATCGTGAAGTTCGGCGCCGAGCCGCTCGCCGTCACGCTCGGCATGCTCACGCTCCTGCGCGGGCTCAGCCAGGTCATCGTCGTGAACGCGCCGCCGAGCACGCTCATCGAGCCGCTGTACGACGTCACGCAGGGCGCCGTCGCCGGGGTTCCGGTGCTCCTGCTGATCGGCGTCGGCGTGACCCTCGTCGCTGCCGGCGTCGTGTCGAAGACGCGGATGGGCCGGCACGTGCAGGCCGTCGGCGGCGACCCGCGCGCCGCGCAGCGGGCCGGCATCCCGGTCGCCCGCATCCGCGTCGTCGCACTGGTCGTGAGCGCGGTCGGCGCGGCGATCGGCGGCATCCTCTACGTGGGCCAGCTCGGTTCGGCGTCGAACATCCTGGGCACCGGGCTCGAGTTCCAGATCTACGCTGCGCTCATGATCGGCGGCTACTCGATCACGCGCGGCGGCGTCGGCAACCCGATCGGCGGCCTGTTCGGCCTGCTCGTGGTCGCCGGGATCACGAACATCCTGAACGTCCAGTTCTTCGACCCCGACTACCTCGACCTCATCGTCGCGGTCATCCTGCTCGCCGCGGTGCTCGTGGACCGCTTCCGCGGTGGGGACGTGTTCGAATGAGCGCGGTCCGCGCGGCCGAGCGCGTCGTGCTCGGGCGCACCGGCCTCGCCGTGGCGCCCGTGACGATCGGCACCGCGGCCTGGGGCACCGCCTCGCCCGTCCACGGCATCGTCGTGCCCGAGGCCGACGCGATCGCGACCGTGCGCGCGGCGCTCGCCGGGCCGCTCAACCTCGTCGACACGTCCAACAACTACGGCGACGGCGAGAGCGAGCGGCGGATCGGCGCGGCGCTGGCCGGTGCCGAGGTGCCCGACGGATTCCTCGTGCAGACCAAGCTCGACCGCGACCCCGAGACGGGATCCTTCGACGGGGACCGGATGCGGCGGTCGCTCGAGGAGAGCCTCGGCCGGCTCGGACTCGAGCGTGTCCCGCTGCTCTTCCTGCACGACCCGGAGCACATCTCGTTCGAGGACGCGACGGCGCCGGGCGGCGCGGTCGACACGCTCGTCGCGCTGCGCGACGAGGGGTGGGCCGAGCGCATCGGCATCTCGGGCGGTCCGACCCGGCTGCTGCGTCGGTTCGTCGACCTGGGCCTGTTCGACGCACTCATCACGCACAACCGGTTCACGCTCGTCGACCGCACGGCCGACGAGCTCATCGACGCGGCGCACGAGGCCGGGCTCGGCGTGCAGAACGCCGCAGTCTACGGCGGGGGCATCCTCTCGTCCTGGCCGAGGCGATCGGACCGATACCACTACGCGCCCGCGCCCGCGCCGGTCCTCGCGGCCGTCGACGCGATGGGCGCCGCCTGCGAGCGGCACGGCGTGCCGCTCATCGCAGCCGCGCTGCAGTCTTCGACGCGCGACCCGCGGATCCACACGACGATCTGCGGGATGGTGAATCCGGCACAGGTGGCAGACACGGTCGCGATGCTCGATATCGTCGTCCCAGACGAGCTCTGGGACGAGCTCGACCGCCTGAGACCCGGCCGATCGACGTGGATCGACGATTGACGGGTCCGCACGGTCCCCGACCGCGCGATCGCACGAGAGGAGCAGCGCGATGACCGTTCGGATCGTCGTGCTCTCCGGCGAGGGCCTGCATGCCGACCCGTGGCACGCGTTCGACGCGACCTCTGCGGCGATCGCCGGCGTGCTCTCCGCGGTCGGCGAGGTCGAGGTGATCGGCACGGATGCCGCGACCGCGGCGCCCGCCGCCGCGACGATCATCGACGCCGAGCTCCTGGTCGTGAACGCGAGCGCCGATCTCGCCCTCGAGCCCGGCGACTCGTCGGCGCTCGTCGACCTGCTGGTCGCGCGCCATGCTTGCGGCCGGGCCATCCTCGCGATGCACGCCGCGACGCTCGCGTTCGGCGACGATCCCCGCTGGGCGGGCGTCGTCGGCGGGCGGTGGGTGCCGGGCACGAGCGGGCACCCGCAGATCGGCCACGCGCTCGTGCAGTCGGTCGCGCGCGAGACCGGTTCGGGCGCATCCGGCGGAGCGGCACCGCCGAGCACCGGCGACTTCGTGCTCTACGACGAGCGGTACACCGCGCTCGAGTGCGCCGACGCGAACGACGTGCTCGCGGTGCACACCGAGGACGGCATCGTCCACCCGCTCGTCTGGTGGCGTCCGCCGGCGGATGGCTCGGGCGCCGTCGCCTACGACGCACTCGGCCACGGCGTCGAGTCGTTCGAGTCGGCCGCGCACGCCGACTGGCTGCGCCGCGCCGCGGCGGCACTGGTGAGCGCCGCGGTCGACGCCCGATCCGGCGCAGCTCCCACGCGGGAGGTCGCATGAGGACCACGGCCGGCCGGCTGGTGTTCGACGCCGTCGACCACGAGATCGTGCGACTGCACGAGCAGGCGGATGCCCCGCACAGCGGCTTCGCGGACGCGTACGTCGCGACCGCGCCGATCTGGCGTCTCGTCTCCGGGTACCTCATGATCGCCGGGACCGGCCCCGAGGAGCCCGACGCGGCGCCGGCGCGCCTCGACGTGCACAGCCACGGGCGCCGGGTCGGGTGGCTCTCGGCGGATGGGGACGTGATTCGCGTGGCATCCGATCGCCGGTTCGCCGTCGTCGACGGGACGATCCGCGGCGACGGCGTCGCGCTCGTTCCCGGCGAGTCGACCGACTGGAGCCTCGCCGGCGGCGGGTGCGAGGTCGAGGTGCCCCGGGCACCCGGCTGGTCGCTCACGATCGTGCACGGCCCGGCCCCCGTGAAGGTCGAGAACCGGCTGCGCCTGCTCGCGAGCCTCGACCGCGTGGGAGGCCGCCGTGGCTGAAGTGGGCATCCGGGACGTCGCGGCGCTCGCGGGCGTGTCGATCACGACCGTGTCGAACGCGCTCAACCGGCCCGAGCTCGTCTCCCGCGCCGCCGCGCAGCGGGTCGAGGAGGCCGCCCGCACGCTCGGCTACGTCCCGAACGTGGCGGCGAGGCAGTTGCGCGCGGGGCGCTCGAGCGTCATCGGCATGGCCGTGATCAACATCACCAACCCGTTCTTCTCCCAGGTGGTCCTCGGTGCGGAGGAATCCGCCGAGGCCGCCGGGTACTCGGTGTTCGTCGGCAACAGCTACGACTCGCGGGACCGCGAGACGCGGTATCTCGACCTCTTCGACCGGCAGCGCCTCGACGGGGTCCTGCTCGCCCCGCTCAGCGACGACCTCGGCGCGCTCGACCGGTTCGCGAAGCGCGACGTGCCGGTCGTGCTCGTCGACCGGGTCGACCCGACGGGGAGGCATCCGTCGGTGTCGCTCGACGACGTCCACGGCGGCCGGCTCGCGACCGATCACGTGCTCGCGGGCGGTGCCAGGCGGATCGCGTTCGTCGGCGGGCCGAGCGGGGTGGCGCAGATGCGCGACCGCCTCGCGGGGTGCCGTGCGGCGGTCGAGGCATCCGGCGCGTCCCTGCAGGTGATCGAGACGAGCACGCTCAGCGTGCGGCTCGGGCGCGAGATCGGGATGCGCATCGCGGCCATGGCGCCGCATGAGCGACCCGACGGCGTCGTCGGCGGCAACGACGAGGTCGCGCTCGGGATCCTGCACAGCCTGATCCGCGAGGGCGTCGACGTTCCGGGCGAGGTCGCGATCATCGGCTACGACGACATCGACTTCGCCGCGGCGTCGATCGTGCCGCTGACCTCGATCCGCCAGCCGAGCCACGAGATGGGGCGTCGGGCGGCTCAGCTGCTGCTCGACACGATGTCGACCGGCGAACCCTCGCCGTCCGTGCGGTTCGAGCCGACGCTCATGCCGCGCCAGTCGACGCGCTCCGCCTGAGGCCGCCGCGGAGCGTCGCGCGCCGCCGCGCCCTGTCGCCGTCGTCCCCGAGCCCACGTCCGACCCCCGAACTCCGACCTCGGTCCCGCATCCCACGAAGGAGCCCCATGGAATACACCCGCCTCGGCCGCGCCGGCGCCACCGTCAGCCGCATCGCGCTCGGCACCATGAACTTCGGGCCGGTGATCGACGCCGACGCGTCGGTCGAGATCCTCGACGCCGCCGTCGACCACGGCATCACGCTCATCGACACGGCCGACGTGTACGGCGGCGGCCCGTGGGGCGACGAGCCCGGGCAGTCCGAGCGGATCCTCGGCGACTGGATGGCCGCGCGGGGCAACCGCGACGACCTCGTCGTCGCCACGAAGGTGCACAACCCGATGGGCGCGGGCGCCAACGAGCGCGGACTGTCGTCGGTCCACATCCGCCGCGCCGTCGAGGCCTCGCTGCGTCGGCTCGGCACCGACCGGATCGACCTCTACCAGATGCATCACATCGACCGGGGCGTCCCCGTCGACGAGGTGCTCGACGCGTTCACGCGCCTGCGCGACCAGGGCAAGATCCTCTACCTCGGCTCGTCGAACTTCGCAGGCTGGCACCTCGCGCGGTACACCGAGGTCGCGGAGGCCACCGGGCGCACGCTGCTCGTCACGGAGCAGTCCCGCTACAACCTCGCCGAGCGCACCATCGAGCTCGAGGTCGCGCCCGCGGCCGAGCACTACGGCATCGGACTGCTGCCGTGGTCGCCGCTCGCGGGCGGCATGCTCGGCGGCGTCCTGCGCAAGTCCGACCGGGCCCGCAGCGACGCCGAGGGGCTCGGCGCCGACCGCCCGAGGGTCGAGGCGTACGAGCGGTTCGCCGACGACCTCGGCGTGCCGCCCGCCGAGCTCGGCCTCGCCTGGCTGCTCCACCGGCCGGCGGTCACTGCGCCGATCGTCGGTCCGCGCCGCCTCGATCACCTGCTGAGCGCGGTCCGCGCGCTCGACGTGGTGCTGGGGGATTCCGAGCTCGCCGAGCTCGACCGGATCTGGCCCGGTCCGGGCGGACCGGCGCCGGAGGCGTACGCGTGGTGAACCCGCTGCGCGTGCGGGACGAGTCCGGCTGCGCCGACCGGACCCCACCCGCCGTCCCCGGGGCACCCGTGACGCCCGGGGCGCCGGCGATCCCGGAGACGACGACCCTCGACGTGCGCGACTTCCTCGACCGCGTCGAGGCGCGCCTGGCGTCGGCGCGCCGGGGCGGTGGATTCGCGCGATCGGATGCGCCGTTTCCCGACCTCTACGGCACCGCGGCGGCGGCCGGGATCCGCGCCGCGCTCGGCGACCCGATCACGGGCAAGCAGGCGGCACGCGCCGCGGCGGCCATCCGGGACTTCCGTCGGCCGGACGGCGCGTTCGACGACCTCACCCACGGCCCGTTGCACCGGACCGCGACGGCCACCTCGACGCTGCGGCTGCTCGGTGAGCCCGAGCATCCGCCGGTGTTCCTCGCGGCGAAGTTCCGGCCCGAGGCGGCCGAGGCCTTCCTCGAAGGGCTCGACTGGGATGCGCCGTGGCCGGCTTCGCACGAGTTCGCCGGGCTGCTCGCGGTCGCGATCGCGACGGGCGTCGACGAACCGGACTGGCTCGAGGCCTACCTCGCGTGGCTCGCAGCGAACGCCGACCCGGCGACCGGCCTCTGGCGGCACGGCCGGATCGGCAGGGTCGACGCGTTCCCGGGGCGGTTCGGCAACCTCGCCGGTGCGTTCCACGTGCACTTCCTGCTCGACGCCCTCGGGCGCGCGTGGCCGTTCGCCGAGCGCGTCGTCGACACCGGCCTCGAGTTGGCGTCGACCGTGCCCGTGCTGCGGCCGCGTGCCGACGCGGGCCCGGAGGCCTGGGGGTTCCCGCAGTTCGACTGGGCGTACTCGACCGGGCGTGCCGCGGCTCGGACGGGACACCGCCGCGCGGACGCCGGCCGGGCGCTGGCCGACCTCGCCGCACGTGCCGAGTCCGCGTTGGCCGACCCGCGCGCGGCCGAGGGTGACCTGCACGTCGTCCAGGCCCGGGTCGCGCTCGTCGCCGAGCTCGCGCACCAGGGCCTGGCGGTCGAGTCCGGCGGCAGGCAGTTGTCGCCGCTCACGGATGCTCGACCGTTCATCTGACCACCCGCTAGGATGGGAATACGCTTTCCCATCGTCATCGCCAAGGAGACCGACCGACCATGCACTACGGCGCCGACTACAACCCCGAGCAGTGGCCCGAGGAGGTCTGGCCCGACGACGTCGCACGCATGCGGGAGGCCGGCGTCACGATGGTGAGCCTCGGCATCTTCGCCTGGTCGCGCCTCCAGCCGAGCGAGGGCGAGTTCGACTTCGGCTGGCTCGACCGCGTGATCGACCTCCTGCACGAGGGCGGCATCGCCGTCGACCTCGCGACCGCGACCGCGAGCCCGCCGCCGTGGGCGAGTGCGGCGTACCCCGAACTCCTCCCGGTGGACGCCGACGGCGCCACGTACTGGCCGGGCAGCCGGCAGGCGTACGCGCCGTCGTCGCCGGTCTACCGGCGGCTCGCGGGCGAGCTCGTCGCCGCGCTCGCCGACCGGTACGCGTCGCACCCGGCCGTCGTCATGTGGCACGTCAACAACGAGTACGGCTGCCACCTGCACGCCGATTACTCGGATGCCGCGCGCGACGCCTTCCGCCGCTGGCTGGCCGACCGCTACGGCGACGTCGACGCGCTCAACCGGGCGTGGGCGACGAACTTCTGGTCGCAGCGGTACGGCTCGTTCGACGAGGTGTTCCCGCCGCGGAAGGCCCCGTACAGCCACAACCCGGGGCAGGCGCTCGACTTCCACCGCTTCACGAGCGACATGCTGCTCGAGTGCTACCTCATGGAGCGGGACATCCTGCTCGCGCACGGCGCGACCCAGCCGATCACGACCAACTTCATGGGCGCCTTCAAGCCGGCCGACTACGCGAAGTGGGCGCCGCACGTCGACCTCGTGAGCGACGACTGCTACCCCGACCCGAACGATCCCGAATCGTTCCGCGCGGCCGCGTTCCAGCGCGACCTCGTACGGTCGCTGAAGCCCGAGGTGCCGTGGATCCTCATGGAGCAGGCGACCGGCGCCCTGAACTGGCGGCCGTCGAACGCGCCGAAGGCGCCCGGGCAGATGGCGGCGCTGAGCGCGCAGGCGATCGGGCGCGGCGCCGACGGCATCCTGTTCTTCCAGTGGCGTCAGTCGAAGGGCGGCGCCGAGAAGTTCCACTCCGCGATGCTGCCGCATGCCGGCACCGACTCCCGCACGTGGCGCGAGGTCGTCGACCTCGGTGCGAAGCTCGCGGCGCTGCCCGAGCTGCCGTGGCCGGAGGCGGGCGCGGGGCCGGGCGCGACGGGCGTGCCCGCGACGGCGGCGCCCGCGACGGGGGCACCCCCGACGGTCGCGCCCGCGACCGATGCGCGCGTCGCGCTCGTGTTCGACTGGGAGAACTGGTGGGCCGTCGAGGCATCCGACCACCCGCTCAACCGGCTCGACCACGTCGCGCTCGTGCAGCGCTGGTACCGGGCGCTGCACCGCCGGCACGTGCAGGTCGACCTCGTGCGGCCCGAACAGGTCGATTCCCGGTACGCGCTCGCGATCGCGCCGACCCTGTACCTGCTCCGCGAGACGGGCGCGGCCGCGCTCACGGCGTTCGTCGAGGGCGGCGGCCACCTGCTGGCCGGCCCGTTCACCGACGTCGTCGACGAGCACGACCGGTTCCGCGACGGCGGGTTCCTGACCCAGCTCGGCGGGCTCCTGGGCGTGCGGCTCGAGGACTTCGGCGCGCTCGTGCCAGCGGATGCCCCGGCCTCGGAGCCAGGCGAGCGCGAGGCGCGCTTCGCCGATGCGCACGCGGCTGCGGATGCCCCGACTGCGGATGCCCCGGGCCTCGCGCCGTTCGGCGAGCAGGTCGGCACGCTCCTCGCCGAGGAGCTCCATGCCATCGACGCGACCGTCGAGGCCGTGTTCACGAGCGGGCGCCGCGCGGGCGGCCCCGCCCTCACGCTCCGCGAGGCGGGCCGCGGCACCGCGCGCTACCTCGCCACCGTCCCCGACGAGGCCGGCACGCAGGCCGTCGTCGACCGACTCCTCGCGACGACCGGAGTGGAGCCGGTCGTCGCGGGGCTCCCACCCCACGTCGAGGTCGCCCGCCGCGGTGCGCTCCGCACGTTCGTCAACCACGGCGGGCCCGCGGTCGACGTCCGGGTCACGGGCCGCGACGCCGCGAGCGGCGACGCCGTCGACGGGCTGCGCCTCGGCCCCTGGGACTGGGCACTGGTGCTCGACGCGTGAGCCTCGGCGGTACGATGCGGGCGCGGGAGCGGGTACGGACCCGCCGGAGAGGAGGCCTCGGATGTCCCGGGCGATGATCCTGAGCGGTGCGGGCCGGTACGCCGACCCGTGGCATCCGTTCGCCGCGACCAGCGAGCGGCTCGCCGCGCTGGTGCGCGAGGCCGGCTACGACGTCGAGGTGCGCGAGGACGTGGATGCCGCGCTCGCCGGACTCGGCGAGGAGGTCGACCTGCTCGTCGTGAACGCCGGCGACCCGAGCGGGCCCGTCGACGACGGCGAGGCCGCCGAGTTCGCCGACGCCCTGGACGGCGAGGGCCCGCCGTCGGTCGATCCCGAACCGCTGCGCGCCGCCATCGAGCGCGGCATCGGGATCCTCGCGATGCACGCGTCGGCATCGAGCCTGCCCGACTACCCGGCCTTCCACACCGCGATCGGCGGCCGGTGGATCCAGGGGGAGTCGTGGCATCCCGAGTTCGGCGAGGCGCACGTGCACCTCGTCGGCGATCACCCGGTGCGCGCGGGCCTGCTCGACTTCGACGTGCAGGACGAGCGGTACACGCACCTGCGCCTCCACGACGTGATCGAGCCGGTCGCCGAGCACGTCGAGGACGGCGTGCGCCATCCGCTGATCTGGGCACGGGAGTTCGGCCGATCGAGGCTCGTCTACGACGCGCTCGGCCACGACACCCGGTCGTACGACTCGACCACGCACCGCGCGCTGCTGCTGCGGGCGATCGACTGGCTGGACCGCTCGCCCGAGCTCCGCCGCGCGCGCGGCCGCGAGGGCGGCCCCGGGGTCGGCGGCGCATGAGCCGGCGGATCGTCCTCGCGCCCGACTCGTTCAAGGGCACCGCGACCGCCGCGGAGGCCGCCGACGCGCTCGCGCGCGGGTGGCGCTCCGTCGCGCCCGATGACGAGATCGTCGAGCTGCCGATGGCCGACGGCGGCGAGGGCACGCTCGATGCGTTCGCCGTCGCGGTGCCGGGGGCGCGCCGGGTGCAGGTCACCGTGACCGGCCCCGACGATCGGCCCGTGGATGCCGCGTGGCTGCGACTGCCCGACGGCACCGCGGTCGTCGAGCTCGCGCTCGCGAGCGGCATCACGCTGCTCGATCCGCTGCGGCCGCTCGATGCGCAGACGCTCGGGTTCGGCGAGGCGATCGCCGCGGCGCTCGACGCCGGAGCGACGGGCCTGCTGCTCGCGATCGGCGGGAGCTCGTCGACCGACGGCGGCACGGGTGCGCTCGTCGCGCTCGGCGCGCGGTTCCTCGACGGCGACGGACGTCCGATCCCGCGCGGCGGCGGGGGGCTCGCGTCGCTCGCCGTCGTCGACGTCTCCGGGCTCCGGACCCTGCCGGCCGAGGGCGCGCGGATCCTCTCGGACGTGACGAATCCGCTGCTCGGGCCGACCGGTGCCGCCGCGGTGTTCGCGCCGCAGAAGGGCGCGACGCCCGACGAGGTCGACCTGCTCGAGGCGAACCTCGCCCGGCTCGCACGCATCGTGCGCGGCGGCGACGCGCTCGCCGCGGCGCCCGGCGCCGGCGCGGCCGGCGGTACCGGGTTCGGACTGCTCGCGTGGGGCGCCCGGATGGCGGGCGGCGCCGGCGCGGTCGCCGACGCGATCGGGCTCGACGCCGCGCTCGCCGGGGCATCCCTCGTGGTCACCGGGGAGGGGCGCTTCGACGGGCAGTCGGCCGCGGGCAAGGTGCCGAGCGAGGTGACCGCGCGGGCGGCGGCGGCCGGTGTGCCCGTCGGCCTGGTCGCCGGGGCGATCACGGCGGATGCCTCGGGCTTCGCGGCATCCGTCTCGCTCAGCGCGCTCGCCGGATCGGGGGCCGCCGCGATGGCCGAGCCGCTGCGGTGGCTCGAGGCTGCGGGGGCGGTGCTCGCGCGCGGGTGATGCCGGGCGCGCAGGCGTCGAGGCGACGCACAGCGGACTCATAGCCTGCGCTCAGGCACCGGGTCGACGCCTCCGCGGTGCGTCGGTTCGGGCGCGTGATTCCGCGGGCGAGCGGGCGGCGGAACGCCGAGGCGTCGGTGACTCCGTTGACGCCGGAACCGTGCCCGCCGCCGGGTCGAGCGGGGTTGTTGTCGGCCCGAACATATGGCCGTCGAGCGGAGCCTATAACTGAAGACATGAGTACTTCTCATCGTCTAGGGTTGATCGGCTGCGTGCTCGCCTCGGCGACGGTGCTGGCCCTTGCAGTACCCGGGGCGGCGTTCGCGTTCGATCCCGACGACCCGGCCTTCTCCGGCTGGGACGGTCATCCCGGCGAGGCCGGCAGCTTCGGCAGCTCCGGCAGCTTCGGCGGCTCCGGCGGCTCGGGCAGTGTCGGCGGCGCCGGCGACCTGGACGATGCCATCGACTGGGACGCACTGTCGAAGCTCCGCGGCGACAGCGGCCCCGACGGCAGCACCTCGGCGGCGCCCGGTGCGAGCCCCGGCACCGCGCCGGACGTCCCGGGCGGGGTCGGCGACTTCGACGCGCTCTCCGCGGCGTTCGCGAATGCGACCCCGGACGGTGACACGGTCAGGATCACGTCCTCGATGACCGTCGAGGGGCCCGGGCATGTCCTGACCCTCAAGCCGAAGGCCGTGCTCACGCTCGACCTCGGGATGTACGGCATCGGGGACATGCCCGTGGTCCTCGGCAAGGGCAGCACGCTCAGGATCACGGGCACCACCGGCAGTCTCACGGCCAGCGGGCCCCTGGACCCGAACAACCCCGGCCGCACCGCAGGCATCCAGACCACCGACGCGACGCTCATCGTCGACGGGGGCACGGTCTATGCGACCGGCACCGCTGAGTACATCCACAGTTCCGGCGCTGGAATCGGCGGCAGTCTCTCCGCCGCCGGGGGAACGCTCGTGGTCAACGGTGGAAGGGTCATCGCCACCGGGGGCCTCGGCGGCGCGGGGATCGGCACCGGCTGTGACCACAAGTACCTGGGGAACTACTCCCTCAAGGCCGACGCCGGCTCGATCACGATCAACGGCGGCACCGTCGAAGCCACAGGTGGCAACGGGGGCCCTGCCGACGGCGCCCATCTCGTCGGTCAGGGCGGCGGCGCCGGAATCGGCGGTGGACTCTTCCGCAGCGGCGGCTCGATCACGAACAACGGCGGCGACGTCACCGCGAGCGGCGGCATCGGCGCTGCGGGGATCGGAAGCGGGTCGGTCGCCATCAGCCCCTTCATCAGCACCGTGAATCTCAAGAACGGCGGTACGGTGACGATCAACGGCGGCGACGTCACCGCCATAGCCGGCGAGTCAGCCTCGGCAATCGGCGGAGGGTACGTCGCCCACGGGGCGACGGTCGCCATCACGGGCGGCACGGTGATCGCGAAGCAGGGAACGGGTGCCCCGACCGCGATCGGCGGCGGTCCCAAGGGCTGGGGCGCCAGCTTCCCGAAGTTCGGATCACTGTCGATCACCGCGCCAGGCATCCTGTCGCTCCCCGAGGGCGCTGTCCTGGACGTCCCGGCCGGCGCCACCGTGTCCGGCAACGGCGCAGTCAGCGGTGCGGGCAAGGTCGTCTTCCAGGGCAATGGCACGCTGCCCTGGGACCTGACGAAGCGATGACCGGCTGCTCGCGGGAGGGATTCCTCGCCGCGCAGTGCCGACGCCTCGGCACGTGATCTCCTCGCCGGGGTCCGACGCGGTCTCGGCGTGCTCCCATCGAATGCCGGTTGCATTGTTATAGCGACAAATAGAATAATGGGATCGTGCCCACTCGACTCGATCTCATGCCCATCTCGCCCGGGTCCGCGCCGACCGCCGCGCCCACGACCGCGGAGGACGTCGTCGTCGCCGACCACCTCGCGAAGCGCTTCGGCGACCGCGAGGTCGTCTCCGAGGTCTCGCTGTCGCTCGCACCCGGTCGCGCGTACGGGCTCCTCGGCCCGAACGGCGCCGGAAAGACCACGACGGTCCGGATGCTCACGGGCCTCCTCGAGCCGAGCGCCGGATCGGTCCGCCTGTTCGGCGAGCGGCCCGACCGGGCCAACATCGACCGGCTGCGCGCGCGCATCGGCGTGCAGACCGACACCAACGTCTACGAGGCGCTGAGCGTCCGCGAGAACCTGCAGGTCTGGGGCGAGCTGTTCGGCGTCCCGCGCCGACGGCTGCGCGCGAGGATCGACGAGGTCCTCGGGCTCCTCGGCCTCGCCGCGCGCGCCGACTCGCTCGCGGGCGAGCTCAGCAAGGGCATGCGCCAGAAGGTCGCGCTCGCCCGCGCGGTGCTGCACGAGCCCGACCTCCTCGTGCTCGACGAGCCCACGGCGGGCCTCGACCCCGAGGCCGCGGCCGACCTCATCGACTACCTGCGCGAGCTCATCCGCACGACGCGTACGACGCTCGTGCTCTGCACGCACCAACTCCACGGGCTCGAGACGCTCTGCGACGAACTCGGGGTGCTCGTCGGCGGCCGGCTCGTCGCCTCGGGCGACGTGCCCACGCTGCTCCGTGAGCGCTGGCCGAACCGCCGATTCCGGCTCGAGGCGGGTGGCGAGTCCGGCGCGGTGAGGCGCTTGGTCGAGCGGTTCGCGTCGGGCGCGGTCGAGGTCGAGGGCGACGGATGGCTCGCCTTCGAGCTCCACCGCGACGACGACGTCGCCCCGCTCGTCGCGGCGCTCGTCGGCGACGGCGTGCCCGTGCGGGCGCTGGTCCCCGCCTCGCGCACCGTCGAGGACCTCTACTTCGCCACCATCGCCGATCACGCCGGCGGCCACGCCGGCGCCGACGCCGGTGTCGCCGGCCTCACCGAAGGAGCCGCAGCATGACCGCGCCCGAAGCATCCGCTCGCGAGGCATTCACCGACGTCGCATCCGCTCGCGAGGCATCCGTTCCCACCCGGTTCGCCGCGTCGCGCCGTCGCGTCGTCGCGCTCGTCTGGAAGGACTGGCGCGAGCTCGCGCGCAACCGGCAGGCGCTCGCACCGCTCGTCGTGGTGCCGCTCGTGTTCGTCGTGCTGCTGCCCACGGCGGTGATCCTCCTCGGCGCGAACCCCGCGATCACCTCGATGGTCACGGGCATGCAGTCCTTCCTCGACCACCTGCCCGCCGGCGTCATGCCGGCCGGGCTGGACGAGGCGCAGACCGTGGTCTACGCCGTCGTCGTATTCTTCCTCGCGCCGCTGTTCCTCGTGATCCCCGTCATGGTCGCGAGCGTGACCGCGAGCTCGAGCTTCGTCGGCGAGAAGGAGCGGCGCACGATCGAGGGCCTGCTCTCGACGCCGCTGTCCGATCGCGAACTCGTGCTCGGCAAGGTGCTCGCCTCGATGGTCCTCTCGGTCGGCATCGCGTGGGCGGCGTTCCTCGTGTACGCGGTGCTCGTGAACGTGCTCGCCTGGCCGATCCTCGGCCGCGTGTTCTTCCCGACCTGGACGTGGGCCGTCGTGATCGGGCTGCTGGTGCCGCTCGTCGCGTTCCTCGCGACGAGCCTCATCGTCGCGGTGTCGGGGCGCTCGACCACCATGCAGGGTGCGCAGGGCGTCGCGGTGCTCGTCGTGCTGCCGGTGCTCGCGCTCGTCGTCGGCCAGGCCACGGGCGTCATGCTCTTCGACGCGGGCATCGCGCTCGCCGCAGCGGCCGTGCTGCTCGTGGTCGACCTGGCCGTCTTCCCGCTCGTCGCCCGCGGCTTCGACCGCGAGCGGATCGTGACGAGGATGACGTGATCATCCGCATCGACCCCGCGTCGGCCACCCCGATCTTCGAGCAGCTCGTCCGGGCCGTGCGCTCGGAGGTGCTCGCGGGCCGGGTCGGCGCGGGCGAGCGCCTGCCCGCCGCGCGCGACCTCGCAGACTCGCTCGACGTGAACCAGCACACCGTGCTGCACGCCTACCAGACCCTGCGCGACGAGGGGATCATCGAGCTCCGCCGCGGGCGCGGCGCCGTGGTCACCGCCCAGGCCGGCGCGCTCGCGGCCGTGCGCGAGCACGCTGCCGGACTCGTCGAGGTCGCGCGCGAACACGGCGTCGGCGCCGACACGGTCCTCGCCCTGATCCGAGAGGAGTTCGACCGATGACCGAGCAGCACCCCGGCGCGTCCGAGGGCGACCGGGTGCCGGAGCAGGGGGATGCCGAGCGCGGGGCTGCCGGCAACCCTGCTGCTGCGCACCCTGCCGCTGAGCACCCTGCCGCCGAGCACCCTGCCGCCGAGCACCTCGCCGTCGGGCCCGAGGCCGCCGACGCCGTCGCCGAGCAGGATCGCCGGGACCGGCGCATCCTCTGGGTCCTCGTCGTCTGGCTGCCGCTCGCGATCGTCGCCGTCGCGACCGCGATCCAGCTCATCTGGATCCCGCTGATGCCCGACCAGGTCGCGGTCCACTTCGACGCGTCCGGCGAGCCCGACCGGTGGACGACCCCGATCCGCGCGGTGCTCGCGACCCTCGTCATCTCGCTCTCGCTCGTCGCGAGCCTCGCGCTCGCGACGTTCGCGGGCTGGCGCGCGGCGCTGCGACCCGCCGACGGCGAGCGGTCCCGGCTGCTCGCCCGCGTCCGCCCGACCGCGAGCGCCGCGGTCGCCACGCCCGTCGTCGTCGCCGTCATCACGCTCGCGCTCACGGGCACGCAACTCGACGGCGCGGTCCCGCCGGAGTGGGTCGCGCCCGTCGCGGTCGTCGGCGGCCTCCTGCTCGGCGCGCTCGTCGGCTGGCTCACCTGGCGCGCGCTCCCCGCACCCGTGCGGGCGTCGACGCCCGACGCGACGCCGGCGCTCGACCTCGCTCCGGGCGAACGCGCGGTGTGGACGGCGTCGGCGTCGGCGCCGTGGGTGATCATCGCGATCCTGTGCCTCGCGGGTGCGTGGCTCATCGTGCCGATCGTCCTCGCGCCCGATGTGTGGTGGCTCTGGACGCTGCTGTTCCTCCTCGTCGTCGTGCTCGCGACGACGACCGCGATCCGCGTCACGGTCGATCGCCGTGGCCTCACGGTGCGGACGCTCCTCGGACTCCGACTCACCCACGTGCCGCTGGCCGACGTCGTCTCGGCGGCCGACGTCGAGGTCCTCCCGGGCGAGTTCGGCGGCTGGGGATTCCGGCTCGACGTCCGCGGGCGCCGCGGCATCATCCTGCGCGGCGGCCCCGGCATCGAGGTGCAGCGAGTGGATGCCCCGCCCCTGGTCGTGACCGTGTCCGACGCCCGCACGGGCGCGGCGCTCCTGAACGCGCTCGCGGCCGCCGCCCGCTGACCCGCTCCCCGAACCGCGGTTCCCGAACCCCGGTTCCCGAACCCGCTTCCCGAACCCGCTTCCCCAACCCGCTTCCCCAACCCCGCGGTGTCACTTCGTTCCCGCGGTGTCACGAACACGTGGCACCGCCGGTCGGAAGTGACACCGCGAGCGGGTGCGACGGGTGAAACGGGTGACACGGGTGCGACGGGTGACACGGGTGACAAGGGTGACACGTGGCCGGCGGGCCCGGCGGCGGGCTCCACCCACGTCGCCGGCCCCGCCGGAGTCATCGGCGCCAGACCCCCTCCAAGCCCTGGTTCCACCCCGCTCGCGGTGTCACTTCATCGTCGCGGTGCCGTGAACATGTGGCACCGCGAGAACGAAGTGACACCGCGAGGAGGAGGGAGGGCAGGAGTCAGGGCAGGAGGCAGGAGGCAGGAGGCAGGAGGCAGGGGAGTAGGGCGGGGCGGGGTGGGCGCGGGCTACCGGGCCGCGGCCGCGTACGCGGCGCGGATCTCGGGGCGCGTGTCCACGTCCAACTCGGCGACGAGTTCGACCGTCCACGTCGGGCGCGAGCCCGACAACGCCCACGCGGCCTGTCGCGCGGCGCCGTCGGCGACGTACTCGCCGGGCGCCGGCACCGCGACGGGCACGTCGAACACCTGCGCGGCGATCGCGCGCACGGCCGGGTTCTGCGCGGCGCCGCCGATGAGCAGCACGCGGGTCGCCTCGACGCCCTGGCCGCGCACGGCGTCCAGCCCGTCGGCGAGCCCGCACAGCAGACCCTCGACGGCGGCGCGGGCGAGGTTCGGCCGCGTCGTCGACGCGATCGTCATGCCGCGCAGCGACGCGGTCGCGTCGGGCAGGTTCGGCGTGCGCTCGCCCTCGAAGTAGGGCACGAGCACGAGCCCGGATGCCCCGGGCGCGGCCTCGAGCGCGAGCCGCCCGAGCTCCTCGTGGTCGACGCCGAGCAGGCCCGCCGTCGAGTCGAGCACGCGCGCCGCGTTGAGCGTGGCGATGAGGGGCAGCCAGTTCCCGCTCGCGTCGGCGAAGCCGGCGACGGTGCCCGAGGCATCCGCGACCGGCTGTCCGGTGACCGCGAAGACCGTGCCGGACGTGCCGATCGACACGACGACGTCGCCGGGCTGCGCGTCGAGCCCGAGCGCCGCACCGGCGTTGTCGCCCGCGCCGGCACCGACGACGAGTCCGCCGGGCGTGCGCCCGACCTGCTCGTCCGGCCCGAACACCTGCGGCAGCGCGGCGTCGTGCCCGAGCGCGCGCTCCAGGAGTTCGCGGTCGTAGCCGTCGGCGCCCCAGTACGCGGTGCCCGAGGCATCCGACCGGTCGGTGGCGAGCTCGTCGAGCACGGGCCCGAGCGGGGCATCCGCCTCGCCTGCGGGGCCGAAGCCGCGCAGCCGCCAGGTGAGCCAGTCGTGGGGGAGCGCGACGGCCGCGACGCGGGCCGCGGCCTCGGGCTCGGCGTCGCGCAGCCAGCGCAGCTTCGTGGCCGTGAACGACGCGACCGGCACGACGCCCGTGCGCCGGGCGTACTCGGAGGCGCCGACCTCGTCGATCAGGTCGCGCGCGGCACCGGCCGAGCGGGTGTCGTTCCAGAGCAGGGCGGGGCGGATGACCCGGCCCTCGGCGTCGAGCACGACCATGCCGTGCTGCTGGCCGGCGATCGAGATCGCCGCGACGTCGTCGAGGCCGCCGGCGTCGGCGATGGCCGTGTTCAGCGCGGTCCACCACGCCTGGGGGTCGACCTCGGTCCCGTCCGGGTGGGACGCGCGACCCGAACGCACGAGCGCTCCGGTCGAGGCATCCCGGATGACGACCTTGCACGACTGCGTCGACGAGTCGACGCCGGCGACGAGGGGCATGGCGGTTCCTTCACGTGAGGCCCACCGCTGCGCCACTTCGCGGACTCTGCGCCGACTGGAGTGGCGCAGCGGGCCGGAAGTGGCGCAGCGGCGGGCGATGAGTGGGTGAGAGCGCTGACGCTCAGCGCGCGCCGAGCAGGTGCTCGGTCGCGAGCTGCTGCAGGCGGACGAACCCGCCGCCCTTGCCGCCGAGGTAGGCGTCCGTGTCGAAGTCCTCGTAGGCCGAGCGGTCGGCGAGGAAGTCGGCGTAGGTCTCGCCCTCGTTCAGCGTGGGCACCGACAGCTCGGGCACGCGAGCGGCGGCGAGCGCCTCCTGCACCTCGGGGT